>JAEMSV010000111.1 GCA_016462625.1 Solirubrobacteraceae bacterium | reverse complement strand
TCGTGTCGTTGCGGACGATCGCGCCGATCATCTCCTTGTTCGGGACGATGATCCGCGCGTTCGCGGCGGTGCGGACGTACGTGGAGGTCAGGCGGACGTCCTCGACGACGCCGGTGTTGTCGGCGACCGTGATCGCGTCCCCGATGCGGATCGGCTGGGCAATGGCGAGCTGCACGCCCGCGAGGGCGTTGCCGAGCACCTGCTGGCTGGCGAAGCCGACGATGGCGGCGAGCAGCGCGGTGGAGGCCAGGAGGCTCGTCGTCAGCTGGTCGAGCGCGTTGATCTGGCTCAGCGCGATGAACACGCCGATCGCGAGGATGAGCGCGACCACGAGACGGCGGATGACGTTGAACCGCGTGGCCAACACGGGGTCGACGCGGTCTTCCGCCAGCGCGCCGGCGTGGCCGAGCATGTTGCGCACGATCAGCGCGACGACGCCGGCCACGGCGAGGGCCGCGACGGCTCCGATGACACCATCCACCGAGTCCATGACGCCTGACGGTAGCCCAGCCGAAGCTCCGCCCCGCCCCGGCGTGGGGCATTTCGTGTCCGCCATCCGGACACGAAATGACCCGGCCTGGGCGGTGGCGTGGGAGGCGTTCCTCGCCTCGCGGGTCCTGGTCTTCGTTGCGGGCGTGGTCGCTGCCGCCGCGTTCGGGTACTCCGCGCGCGCTGAGGATTTCGACCCCGCCGGGCTGACGATCGGCTTCGGAACCATCGGCGACCTGATGGCCGCGCCGTTCGCGCGCTGGGACAGCGTCTGGTTCCTCGCGATCGCGGCCGACGGCTACGACGACGGGGCGCGGACGGCCTTCTTCCCGCTGTATCCCGTGCTGACCGGGGCGGCCGGCGTCGTCGTGCGCAGCGACCTGATCGGCGGCGTGCTCGTCTCGCTGACCGCGCTGTTCGTGGCGCTGGTGGCGCTGTACCGGCTCGTGGCGCTCGACTTCGGCGGCCGGGTCGCGCGCGGCTCGGTCCTGGCGGTCGCGTTCTTCCCGACGGCCGTCTTCCTGTCGGCGGTCTACAGCGAGTCGCTGTACCTCGCGACCTCGGTCGGCGCCTTCCTCATGGCGCGGCGCGACCGGTGGGTCTGGGCCGGCGTGCTCGGCGGGCTCGCGGCGGCGACGCGCAGCGCGGGGATCGTGCTGCTGCTCCCGCTGGCGATCATCTGGTGGAAGTCCGCGCCGCGGCGCTGGACCGATCTCGCCTGGCTCGCACTCGTGCCCGCCGGGCTGCTCGCGTACGTCGCCGGGCTGGCGATCGTCGGGCTCGATCCGCTCTCGCCGTTCGACGCGCAGGAGGTCTGGTTTCGCGCGTTCGCCGGGCCGTTCGTCGGCGCGTGGGACGGCGCGGAGGCCGCGTTCCAGGGGGCGCGCCAGCTGCTGTCGGGCTCGCGCGAGCCCGTGTACTTCACCCAGGCCGGCGGAGACCCGTACCTCGCGGCGCGGCACAACCTCGAGCAGTTCACCTGGCTCGTCCTGCTGATCCCGGCGGTCGTCGGCGTCTTCCGGCGGCTGCCGATCGAGTACGGCGCCTACGTGCTGGCCGCGCTCGCGCTGCCGCTCTCCTACCCCGTCGGGCCGCAGCCGCTGATGTCGCTCGGCCGGTTCGCGTGCGTCCTGTTCCCGGTGATGGTCTGGGCGGCGCTGTGGTGTGACGGGCACCGCTGGCGCGGCCGGGTGCTGCTCGGGCTGAGCGCGGCGGCGCTGGCGGTCTACTCGGGGATCTATGCGACATGGCACTGGACGTCATGAGGCGCTGCGTCACCCTCGACGCGCTCGGAACGCTCGTCGAGCTCGACGACCCGTTCGCCCGGCTGCACGAGGAGCTCACCGAGCGGGGCGCCCCCGTCACGCCCGAGCAGGCCGAGCACGCGCTGCGTGCGGAGATGTCCTACTACCGCGCCCACCACGACGAGGCAGTCGACGAGGTCGCGCTCGCCGACCTGCGCGCGGCGTGCGTGGGGGTGCTCGCCGATGCCCTGCCGCGGACGGGTCTCGATGCGGCCGCGCTCCTCGACGCGCTGCTGGCCGCACTGCGGTTCGTCGCGCTCCCGGGGGCGCGGGACGCGCTGCTCGCGTGGCAGGAGGAAGGCGTCGCGCGGGTCGTCGTCAGCAACTGGGACGTGTCGCTGCACGCCGTGCTGCGCGAGACGGGGCTGGCGCCCCTGCTCGACGCGGTCGTCACCTCGGCGGAGGCCGGAGTCGCCAAGCCGGACCCAGCGATCTTCGCCGGCGCGCTGGCCCTCGTCGGCTGTGCGCCGGAGGACGCCGTGCACGTCGGGGACTCGGTCGAGCATGACGTGGCGGGCGCGCTCGCGGCCGGGATGGGCGTGGTCCTCGTCACCGGCGGCGCCCCGGCGCCCGACGTTCCCGCGGGAACGCTGCTCGTCGACGGGATCGGGGTTCTGGCCGAGCCGCGCACCGCACTCCCGTACCCTGGGACCCAGCGATGACGAGCGTGCCGCCCCCGGCCTATGTCCACCCCGGCCCGCCGCCGGATCGGCCCGAGCGCCCCGAGGGGCTGCCGCCTCTCGTCGAAGGCGCGGACGCCTGGAAGCCCTGGAGCGCGTGGGTCGCGGTCGTCGCCGCGCTGACCGTGCCGATCGTCTTCGGCATCGTCGCGGGGCTCGGTGTCGCGATCGCCGGCGGCGACCTCACGGACATGCCCGCGGGGGTTCTGATCGCGCTGACCTTCCTGCAGGACGTCGGGTTCATCGCCGTCCCGCTGCTCATCGCGTCCTGGATCGCGTCGCGACCGACAGCACGCGACTTCGGGCTGCGGGTTCCCGAGCGGAAGTGGCGCGCGGTGGGCCTGATCGCGGCCGTCTACCTCGGGTTCATCGTGCTCAGCGCGATCTGGGTGGGCGTTCTCGGCATCGACGAGAAGGACTCCCTCCCCGACGAGCTCGGGGTCAAGGACTCCAGCCTGAACCTGATCCTCGTGCTGCTGCTCGTGACGATGGTCGCGCCGGTCGCCGAGGAGATGCTCTTCCGCGGGTACATGTTCCGCGCGCTGCGCAACTGGAAGGGCGTGTGGCCCGCGGCGCTCCTCTCGGGTATGACGTTCGGCGGCATCCACCTCGGGTCGTCGCCCGTCGGGTTCGTCGTGCCGCTGATGG
This sequence comes from Solirubrobacteraceae bacterium, assembly GCA_016462625.1. Next base: position 8,725 of record JAEMSV010000111.1, on the reverse strand, counting down.
TCTTCGGCGTCGGGCTCGCGCTGCTCTACCAGTGGACGGGGTCGCTGTACGCGCCCGTCGCGCTGCACGCGCTGAACAACTCGATCGCGTTCGGAGCCACGCAGGACTGGGAGTGGCAGATCCCGGTGACGATCGCGGGCTCCGTCACCGCATCGCTGCTCGCGCTCTGGCTGCTCGCCCGGTTCCTGGGTCCTCGCGTGCCGGCGAAGCCGAGCCCGCGGCCGGATGACGTATCTGCCGCCTTCGGCGCCTAGAATTCCCGGAATGCGTCACGGATCGGCGGTCGCCGCCCTCACCATTGCGGCGCTTGCCGCGCCCCTGGCCACGACGGCCGTCGCCCAGGACGCCGTCACCGCGGCGGCACCGGTCGCGACGGCTCCCGCTCCCGCCCCGCCGGCCGCGCCGAAGAAGGGCAAGCTGACGATCCGCACCGAGCAGGACGCGGCGCTCGTGCGCTCGCGCGTGAAGGTGCGCGGCACCCTGACCCCGTACGTGGCCGGCCAGAAGGTGATCGTCCGCTTCTACCGCGGCGAGAAGAAGAAGCTGCGGGTCGTCGAGCTCAAGGTCCGTCGTGACGGCAAGGTCGGCCGCTTCACCGTCGGCTACGCGCCGAAGAAGACCGGCCGCCTCACCGTCCGCGCGGTCCACCGCGCGACGCCCGAGCTGGTCTCGATCACCGCGAAGGGCATCGGCGTCGACGTCCTGCCCCGCAGCGTCAGCCCCGGCGATCGCGGCCCCGCGGTCCGGATCCTCCAGCGCCAGCTCGCCAAGCGCGGCTACGTCGTCGGCGAGCGCGGGCTGTTCGACGCGCGCACCGCACGCGCGGTCGTCGCCTTCCGCAAGGTCGCCGGGATGGCCCGCACGAGTCAGGCGAACTCGGCGGTCTTCGACAAGCTCGCGCGCGGCGGCGGGTACTTCAAGGTGAAGTTCCCCAAGCACGGTCGCCACGTCGAGGCCGACATCTCCAAGCAGGCCCTCGCGCTGATCGGCGAGGGCGGCAAGGTCGAGCGGATCTACCCGACGTCGTCCGGCGCGCCCGCGACGCCCACGATCCTCGGCTCGTTCCGCGTGTACCGCAAGGACCTCGGGACGAACGCCAAGGGCATGGTCCATTCCTCGTACTTCATCCGCGGCTACGCGATCCACGGGTACAAGGACGTGCCGGTCTACAACGCGAGCCACGGGTGCCTACGCGTGCCGGTCCCCGACGCGATGTCGATCTTCCGCTGGGTGCGGTACGGCACCCGCGTGGACACCTACCGCTAGCGGCGGCGTTTGGGCGAGATCGCGTTGGCGAGCGATCCGAGCCCGACGCCGTAGACCAGCAGCGCCAGGACCGCGGGGATCAGCTGCCGCGACCACGGGTCCGCGTCCGGCGGGACGATGCCCGCGAACGGCTTGCGCAGGACGTCGTTGGCCTTCTCGACATAGCGCTCGATGGTGCCGGGTTCCTCAGCCGCCTCGGGCGTGGATGCGGCGCCCGAGACGACCGAAGAAGCGGAGCCGTCGTCGATCGCCGCACGCGCCTCGCCCGACGCGGCGTACATCTGGTCGATCACGAAGAACAGCACCCCGAGCAACACGAGGACACTGCTCGCCACGGCGACAGCGTGTAGGGGCCTCCCAGCCACGGCGCATAAGGTACGGACTCAATGTCTGCGACCCAACGTTTGATCGATGCGCTCCATACCCATGCTCTGATCGTCGGCGAGGTTGTGCTGACCAGCGGCGCGACGGCGCAGTACTACGTCGACGCCAAGCGGGCGATCATGCTGCCCTCCGGATTCCATGCGCTCGGGCAGCTTCTGGCCGAGCACGCGAGCGAGCTCGGCGCGACCGCCGTGGGCGGCATGACGATGGGCGCCGACCCGGTCGCCTGTGCCGCGCTGGCCGGCGGCGCGGACGTCAAGGCGTTCTTCGTCCGCAAGGAGAGCAAGGCCCACGGGCTGCAGCGCCGCGTCGAGGGGCCGCTGCTTGACGAGCACGACCGCTGCCTCGTGGTCGAGGACGTCGTGACCACCGGCGGGTCGACCGTGAAGGCGATCGAAGCGCTCCAGGAAGAGGGCCGCACGATCGTCGGCGTCGTCAGCGTGCTCGACCGGATGGCCGGTGGCGGCGAGCGGATCGAGGCGGCGGCGGGCGCGCCGTACCGCGCACTCACCACGATCGACGACGTCTACCCGGACCGGCCCGACCGCGGCTGACCCGGTCGGCGTCAGTGGCGCCGGACGTCTTCGCAGTTCTTGACGATGTCGCGCCGGTCCACGTCGGCGCGGTCCTGGCCTGGGCCGCAGTCGACGTCATCGATGCCGCCGCCCACAGCGATGATCCGGTCGGTGCCGGGCCCGCCGCGCAGGACGTCGGGGTCGAACCCGCCGTTGAGCTTGTCGTTGCCTGAGCCGCCGTCGAGGGTGTCCTCGCCGCGGCCGCCCTCGAGCTCGTCGTTGCCCTCCTCGCCGTGGATGTCGTCGGCGCCGAAGCGGCCGAACAGCCGGTCGTTGCCGGTGCCGCCGCGGAGCTCGTCGTCGTCGTCCCCGCCGTCGAGGTCGTCGTTGCCGGCACCGCCGGTGATGAGGTCGTTGCCGTCGTTGCCGTTGATGAGGTCGCGCTTGTCGGTGCCGAGCAGCTCGTCGTCGTCGTGCGTCCCGATGGGGCGGTCCGAGCGCGGGGTGTCGCCCAGGGCCGAACCGCGCTTGAGCGCGAGCACGCCGCCGCGGGCCAGGCCGCGGTTGGCGACCAGCGCGACCGGGTCGTAGGCGCCGTCGCGCGTCGGGTCGTCGTCGATGACGTGCTCGCAGCCCTTGGCCTTCTTCGCCTCGGTGGTGCTGTCGACGTAGATCCAGTCCTCGCCGCTTCCGCAGTCGAAGTGGTCCGCGCCGGTCGACCCGTAGAGCATGTCGTCTCCCGGTCCGCCCTCGAGCGTGTCGTTGCCCCGACCGCCGACCAGCACGTCATTGCCGCTGCCGCCGCTGATGGCGGGATCCTCGCCCGCGCCGCCGTCGACCACGTCGTTGCCGGGGCCGCCGTCGACCGAGTCGCTGCCCGGGCCGCCGAGCACGATGTCGTTGCCCTCTCCGCCGCGGACCAGCGTGTCGTTGCCCCGGTTGCCATCGACGTAGTCGTCGCCCGGCCCGCCGTCGAGCAGCTTGTCGTCGCCGAACCTGGACTCGACGAGGTAGTCGTGGCCCGGGCCGCCGCGGAGCTTGTCGTCTCCGTCGAAGCCGTCGAGCGCGTCGTCTCCCGGTCCGCCCTCGAGCGTGTCGTTGCCCGTCCCGCCGTCGAGGCGGTCGGCGTCGCCGCCACCGAAGAGCCGGTCGTCGCCCGACGCGCCGCGCAGCGTGTCGTCACCGGCCGCGCCGTCGAGGCGGTCGTTGCCGAAGTTCCCGCTCAGGTCGTCGAGCCCGGCGCCGCCGTCGAGGCGGTCGTTGCCGCCGCCGCCGACGAGCTGGTCGTCGCCGCCCAGCCCCACGAGGCGGTCGTTGGAGCCGCGCCCCGACAGGCGGTCGTCCGCCCGGCCGCCGCGCAGGCGCTCGGCGCGCTGCGTTCCGATCCTGCGCATGCCGGCACGCGGCCGGCGCACGGGCAGCTCGATCGCGAAGGGGTTCGTGCCGGCGGCCGACGCGATCGCGTCGGCGTGGTCGGCTCTCCGCAGCGCCCGCCGGGCGGCCGCGGAGATCGTCAGGACGACCTCGCCGGGGCCGGTCGCCGGGGTCTGGCCGAGGGCATGGCTGCCGCCGCGCAGCTCGACGGTCCCCGAGCAGCTCGTGGTGCGGCGGGGCAGGCAGAAGGTGGGGAGCGAGGTTGTCGCGTGGTCGGGGTTCACGGCGCGCCGCTCGACGCCGAGCAGGGGCCCCGACAGCTCTGCGGGCAGCCCCGGGGGCGGCTTGGGCGGCGGCGCCGTGATCCTCACCGTGGCCGTCCCGGTGCCGGAGGTGAGGGCTCCGTCGCTCGCGACGAAGCCGATGCGCAGCGTTGCCTCGGTCCCGGCGGTGGGAACGATCCGCAGCTGTGAGCCCTCCGTTCGGACGTCGCTCCCGCGCGGCACGCTGGTCACGCGGATGGTGATCGGGTCGCCGTCGGGGTCGGCGCACGGGACGGGGACGACGATGTCGTGATCCCAGGTCCCGGCGGCCGTCGTGTCGGTGCAGGCCGGCGCATGGGCCGGGCGCAGCGCGACCGCCGCATCGGATGTGTCGGCGGCGGTGACCAGTCGGCCCGCCGTGTCGACCGCGACGCCGCGGACGCCGCCCAGGCCGACGATCGCCGTGCAGGTGCCGATGCCGCGATCGGAGGCGCAGCCGCTCGTGCCGGTGCTCTGCGAGAGCGTGGTGCCCGCGAGATCGAGGACGCTGAGCGCGCCGCTCGCGGGCGCGGCGGCGTAGACGACCTGCCCGTCCGGGGAGACCGCGATCCGCGCCGCGCCGTCCAGGGCGCGCGCGTCGATGCAGTCGCCGGCGAGGCCGGTCTCGCTGATGCAGCTCGGCTGGCTCATCGATGCGCCGAGGGAGATGGTCGAGACCGCGTCGCTGCTCGCCGCGGCGACGATCGCCGTGCCGCCGTCGGGCGTGACCGCGACGTCCGCGGCGCCGTTGAGCCCGCGCACGTCAGGGCAACTGCTGATGCCCGCGTCACGGACGCAGCCCAGCGCGCCCGACGGCTCGGCCATCGCGCCGGTCGCGGGGTCGACGGTGAGGCGAACCAGTGAGTTGCTGACGTTCGTCGTCGCGAGTACGCCTCCGCTCCCCACAGCCGCCACGCTGGTGACGCCCATCAGCGATCGCCCATCGCCGCAGAGCCCGCCCGTCCCGGTCTCGCTGAAGCAGCCGGCCGCTCCGGCGGGCTGAGAGACGATGCCGCCGGCCGCGTCGACGCGCAGGGCCGACACGGCGTGAGCGCTCCACGCCGCCACGAAGAGCCGTGTGCCGTCAGCGCTGAACGCGACGTCTTGGGCGCCGCCCAGCGCCCGTCCGTCGAGACACAGCCCGCCGCTGCCGGTCTCGGTCGCGCAGCCCGCGGTCCCGGCGGGCTGGTTCAAGGACCCAGTGGCGGGGTCGCGCAGGAAGATCGCCACGCCCTGGTCGTAGGGCGACGCGGTCGCGACCAGCCGTCCGTCGGGGGAGATCGAGATCGACGCGAGGCTCGCGACGCCCCGGACGACCGTGCACCCGGCTGTCGGTGTCGTTGCGAGGCAGCTCGTCGCGGTCAGGCGCCCATCGCTACCCCGGTCGAGGATCGTGATGGCGCTCGCGTCGCGCGCGGCGACATAGGCCTGCCGCCCGTCCGGGCTGATGGCCGTGGCGACCGCGCCATCGAGCGAGCCGAGCACGGTGCACCCGGTGAGTGGCAGTGCGCTGACGCAGCCACTGCCGCCGGCGGGGCCTGCGAGCACCGGTGCCGAGACGGCATTCGGTGCGCCGATGAGCAGCGCGAGACCGCCCGCGGCAAGCATGGCGGGAGCGCAGCGGCGCAGGCTGCGCCGCAGGGCGGTGAGCGGTGAAAGGAACACGGGAGCGTCGGCGTCGCCTGGGCGATGGCGACGTTGCTCTCGTGGATCGGCGCCGTTCCGGAGCGTTGAAGGTCAGGTGGACGAACGGTCAGCGCTGGGATTCCCGGTCCGAATGGAGGTTTGGTGGCGATTTGGGCGGGAAGTCTCCAGACACAGCGCAGATTTCGGCGGTGCGCCGACGCTCTTGACATGGTGTCGGCACCCAGTCGGGATGCGTCGTGAGCTGTGCTCCGCACGATCCCGTCAGGACGGACTTCCTCCCCTTGTCTGGCCGCTTCGAACGCCACCCTCGCGCCGAATCCACGGCGGGCTCCCGTTCCGACCGGGAGCTGCGCGAGTCGGTGGCCGCAGCCGAGGCGACGAGCGGGCGCTTCAGCTACCGCAGCGCGGTCTCCGACCCGTTCGAGCCTGCCCGCGGGCTGGGCGGCTGGGAGGACGTCGGCATCGTCGACTTCCCGGCGCGATCGGTCTGGTACCGGCGCCTCTGGATCTCTCCGGGAAATCGGGCGCGCGCGGGCGAGACCATCGGCCTGCTCGGTCCCGAGCGGCTGACGACCATCAAGCCCGACGGAACGGCCACGGACATCGCCGGCGCTCTTGATCTCGTCAACGCGACGTCGAACCCGCTCGGGATGCTGCGCCTGCTCGACCCGGCCTTCACCGTCGCCACGCCGGCCGGCGCGGGCCGCTGGCGCATCGAGATCGACCTCCCGGGAGCACGCGAGGCGCTGGGCGCGACCGCACTCGGCCCCGGCATGGTCCACCTGCGCCCGTCGCTCGCCGCGACCGCTCAGGTGCGCGACGGTGAGCTCGAGGTCGTCGGGATGCAGGTCGGCGTGTGGGGCGAGCCCCATGCGTGGGCGGCGCTGCGCTTCAACGAGTGGGGGACGACGCTGCCGGTCGAGCGGGTCGTCCCGCCACGGCCGTGGGACTTCAAGGCGCTACGGACCGTCTTGGTTCCCGAGTAGCCGCGACCGAACGCTTGTCCAGCGCCTCAACCGGGCTTCTCGCGAAGTCGATACCGCGTTCGTATGGAGCGTCTCCTTCGCACCCGCGCAAGCGCGTACCTGACGCTGGTGGCCGCCAGTGCGGTCCTGCCGATCACGGCGATGCACTTCCTCACCGGTGACCAGCCCGCGCCGATCACCGGCACGCAGCACCTGATCGTCATCGCGATCACCGCGACGGTCGCCGCGCTCGCCAGCGCCGCGCTGATCGTCAGCGGCTACAGGCAGCGCGACACCCGCGCCGTCATCGCCGGCGGCGCGTTCGCGGTGATGAGCACGCTGCTCTTCCTGCACGGCATCGCGACCCCGGGCGTGCTCTTCGGGCCCAACGGCGTCGTCGCGCTCGCCGGCGGGATGTCGCTGCCGCTGGGCGCGGCGCTGCTGACGCTGGCGGCGCTGCCGTCGCTGCGCGGCCCCCGGCATCTGAAGACCGTCACGGCCGGCGCGGTGGTCTTCGTCTGCGGCGTCGTGATCCTCGGGGCGCTCGGCCTGGTCTACGCGACGGAGGTTCCTGCGGTCCCCGCGTACGAGTCGCCCGAGGCGATCGCGTTCCTCACCGCCGGCGTCATCGGCTTCGCGATCGTCGCCGCGCGCGTCGTCCGCACGTACGTGCTGACCCGCCGTCGCTCGGACCTCGTGGTCGTCGTCGGCATCGTCTGGCTGGCGCTCGCGCTGATCCCGACCTTCGTCCTCACGCCGTTCACGTGGGCGTGGTGGATGGGCCACGTGCTGGAGCTCGTCGGCATCGCCCTCGTCGCCGTGCCGGTGGCGCTGGACACGTGGCGCCGCCAGCCCTCGCGACCGCTCGTCGGCGACCTGCCGGCGGCGGATCTCGTCGCGCAGGAGGAGGCGTTCCTGGGCGCGCGGGTCGCGGGCCTGCTCGATCGGCTCGCCGAGAAGGACGGGTCGACCGAGGAGCACACCCGTCGCGTCTCGGCGTGGGCGGTGTCGATAGGCGAGGAGATTGGCCTGACGCCCGCGCGGCTGCGCGACCTCGCGCTCGCCGGTCTGCTGCACGACATCGGCAAGCTCTCGACCCCCGACGCGATCCTCGCGAAGCCCGGCGCCCTGAGCGATGACGAGATGGCGGTCATCCGCGAGCACCCCGGCGCCGGCGACGAGCTTCTGGCCGAGCTCGGCTATCCGGCCCGCGTCCGCAAGATCGTCCGCGGCCATCATGAGCGGCTCGACGGCAACGGCTACCCCGATGGACTGCGCGCCCAGCAGCTCGACCGCGAGACGCGGATCCTCACCGTCGCCGACGTGTGGGACGCGCTCGTGAGCCCTCGCGTCTACCGCGCCGCGTGGACTCCCGAGCGGGCGATGGGCCTGCTCGTCGAGGAGACCGGTGTGGCGTTCGACCGCGACTGCGTGCTCGCGCTCCAGCGGGTGCTGGCGCGGCAGGCGGGGCTGGTCGCCGAAGCCGCCTGAGCGCCCCGAGCAGGATTCGAACCTGCGGCCTTCCCCTTAGGAGGGGGACGCTCTATCCAGCTGAGCTATCGGGGCCTGCCCCCAGCGTACCGGCGCCATCTCCGAGCCCGGAGAACCGATCCTGCTGTACGCACCGGACCAGCGGCGATTCCGTTCCCGTCTGAGGAGGCACCATGCTCCGTCGTCTCGCCGTCCTGTCGTCCTGCGTCGCCGCCGCGCTGATCGCGCTCCCGGCGGCCGCGGGCGCGGCGCCCGTCACCGGCGCGCAGACCGCTCTGGCGCTCGATCCCGGTGCCGCCGCCGCACTGAGCTCGCTCGGGGTCCGCGTCCAGCCCACCACGGCCGCGACGGTCGACGACGAGGGCCGTGTCGTCTTCCCCGTGACCGGAGGCGCGCTGAGCTCTGACCTGAAGGGCACCGTCACTCATACCGGCGGCCTGCTCCTGAAGAAGGGCTTCATCCCGATCAACGTCCAGCGCTTCACGATCGACCTCCGCGGCGAGCCGAAGCTCAACGCCGAGCTGCGCTACGCGGGCCTGCGGTTCGATCTGGCGAAGCTGACGAACATCTCCGTCGCGCCCGGTGAGGGCGGGGCGACCGTCGTCACCGCCGACGTCAACCTCACCGCGTTCGCCGCCTCGGTGCTGAACTTCGCGTTCGGCACCACCGCGATCAAGCCGGGCCTGAAGCTCGGTACCGCCGAGGCGACCGTGACGCTCGGCGCCGACGGCTGAGGATCAGGCCTCGGCCAGCACCTCGGGCGCGCCGTCGCTCGCGGACG
>JAEMSV010000110.1 GCA_016462625.1 Solirubrobacteraceae bacterium | reverse complement strand
CCCGTGCGCGGTCCCAGGCCCCGGGCCGCGCCGGCGGCCCGACGACCGCCCGCCACCTGGCGCGCGAGAAGCGCCCGCGCAGTCCCCGGACGTCGGTGGCCGACCGGCGCCGTGCGGCGGCGGGAGCACTCGCCGCGCTTCAGCCGGCTGAGCTCCCTCCGGGCCCCACCGACGCGGTGCGGTCGGACGACCGCGAGCCCGCTTCATCGTCATGACGCCCCGCGGCACAAGTTCGCCACGCCCGGCGTCGTTGACCCCAATGAGCATGAGGACACGAGGAGCAGCGCGTGCTTGACACCGAGCGCAGAGACACCAACGGCCACGCGAACGGCGCGTCGACGCCGCCGCGGCCCGGACAGGGGGCCGTGGTCGATCGCGTCCAGCCGTCGATGGGCGTCATGGAGAGCGCGCGCCGGTACCCGTTGCTCGTCGCGATCCCCGCCATCCTGCTCTGCGCCGCCGGCCTCGCGCTCGGCTTCCAGCGGACACCGATCTACACCGCCGAGAGCCGGCTCAGTGTCGGCCGGATCAACCTGAACGCGCCTGGCGCACTCGCGGGCTTCGCGCTCGCGACCCAGAGCCTCGCGGCCCAGTACTCCCGGACCGTCGACGCGGATGACGTCCTCGGGCCGATCGCCCGGCGGCGCGACGTCGAGGTGTCCGCGCTCGCGCCGCGCGTGTCGGGCAGCCCGATCCCGGAGAGCCCGGTCTTCACGGTGCGCGGGACGGGGCCGTCGCAGCGCAGCGCGGTGCGGCTGTCGAACGAGGTCAGCGATTCGCTCGTCCTGTACACGCAGAACCTGAACAACCGTGATCCAGAGGCGGGCGTCATGCTCGCCGCGTACAAGAAGGCCTCCGCGACGCTCGCCGACCGCGAGACCCGGGTGCAGGACGCCGCGAGGCGGTACGAGGACGACCCGACCACGTCGCGCCGTGAGGCCCTCGCCCGCGCCCGCGCCTCCAGAGCCTTCTGGCGCCTGAAGGAGGACGCGCTCGCCGTGCGGTACCAGACGGCCGAGCAGGGCGCGACGTCGAACTCCCTCGTCCAGGTGCTGAACCCCGCGCGCGTCGCGAGCTCGGACCGCAGCCGGTGGGTGCAGATCCTCGGGTTCGCCGGACTCGTCGGCGGGCTGCTGCTGGGGCTCGGCGCCGCGACGCTCTGGGCCAACCGCACGCTGCGCCGCCGCGTCGGCTAAGGACGCCGCCGTGACCGCGATTCGGGGATTCCGGCCGCTGGGCTGGGCCGCCGCGGGGGCCGCCCTGGCGGCCACTGCCGCGGTGGGAATCGTATGGGTGAGCGTCGCCCCGATGACGACCGCGCGCTTCACGGGCATCTCCTGGCTGGCGGCCGCCGCGGGGCTGCTCGCGATCGCGACCCGGGTCGAGCCGGCTCGGCTGCTGACGGTCGGGCTGGTGCTCACGCCCATGGCCGGAAACTGGGCGCGGCTCGGCCTGCCTCCGATGGTCGCGCCCGACCGGCTGCTGCTCGCCGCGGGGATCGTCGCGGTCTTCGGCCGGACGCTGACCACCGCCGGGACACCGTTGCCCCGGTGGCGCGCCGTGCACACGGCGATGGCGCTCTATCTCGCGGTGGTGGTGGCGTCCGCGCTCGCGGTGGGGACGTTCTTCAGCGATCCCGTCCGCCTGGTCGATCGCGGCGGGCTGCTCGCCTTCGGCGCGTTCGCCGTCGCTCCGGTCGCCTTCGCCACGGCGCGCGACCGCCGCTTCTTGCTGTGGGGGCTCACGCTGCTGGGCGCGTATCTCTCCGTGACCGCCGTGTTGGAGATCACCGCGCCGCAGCTGGTCGTCCCGTCCTTCATCGTGGACCCGTCCTACACAACGCACGCGGGCCGGGCCCGGGGTCCGGCGCTGGAGGCCTCGGCCAACGGCCTCGCGCTGTTCTCGTGCGGGATGGCCGCGCTCATCCTGCGCGGGCTCGAGGATCGCCCGCGCGTCCGCGCTCTGCTCGTGGCGGTGGTCGTCCTCTGCGCTCTGGGCGTGCTCCTCACGCTGACGCGGAGCGTGTGGATCGGCGCGATCACCGGCACCGTGGTCGCGATGCTCGCGGCGCGGGAGCTGCGCCCCTGGCTCCTGCCGACCCTGCTGGCGGGAGCGGTGGCGGTCGCGCTCGCCTTCACCGTCATCCCCGGTCTGGAGTCCTCCGCCGACAGCCGCGCGAGCTCCCAGACCACCGTGTGGGACCGCCAGAACCTCAACACGGCGGCGGTGAACATGTTCCTCGAGCAGCCGCTGGTCGGTCAGGGCTGGGACACGTTCGGGCGCGTGGCCAACGGCTTCTTCTGGCAGGGCGACGACTACCCGCTGACGGTCAACCAGACGACCGGCGCCCACAACGTGGTGCTCGCCCGGGCGTCCGAGATCGGGCTGATCGGCGTGACGCTGTGGGCGGCGGCGATCATCCTCGCGATCGTCGCGGGCCTGACGACGAAACCCGCCACGCCCGATCTGCGGCCGTGGCGCCTCGCCCTGATCGCGATGTCGGTGTTCGTGCTCGTGCTGGTGATGCTCACGCCGGCGGCCAAGGTGTTCACGTTCATCCTGCCGCTCATGTGGGCGGGCGTCGCGGCGGGGCCGGGCGCGATCAGCGAACACGAAGGAGCCCACAGCGCATGAGCGCGACCGATCTCACCTCGTCGCCGGCCACGCCGCGCGCCACGCCTCCGGCGCACCGGCACGTCTTCGTTGGCGGCCTGCATCGGAGCGGCACGACGCCGCTGGCGAAGTGGCTGGCCGAACATCCGCAGATCAGCGGGCTGACGGGGACGGGTGTGCCGGAGGACGAAGGCCAGCACGTGCAGCGCGTGTACCCGCCGGCGGCCAGGTTCGGCGGGCCGGGGACGTTCGCGTTCTCCCCTGAGGCGCACATGACGGAGACCTCACCGTTGGCCACGCCGGCATCGCGCGAGCGCCTGGATGCGGCGTGGGGCGCGCACTGGGAGCGCGCGCGCCCGGTGCTGCTGGAGAAGTCGCCGCCGAACCTCGTCCGCACGCGCTTCCTGCAGGCCCTGTACCCCGAGGCGTCGTTCGTCGTGATCACCCGGCATCCCGGTGCGGTCGCGATGGCGACCCGCAAGTGGGCCGGGCCGCTGCGCAACGTGCGGGTCCACACGCTCGTGCGGCACTGGTTCGTTGCGCACGAGTGCTTCCTGCGCGACAGCGCGCACCTGCGCCGCGTGCTCCTCGTCCGCTACGAGGATCTCGTCAGCGCCCCGGGCCGCGAGCTCGCGCGCGTGCACCGGTTCCTCGGGGTCGACGAGGTGCCGGTCGACGTCCCCGCGCGCGGCCGGCTGAACGCGGACTACTTCGCCGAGTGGCGGTCGAACCCGCTGCAGCAGCTGTACACCGGGGCCATCGCCCGGCGCATGGAGCCGCGCGCGCGGGCGTTCGGGTACAGCCTGCTGGACTGGGACGCCGCCCCGCCGCCGACGCGGCCGGTGGCCGCGCTGCGCGCTGGTCGGCCCGAGGTCGCATGAGCATCGCGTTCGGGTGCGCGGCCGAGCCCGATGCCGCCTGGGCGGGCCGCGTCGAGATGCTCGCGTGGTCGCTGCGCACATTCGGCGGTGCGCTCGCCGACGCACCACTGCACGCCTGCTTCGCCGGGCCGATCGACGACGTGGTCGCTGCGCCGCTGCGCGCGCTCGGCGTGCACGTCCACGTCGTCGAACGCTTCGATCCGCGGCTGTCCTACGCGAACAAGCTCCGGCTGCTCGAGCTGGACCTCGCGCCGGGCATCGACGCGCTGGCGATGGTCGATTGCGACATCGTCTTCGCCGGGGATCCGTCGCCGTATCTCCCGGTCGATCGCGTGGCTGCGAAGCCGGCGGACCGCGACCCGCTCGACCGCGCCGGCTGGGTGCGGCTCTGCGGCGCGCTCGGCCTGCCCGTGCCCCCGCGCGACGTCGTGGCGACCTGCACCGGCCGGGCGATGCCGCGGTACTGGAACTCGGGCGTCGTCGTCATCCCGCGTGACCAGCTGGTGTCGATGCGCGACGCCTGGCGCGGCTGGCTGCATCGCGTCGTCGGGCTCCTGGATGACGACCCGCTGATCGTTCCCCGTGCCCGGCGGCTGTTCGCCGACCAGTACGCGCTCATGGCGGCGATGGCCGAGCACGAGTCCGTCGCACTGCCGCTCGCGGCCAACTGCCCGACCCACGTGCCGATCCACCGCAGCGTCCCGCTGGGCGGCGAGCCCGCGCTCCTGCATTACCACGCGCGCACGTGGCCCGACGGGCTGCTGCAGCGCCCGGTGGCCGGCGTGGTGCGTCCCGCCGCCCATCGGTACAACGTCGGGCGGGCTGAGGCCCTCGAGCTGCGGTTCACCGAGCTGCGCGACCCGCCCCCGCACGAGCGCGCGCGAGACGCCGTCGGCGCCGGCGCCGACCTCGTCCGGGCCAGCCGGATGTTCACCCGCGTGCGCGCGGCAGCGGCCCGGGGCCGAGAGTCGCGTCCGGTCGCATGAGCCGGCGCGGGCCGGCGACCCCGGCGTCGTACACCCACGGCGTCGCCTTCGAGGTCCTGAGCTTCGTGCTGATCCTCATCCTCGGGGTCGGCTCGGGGATCGCGATCGCGCGGATCTACGGGCTCCAGGTCATGGGTGAGTATGCGCTCGCGTTCGCTCCGACGATGATGCTCGGGATGCTCTCGACGGTCCGGGAGCAGACGGGCTTCGTGCGCATGGTCGCGACGCTCGCGCCGCGCGACCCGCAGATCACGGGGCTCTGGGCCGCGACGTTCCTGTTCTCGACGGCCCTGACCTGCGCGATGGCGGTCCCGGTCTTCGCCTTGACCTGGTGGATCTTCACCGGGCCGATGGACCGTCCCGAGCTGGTCGGCAACGCCGCGCTCGTGATGGGTATGTACGTCCTGTTCTCGAACCCCGCCTTCAACCTCGACCGCGTCTTCACGAGCTTCCGCGCCGGCCAGTCGCTGCTGTGGATCCGGCTGTTCCAGGCGTCGCTGATCGCGGCCGCGTCGATCGGGGCCGGCCTCGTCTGGGGCACGACCCTCTCGCTGCTCCTCGCCGAGACGCTGGCGTGGATCCCTGCGCTGATCTGGCGCGCGGCGATCGTGCATCGCTGGATGCCCATCCGCGTGCCGGTCTCGGTCGTCCGCGACGGCCTGCGCGAGCTGCCGCGGATCGTCCGGTTCGGACTGCAGCTCGTCCCCGGCGACATCGCGGAGGCCGGCCTGCAGCAGGCGGGCACGTGGCTCGTCGCGTTCGTCGCCCCGATCGGCGCTGTCGGTGCCTACTCGCGGGCCTACCAGCTGGCGCGCCGGCTCTACGAGCTGCGCGCACGCGTCGCGGAGATGCTGTTCCCGACGCTGATCGAGCGCGAGCGCGCGGGCGACGTCGCCGGCGGTGAGCGGGTGCTGATGGACTCGGTCCGCTATGTGCTGCTCGCCCTGACCCTGGTTGCCGCGGCCGGCGGCGGAGCGGCCGGCGGGGTCATGGACCTGTTCGGCCCCGGGTTCGACCAGGCGGCCCCGGCGCTCGCGCTGCTCCTGCTGATCGCGCCGGTGGCGACCTGCTCGTTCGTGCAGTTCCAGGCGCTCTGGGCCGCGGGGCTGGCCGTGAAGACAACGTGGATCTCGATCGCTCGCACGGTGGTCGGGCTGACCGCGATGGCGCTCCTGACGTGGCAGATGGGCATCACCGGCGCGGCGCTGGGCCAGCTGCTCGGCTACGCGTTCGGATTCGCCGTGACGAGCGTCCTGACCGTGCGCAGCCTGACCCAGCCCTTCGGCGCGCTGATGTCGGTGCGGCAGGTGATCGCGGTCCCGCTCGGCTACGGCGCCGGGTTCGTCGTTGCCCGTGCTGTCGACGAGGCGTTCGGCTTCGCGGCGGTCGGCGTGCCGGTGGCCCTGGCCGCCGGGTCGCTCGCGTTCGCGGCGGTCGCGCTCGCGGTGGGCGGCCTGAACGACCGCGACCGCGACCGAGTCGACCGCCTGCGCCGCAAACTAGCCCGAGCGCAGCTGGAGCCGCAGGGTCTGTAGGTGCTCGAAGGGGAACGCGCGGGCGACCTCCACGGGCTGATCGCCGGCGAGGATCGGCGCGTACGGATCGCCGGGGAACCGGTTCGGGTCCTCGGCGTAGAAGGCGACGGCGCCCGCGGTGTTGTTGACGACGAGGCCGTAGCGCTGGGCGGCGACGGCCATCATGCGCGTCATGGGCGGGAGGTCGAGGGCGTCGATGTCGAGCGCGGGGTCGAGCCGGAAGCGCGCACCCTCGGGGATCGATGCGGGATCGTCGCTGTCCCCGTCGGTCCCGCTCGCGGGCCAGGACCACACGCCGCGGCGCGCCTTGGGGATCGCGATCGCCAGCGCGTGGTCGACCCGGCCACGCTGCAGCTCACGCAGGGTCATCAGACCGACGGGCTTGGCGATGTGGGTGGCGGTGACGCCCCAGAAGCGGCGCTCGAACGGGTTCTCCCGGTCGCGGAACCAGCCCGGGCTCTGCGAGACCTGCTGCATCCGTCCGGCCCATCCGGCGTGGAAGCCGTCGGCCTCGCGCCGGAAGCGCCAGAACTCCCAGATCGTGTCGGTGGCCGGCTGGTAGACCACGACGTTGGCATCCGTCCCCGGTGCAGGCCGCGCGCCGGCGGGCAGCGGCACGGCGTTGACCGCCTGCTGGAGCTCGGGCGCGTTCTGCTTGTCGAGCGTGACCCGCACCGTCGGCTGCGTCGCGGAGACCCGGTAGAGCGGGGTGCTCCACTCCCGGATGTTCACCGTCGTCCGGTCCTGGGCGACGTGATCGCGCAGACGGCGCACGAGCGCGTCCGAGCGGGGGTCGAGCGGCTCGTCGTCGGCGAGCGGCGCGTTCCAGATCGCGTCGGGGGCGAAGAACTCGGCGGTTCCGCGCGCCGTGGCCATCTCGGGCTCGGCGGAGCCCGCAGGCGCCGCCGTGGGCTGCAGCTCCGCGGACCCGCAGCCCACCGCGAGGACCGCCGCCGCGCCGGCGAGTGCCAGCGCGCGGCGGCGGAGTCCCCTACTCGTCGCCGGGGGCGGCGTCACCGGTCTCGACCGCGAGGGCACCGGTGGTGACGTACCCGCCGGCGCCGCCGGCAAGCGTCGAGGGGTTGACGCCGTCCGCGGGCACCGGGTCGCCCTCGTTGTACGCGGGCAGCGCGTTCTGGAACGCGGCGGCGAGCGTCGTCTGCTCCTGCGACGTCGTCAGCTCCGCCTCGGTGCTCGACGCCAGGCTGAGGAGCACGTTCTCGCTCGGCGGAGGCGTCAGGAAGGGCGAGCGCTCGATGTCGGCATGGAAGGTCTCGCAGTTGATCTGCTGGTCGGTGCCGACCCACCCGATGCACACGTCGTCGCCGTCGTATCCGTTCAGCCGATCGTCGCCCGAGCCGCCGTGCAGGGAGTCGGCGCCCGGCCCACCGATGAGGATGTCCTGGCCCTCGCCGGAGCGCATGTCGTCGTCGTCCTGGTTGCCCTTCAGCGTGTCGTCGCCCGGGCCGCCGACGAGGATGTCGTTCCCCGCCCACCCGGCGATGTCGTCGTTGCCGGCGTTCCCGGCGATCCGGTCGACGTGCGGACCGCCGATGATGACGTCGTCGCCGCCGAGGCCGCAGATCAGGTCGTTCCCGTTCTTGCCGTCGATGATGTCGTTGCCGAACGTGCCGACGAGGACGTCCGGGCCATTCGTTCCCGTGACCGTCACGCCGCCGAAGCCGAGCGGTGGCTGGGCGGTGTACCCGAAGCAGGTCGGAGGGGGTTCGTCGGCGTGCGCCGCTGCGATGGGCAGTGCGACGACGGTCAGGGCTGCGGCGCCGACCAGGGCCCCGCGCCGAAGCAAGCGTCGAGTCATGCAACGGAGCTTGATCGATCAGCAGGCCCTGAAGGTCCTGAAAAAGTCGGGTTCTGGGTTTGGGAACGGCCCGGGCGGGGCTCAGCGCCGCGGCGCCGGACGCCGGCTCGCGGCGCCGAGCTCGGGCTCGATCGCGGCGTACCCCGATCGCAGGCGCATGGGCAGCGCCTGGAGATGCTCGAACGGGAACGCGCGCGCCACGTGCACCGGCTGCTCGTCGCCGAGGATCGGCGCGTACGGGTCGGTGGCGTAGCGCGCGGGGTCCTCCGCGTAGAACGCGACAGCGCCGGCGGTGTTGTTGACGACGAGGCCGTAGCGCTGGGCGGCGACGGCCATCATGCGCGTCATGGGCGGGAGGTCCAGCGCGTCGATGTCGAGCGCGGGGTCGAGCCGGAAGCGCGCGCCCTCCGGAATGGCAGCCGGGTCGTCGCTGTCGCCGTCGGTGAAGGAGGCCGGCCACGACCAGACGCCGCGGCGCGCCTCGGGGATCGCGATCGCGAGCGCGTGGTCGATCGAGCCGCGCTGCAGCTCCTTGACCGTCATGAGCCCGCCGAGCTTGACCAGGTGGGTCGCGGTGACGCCGAAGTGCGGGCGCTCGAGGATGTCGCCGGTCTCCGGGGAGCGCAGATCGCGGAACCAGCCGGGGCTCGTCTTCAGCCCGACGACGCGGCCGGCCCACCCGGCGTGGAAGCCGTCGGCCTCGCGCCGGAAGCGCCAGAACTCCCAGGTCGTGTCCGTGCTCGGCTGGTAGACGACGACGTTGGCGTCCGTGCCCACGGAGGGCTGCGCGTTCGCCGGGATCGGGACCTCCTCCACGACGGCCTGGAGCGCAGGCGCATTGCCCGCGTCCAGCCGCACCCTGACCTTCGGCTGGGTGGCGCCGACGCGGTACACCGGGGTGGTCCACTTGTACATGTTGACCGTCGTGTGGCGCTCCTCGACCTGGGCGCGCAGCTCCGCGACGAGCGCGTCACTGTCCGGGTCGAGCGCGGTCCCGCGGTCGACGCGCTGGTTGAAGACGGCGGCCGGCCCGAAGAACTCCGGCGCGGCCGCGGCGGGCGGGGCGAAGGCGAGCCCGGTCAGGAGCAGGCCGAGACCGAGCAGGGAGAGACGCACGTCCACCGCATCGACGTATCACCGCGGCACCCCGCGCCGCGCCGCTTCCCGTGGACAGGTGACCGACGCCGCCCGTCAGGCGGGGTCGACGACCGACGGCGCCAGGCGCCCGATTCGCGGCGTCAGCCCGTACAGGGAGAACGCACCGAACGCTGAGAACCGCGGGTGATCCGGCCCGTGGAAGTCCGCGGAGCCGGTCGTCAGCAGGCCGAGCTCGTCCGCCCATCCGGCGAGCTGCCGCGTCTGGGCCTCGGTGTGCGTGACGTAGAAGGCCTCGACGCCGTCCAGCCCGGCCGTGGTGAACCGGCGCAGGCAGGCGTGGACCTCGTCGGGGTCCTCGATGTCCCAGAAGGGGTGGGCCCAGACCGCCACGCCGCCCGCGCGCTGGATGACTTCGATGGCCTCCGAGACCGTCGGCATGCTGCGTCCGCGGAAGCCGCGTGCGCCGGGGATGAGATAGGCGACGAGGAGGTCGACACTGGTGGCGAGCCCCTCGTCTGCGATGCGCTGCGCGTTGGCGGGATGCCCGTACACCGCCTCGGCGAGGTGCGGGCGGCCGGGAGCGGCCCGGCCGTCGAGGTGGACGCGGTCGACCGCCCACCCGAGATCCTCCATGGCGTCGGCCATCCGCCCGATGCGTCCGACCCGATCGGCGCGGAAGCGCGCGAGGTCCTCGGCGAGCCCGGCGTCCTCGTGATCGATCCCGTAGCCGAGGATGTGCAGGTCCTCGCCGGCGGGGTCGACGCTCGACAGCTCGACGGCCGTCACGACCTCCACGCCGTGCTCGTCACCGGCGGCCAGGGCCTCGGCGACGCCGTCGACGGTGTCGTGGTCCGAGAGCGCGAGCACCCGAATGCCCGCCTGCCCCGCGCGCGCCACCACCTCCGCCGGTGCGAGCGCGCCGTCGGAGTGGTGGGAGTGGGACTGGAGGTCGAAGTCCGGCGCCGTGACGCTCACAGCTTGGGCTTGCTGCCCGCGCGCTTGGGCTTGCAGGTCAGGTATGCGCGCGAGCCCTTCAACACGCGCCCGCTCTTCAGCCGCGCCGAGATGGTCACGCGGGCGGTGCCGGAAGGCAGGCCGCGGAGATCGATCATCGACACCTGGCGGGAGCGCCCGCTGATCTTCTTGGCCAGGACCTGCACGGTTGTCCCGTTGACGCGGACGGTCGCCGCGACGACCGGGTCCTTGCGCGGGCTCACGACGCGGATCTGGAAGCGCCGGCGGCTGATGCACGCCTTCCGCGCGGCCAGCAGCGACTGTCCCTCCTGGCCTCCGCCGGCTGCCGAGGTCGGTGCCGAGGAGCTGGCGTCCACGGCGCTGACCGTGCCGACCGGGCCGACGGTGATCGTCAGGACGCCGTTGTTGTCCGCGACGGCGTCGTCGAAGATCCGGAAGGCCGCGGGTGCGCCGGTGCCCACGAGGGTGTACGTGTAGACGTGCGACGGGACCGGCGCGGCGAAGGGCCCGCCGTTCGGGACGCCGGCCGTGAACGGGCCGCCGGTGCTCACCTGCAGGACCGCCAGCGGACCGAGCAGGGAGCTGCCGACCTGCGAGCAGTCCCCGATCACCGCGCGCAGCTCCTTGCTCAGCGGACGGGCGAACTGCGTCGCCGCGTCGCTGCCGACCTTGCTCGACGGCTGGCCCGGCGACGGCGTGACGGGCTGGGCCAGCGGGGCTCCGCACACCTGGAACTTGCGCTTGCCGAGCATCGCGTCGGGGTTGTACAGCGACATCGTCCCGGCCACGCGGACCGTGTACGCGACACCGGCCGCGAGCGGCTCAGCGGTCTGCACCGGGCCGGCGATGGTCCCGGAAGGGCCGTATGCGTCCAGCTGCAGCGTCTCCGGCTGCGTGAGTGCCGCGCCGGCGGGGGCGGCGAGCACCCCGCAGGTGGCGATCGCCGCAGCGATCGAGAGGGTCGCGCGCAAAGTCCGTCCTTGTCCGTTCTGCACCAGCGGCGAATGATCCGCATCCCGCCGCGGACAGGCGTTATCAAGCTGTTGTGATCTGGTGAAGCGCCGTTTGAACATCAGAGCTTCCCCCGTTCGCGGGCGTCCGAGCTCGTCGGAATCGCCGGGTTGCCGATGCGGCCCATCCGGCGCAGGAGCCGTCGCCACTGCGACGGGCGGAGCCTGGCCTCGATCTCACCCGCGCCCGGGCGGGCCGTCCCGCCGCCGCCGCTCGGGTGCCAGCCGACGTGGATGTGGTCGTTGTGGTCGGGCATGGCGAGGGTGTTGTCCGTGCCCTCGTACTGCATGAGCGTGATGATCTGATGAGGCTTCATCGTCCCCTGGAGCGTCAGCAGCCGGCGGACCGCGACGTCGGTGATCGACCCCTCACCCTGGTGGCCCAGCATGGGGATCCCGTTGATGGCGGCGATGTCGACGGCCGTGCCGGTCGTGTGCTCGGAGACGTTCCCCGACGTGGTGTAGGTCCCGTGTCCGCACCGCAGGCTGGTGACGGTTGGGCGCAGGTCGTTCTGGGCGAGGAACTCGAGCGTGGCGAGGACGCGGCGGTCGACGTTCCCGGCCTGGATGTCGCGCCGACCGCACGCGTAGATCTCGATCCGCGCGTTGGACAGCACCCGCTCCTGGAGCATCTGCTTGTCCATGAGGAGGATCTCGCCCACGGTGCTGTTGCGCGGCTTGTCGCGGCCGAGCACCGCCGTCCGCCCGCGTGCGCGGAAGACGTCGGTCGACGCCAGCAGGCGCCACCCGTCGAGGATCGGCTTGGGATCGATGCGTGGCGCGTCCGTGCCCGAGGGGCGGATCTCGAACAGGAATCGCGGCTTGCCGCCCTCGGCGGGCCGGCCGACCCGGCCGAGGATCGTGCCGGCGATCACGGCCTGACCCTTGACGAGTGGCTTGAGCGTGACGTCGGTCTTCTTCAGCCCGTAGTCGATGGTGAAGTACCGCCCGAGCGTGGCGTCCGGCTTGTCGCGGCCGAGCACCGCCGTCCGCCCGCGTGCGCGGAAGACGTCGGTC
>JAEMSV010000268.1 GCA_016462625.1 Solirubrobacteraceae bacterium | reverse complement strand
CTGCTGGGGCTTCTCGTCGACCAGGGGGTCGCGATCCCCGACAAGCTCGGCGCGACCGGGTCGTCCTACGGCGGCGTCCAGGCGCTGCAGCTCGCCTACCTGAAGGACCGGATTCGCCTCCCCGACGGCTCGTTCGCGCCATGGGTCAGCCCGGCAGGCCGGCCGATGAAGCTCACCGCGGCGGCCCCGATGCTCGCCTGGAGCGACGCGATCTCGGTGATGTACCCCAACGGCCGCCTCGGCGCCGCTTCGCCCCCCGGCACGAAGACCAGCCGCGACATCGTCGGTATGCGCCTTGCGTCGTTCTTCGACCTGGTCATCACCGGAAGCCGCTTCCTGAACCTCATGGCGCCGCTCGGCGCCGATCCCACGGCCGACCTCGAGCGCTGGCTGACCTTCACGGCCAAGGACCTCGCGGGCCCCGCCGGGCGCAAGATCGCCGACGACGTCTACCGCTATCACTCCGCGCTGGCGATCCCCGGCAAGCCGGCGCCGCTGCTGCTCACGCAGGGGTGGACCGACGGGGCCGAGCCGGTCGGCCAGTCGCTCGCCGTCTACAACACCCTGCGCGCGAAGGACCCGAAGGCGCCCGTGTGGATGACGCTCGCGGACTTCGGCCACTTCCGCGCGACCAACAAGCGCCAGACGGTCAACGAGATCGGTGGGCGGGGGAAGCGCTTCCTCGCGCATTTCCTGCTCGGCGAAGGGAAGCTCGCGACTCCCGGAACCGTCACGGCGTACCAAACGGTCTGTTCGAACCCCCAGTCAGACGGCGAGCCGTTCGTCGCGTCGAGCTTCGACGAGCTCGCACGGGGTCGGGTCGTCGTTCGGCTCGCGGGGAAGGCTGGAACGGTCACTTCCGACGGAGGTCTGATGGAGATCGCCAACGCGGTCGACCCGGTCGGCTCGCCGCTGATCTGCAAGAAGCCGGCGCCGATCAAGGCCGAGGAGGACACGGTTGTGCTCGAGGCGACCGTGAAGAAGCCGTTCACCTACCTCGGCCGTGGCGTCGTCACGGCGAAGGTGCGAGCCACCGGCGGCTCACGCCCGGCGCTGTTCGCGCGGCTCTGGCAGGTGGTAGGCAAGAAGCAGCGTCTGCTCGACCGCGCGCCCTACCGGCTGGAGCCGGGCCAGAAGTCCGTCCGGATCGAGCTCAACGGCAACGCGGTGCGGCTCGGCAAGGGCACGCGCCTGCGGCTCCAGCTCCTCGGCCGGGACGCCCCGACCTACGAGAAGCCCGACCAGAAGTACGCGGTCACGCTCGCCGACGTGGAGCTCGAGCTGCCCACCCGTGAGAAGGGCGGGGAGCTCAAACGGCGCGGGTGAGCCCGCCGTCGACGATCAGCGCCTGGCCGGTCACGTAGCCGGCCCGGGCGCTGAGGAAGAACGCCGCAGCGGCGGCCATCTCCTCGGGCTCGCCGATCCGGCCCGCGGGGACCTCGGCTGCGGCGACGCGGTTCGCCTCGTCCTTCGAGCCGCCGTACAGGCTGAACAGCCGCGGCGTGGCGATCCGGCCGGGCAGGACGCTGTTGAGCGTGATCCCGTCGCCCGCGACCTGCCGCGCGACCGTCTTGAACGCGGCCAGCGTCGCCGCCCGGTGGGTGTTCGACAGCATGAGGTTGGGGATCGGCTCGCGCGGTCCCGTGGAGACGATGTTCACGATCCGGCCGAAGCCCTCGGCGCGCATCGCCGGGATCGCGGCCTGGACGAGCGCCATCGGGCCGAGGACGAGCTCGCGGTAGGCGTCCTCCCACTGGTCACGCGCGAACCCCAGCGCGTCGGGATTCCCGGGGGGCCCGCCGGTGTTCGTGACGAGCAGGGTGATGGGCGCCCCGAGCGCTTCGCCCGCGCGCTCGAGCAGCGCCTCGGCGCCGTCGGCGTCAGCGGTGTCGTGCGCGAACCCGAGGACGCCGCCCAGTTCGGCCGCGGTCGCGTCCGCCCGCTCCTGCGATCGGGAGGTGATCGCGACCCGCGCGCCCTCGGCGACCAGCTCCGCCGCGATCGCGCGGCCGATGCCCTGCGTGGCGCCGCACACGAGGGCGGCGCGGTCGGTGATGCCGAGGTCCATGGCTACTCGTTCGGGATGAAGTACATCGTCTCGTCGAGCAGCACGCCGTCCGTCGTCGGATTCGCGCTGCCCGTCTTGCTGTCGCGCATGATCGCAGCCGTCCGCAGGTCGACGGTGCCGTCGGCCTGGGTGAGCCGCAGGGCGCCGGTCGGCAGGAACTCGTAGACGCCCTTGCGGTCGGCCGGCACGACCGCGAGGTCCGACCCGCCGGCGTTCGCTCCGCCGCCCAGCGACGAGGTGGTCACCCCCGAGCGCACGTATTGCCCGTCGGGGAAGAACCGGAGGTAGGTCGTGCTCACGATCTGGTTGGGCCAGTAGCCGAACACGGAGACCCCGCGGAGCTCGGCGTCGAGCCGGGTGCCGGTTGGAACCCACGGGTAGTACGAAAACTGGTCCTCGCCGACGGTGAGCGCGTTCCGGTCCCCGGCGAGCGTCGCGGGCGCCCCGTCGAGCGTGACCGCGCCGGTCTTCGGGTCGTACGTGTACGGGATGCAGCCGTCGGTCGGGTCGCCGTCCTTGTCGACGCCTGCCGTCTTCGCGGTGCACTGCGGGATGCCGCCCTCGGGGACCCCGCGGTACGCCCAGGAGCCGTCGACGAACAGATAGGCGTCCGTGCTGTTGCCGAACATGACGTCGACCCGGATCTTCGCGTAGTACCGGCCGGCCAGAGGCGGAGTGGTCGGGATCTGCGCCACCGGCTTGCGCTTGCCGGTCGACTTCAGCAGGAGCGCCGTCTTCGCAGTCGCGCGGAGCTTGCCGGTGCTGGCGGTAAAGGTCAGGGTCGATTTCGCGCGGGCGCGGCGGCCTGGCCGGAGCACGACCTTCACCGTCTTCGCCGCGCTGGACTTCAGGGTGCCGATGCGCACGCGTCGCGGCGTGGCGGAGACGCCGCGCGCGCCGCCGAAGCGCAGCACGACCTTCTTGGCGGTCGAGCCGCCGGTGTTCTGCACGCGCACCTTGGCGATCCGGGGGTGATTGCGGGTGACCGGCGCGGGTGCGTCGACGTTGACCGCGAGCCGCACGCCCTTGGGAATCCTCGGCACGGGCGTGGAGGCGGCGGGGGTC
>JAEMSV010000267.1 GCA_016462625.1 Solirubrobacteraceae bacterium | reverse complement strand
AGACCCGAAACATCGGGATCATGGCGCACATCGACGCCGGCAAGACGACGACGACTGAGCGCATCCTCTACTACACCGGTCGTACGTACAAGATCGGTGAGGTCCACGAGGGCGCGGCCACCATGGACTGGATGGAGCAGGAGCAGGAGCGGGGCATCACCATCACCTCCGCGGCGACGACGTGCGAGTGGGACGACCACCGCATCAACATCATCGACACGCCCGGGCACGTGGACTTCACGGTCGAGGTCGAGCGCTCGCTACGCGTCCTCGACGGCGCGGTCGCCGTCTTCGACTCGGTCGCCGGCGTCGAGCCGCAGTCCGAGACCGTCTGGCGCCAGGCCGACAAGTACTCCGTTCCGCGCATCGCGTACATCAACAAGATGGATCGCACCGGCGCGAGCTTCGAGAAGAGCGTCGAGACGATGATCGATCGCCTCGCCGCCCCGGCCGTGCCGATCCAGCTGCCGATCGACTCCGAGGCGGACTTCAAGGGCATCATCGACCTCGTCGAGATGAAGGCGACCTTCTACAAGGACGACCTCGGCAAGGAGAAGGATGTCGTCGACATCCCCGCCGAGCTCGCCGACGCCGCGACGGCCGCGCGTGAGGTCCTCCTCGACGCGCTCTCGAACGTCGACGACGAGCTGGCCGAGCCCGCGCTCGAGGAGCTCGGTGGCGGCGATCCGATCCCGGTCGACGTCCTGCAGGCCTCCATCCGTCGCGCGACCCTCGCGCTGACGATGACGCCCGTGCTCTGCGGCTCGTCCTTCAAGAACAAGGGCGTCCAGCCGCTCCTCGACGCGATCATCGCGTACCTGCCGAGCCCGCTCGACGTCCCCGCCATCGAGGCGATCGTCGCCGGCCGCGGCGCGGTCGAGGGCGAGACGGTTCCGCGTCACTCCGACGACAGCGAGCCGTTCACCGCCCTGGCGTTCAAGATCATGGCCGACCCGTTCGTCGGCAAGCTCACGTACTTCCGCGTCTACTCGGGCACGCTCGAGGCGGGCGACAAGGTGCTGAACGTCTCGACCGGCAAGACCGAGCGCGTCGGCCGCATCTTGATGATGCACGCCAACGACCGCGAAGAGGTCAGCAAGGTCTACGCCGGCGACATCGCCGCGGGCGTCGGCATCAAGCAGGTCGTCACCGGCGACACGCTGTGCGACCCGACCGCGCCGGTGAAGCTCGAGCAGATCGACTTCCCCGAGCCCGTCATCAAGGTCGCCGTCGAGCCCAAGACCAAGATCGACCAGGAGAAGATGTCCGTCGCACTCGGCCGCCTGGCCGAGGAGGACCCCACCTTCCAGGTGCAGACCAACGAGGAGTCCGGCCAGACCGAGATCTCCGGCATGGGCGAGCTGCACCTCGAGATTCTCGTCGACCGCATGAAGCGCGAGTACGGCGTCGAGGCGAACGTCGGCAAGCCGCAGGTCTCCTACCGCGAGACCATCCGCGGCACGGCCCAGAAGGTCGAGGGGCGCCACGTCAAGCAGACCGGCGGCTCGGGCCAGTTCGGCATCGTCTACATCGACATCGAGCCGGCGCCGGGCGAGGGCTTCGACTTCGTCAGCAAGATCAAGGGCGGCTCGGTTCCGACCGAGTTCATCCCCGCGATCGAGAAGGGCGCGGAAGAGGCCATGGAGAACGGCGTCAAGGCCGGCTACCCGATGGTCGACATCCGTGTCACCCTCGTCGACGGCAAGTTCCACGACACGGACTCCTCGGAGATCGCCTTCAAGATCGCGGGCTCGCTCGCGTTCAAGGAAGCGGCGCGCCGCGCGAAGCCCGTGCTCCTGGAGCCGATCTTCGCCGTCGAGGTCGTCACGCCTGACGAGTTCCTCGGTGACGTGATCGGCGACCTCAGCCGGCGTCGCGGTCGCGTCGAGGGCCAGGACCAGCGCGGCAACGCTCTGGTCGTCACGGCTCGCGTTCCGCTTTCCGAGATGTTCGGGTACTCGACGGACCTGCGCTCCAACACGCAGGGCCGGGCGAACTACACGATGCAGTTCGACGGGTACGACGAGGTGCCGCCGAACGTCGCAGAGAAGGTCGTCGCTGAGCGAACCGGTGTGCCCGTTACCGCCTAGGTTCGATAGCGTTCCGCAGTTGCCCCCCAAGAGATTTAGCTAGAGGAGACGAGTAGAAGTGGCCAAGGAGAAGTTCGAGCGCGGGAAGCCGCACGTCAACGTCGGCACGATCGGTCACATCGACCACGGCAAGACGACGCTGACCGCCGCCATCACGAAGGTCCTCGCCGACACGTACGGCGGTCAGGCGCGCGACTTCGCCGACATCGACAACGCTCCTGAGGAGCGCGAGCGCGGCATCACGATCGCGACGTCGCACGTCGAGTACGAGACGAACAATCGCCACTACGCGCACGTCGACTGCCCGGGTCACGCCGACTACGTCAAGAACATGATCACCGGTGCCGCGCAGATGGACGGCGCGATCCTCGTGGTCTCGGCGGCGGACGGCCCCATGCCCCAGACGCGTGAGCACATCCTGCTCGCCCGCCAGGTCGGCGTGCCGTACATCGTCGTCTTCCTCAACAAGGCGGACATGGTCGACGACGACGAGCTCCTCGAGCTCGTCGAGGTCGAGGTCCGTGAGCTGCTCTCCGAGTACGACTTCCCGGGCGACGACGTGCCGTTCGTCACCGGATCGGCGCTGAAGGCGCTCGAGGGCGACCCGGAGTACACCGCCAAGATCGTCGAGCTCGGCGAGCAGCTGGACTCCTACATTCCGCAGCCTGAGCGCGACCTCGACAAGCCGTTCCTGCTCCCGGTCGAGGATGTCTTCTCGATCACGGGCCGTGGCACCGTCGCCACGGGCCGCATCGAGCAGGGTGTCGTCAACACGGGCGACGAGGTCGAGATCGTCGGCATCACCGACACGACGAAGACCGTCGTGACGGGTGTCGAGATGTTCCGCAAGATCCTCGACCAGGGTGAGGCCGGCGACAACGTCGGCGTCCTCCTTCGCGGCACCAAGCGCGAGGAGATCCAGCGCGGCCAGGTGCTGTGCAAGCCGGGCTCGATCACGCCGCACACGAAGTTCAAGGCCGAGGTCTACGTCCTGAAGAAGGAAGAGGGCGGCCGTCACACGCCGTTCTTCACGGGCTACCGGCCGCAGTTCTACTTCCGCA
>JAEMSV010000109.1 GCA_016462625.1 Solirubrobacteraceae bacterium | reverse complement strand
GCGTCGGCGTCCTCCTGGATGACCGTCTCCACGATCTGCTCAGGCGTCTGATGCAGGCCGGTGTAGATGACCTCCATGCCCGCGTCGCGGAGGGCGCGGGCGATGATCTTCGCGCCGCGGTCGTGTCCGTCGAGGCCGGGCTTGGCCACGACGACTCGCAGCGTCTTCGTCGTACTCATATCTGGTGGGGCTCCTAGAAGACCGGCGTTTCGCGGTAGTCGCCCCAGACGTCCTGGAGCGCATGCACGATCTCACCTTCGGAGGTGTGCGCGCGTGCTGCCTCGATCAGTGAGGGCATCAGGTTGCCACCTTCGCCCGCGACGCGCTTGACCTCGGTGAGCGTCGCCTCGACCTTCGCGGCGTCGCGCGCGGCACGGATTCCCTGCAGCCGGTCGACCTGCTGGCGCTCGAGCGCCGGGTCGATCTTCAGGTACGGCGTGTCGCCGTCGTCGCCCTCGGTGAAGCGGTTCACGCCGACGACGACGCGCCGCTCGTGGTCGATCTCGCCCTGGAGCTCGTAGCTCGCGTCGGCGATCTCGCGCTGCGGGTAGTTCTGCTTGACCGCCTGGACCATGCCGCCGAGCTCGTCGATCTTGGCGAAGTAGGCGTAGGCCTGCTCCTCCATGCGATCGGTGAGCGCCTCGACGAAGTACGAGCCGCCGAGCGGGTCGATCGTGTTCGTCACGCCGGTCTCGTGGGCGATGATCTGCTGCGTGCGCAGCGCGATGCGGACGGCGTCCTCGGTGGGGAGCGCGAGCGCCTCGTCGTAGCTGTTGGTGTGCAGCGACTGCGTGCCGCCGAGCACGGCGGCGAGCGCCTCGATCGCCGTGCGGGTGATGTTGTTCAGCGGCTGCTGCGCGGTGAGCGACACGCCGGCGGTCTGCGTGTGGAAACGCATGAGCCAGGACTTCGGGTCCTTGGCGCCGTAGGTCTCCTTCAGCTCGCGCGCCCAGATGCGGCGGGCGGCGCGGTACTTCGCGATCTCCTCGAAGAAGTCGATCTGCGCGTTGAAGAAGAAGCTCAGGCGCGGGGCGAACGTGTCGACGTCGAGGCCGCGCTCGATGGCCTGCTCGACGTACGTCAGACCGTCCTTCAGCGTGAACGCGAGCTCCTGCGCGGCCGTGGCTCCGGCCTCGCGGATGTGGTACCCGGAGATCGAGACCGAGTTCCAGCGCGGCATCTTCTCCGTGGACCACTCGATCATGTCGCCGAGGAGGCGCATGGCCGGGTCGATCGGGAAGCACCACTCCTTCTGGGCGATGTACTCCTTGAGGATGTCCGCCTGGATCGTGCCGCCGAGCTTGTCGGCCGGAACGCCCGACTCCTCCGCGGCGACGACGTAGTAGGCGAGCATGATCGCCGCGGGCGCGTTGATCGTCATCGACACGGTGACCTTGCCCAGGTCGATGCCCTGGAAGAGGGTCTTCATGTCGTCGACGGTGTCGACGGCGACGCCCTCGCGGCCGACCTCGCCGAGGCTCAGCGGGTGGTCGGAGTCATGGCCCATGAGCGACGGCATGTCGAACGCCGTCGACAGGCCGGTCTGCCCGTGGTCGAGCAGGTAGCGGAAGCGCTCGTTGGTCTCGGCCGCGCCGCCGAAGCCGGCGAACTGGCGCATCGTCCACAGGCGGCCGCGGTACATCGTCGGGTACACGCCGCGGGTGTACGGGTAGGCGCCCGGGAGCCCGATGTTGTCGCCGTTCTTGACGTCCGCCTCGGTGTAGAGCGGGCGGATCGGCTCCGCGCTCAGCGTCTGGAAGGAGACGTCGCGCTCTGGCGTCGCGGCGAAGATCTCCTCCCAGCCCTCGAGTGTGGGCTGGGTGGCGTAGTCGGGAAGTGTGGAGCTATGCGCGGCCATGAGATAGTTGGAAGGTCGCATATCTCCCGCGCAACCGCAAGGTCCGCGGGGGATTCAGGCCAGAACGTCCTCCGCGATGACGCGCTCGACATTGCGCTCGGCCAGGGCCGTGATCGTGACGAACGGGTTCACCGAAGTGAAGCCCGGCAGCAGCGAGCTGTCGTTGACGTAGAGGCCGTCGTAGCCCTTCGCGCGGCCGTACGTGTCCGTGGCCTTCCCCAACAGGCAGCCGCCCAGCGGATGCCACGTGTAGTGGTCGCCGAACGTGCGGCCGCCCTTGTACAGGTCACGGCGGTACGTGGTTCCTTCGACGCGGTTGATCTTGTCCAGGACGCTGCGGATAGCGGTGATCGACGGCGCCGCCTGTGAGCGCTTCCAGGTGAGCTTCGCGCGGTCGGTCGCCGCGTCGTAGACGAGCGCTGCGCGCTCGGGGTTCGCCGTGATCGCGAGGTAGCCGGTGACGAGGTTCTCGAAGCCCGTCGGCAGCGGCGTGATCTCGATGAACATCCGCGTCTTCGGGTCGTCGCGGCAGTCGATGCCCATCGCCGGCATCGTCGACTGGCGGTTGCCGGTGTGCGCGGTCATCCGGTTCCCGCGCATCGCGGTGATGTTGCCGTTGTTGCCCCAGCCGAGGCCGACCTCCTCGCTGAGGTCCTGCAGGGTGCCGGTCTCCCGTGCACGGAGCAGCAGCTCGGTGGTCCCCATCGCACCGGCGTTGAGGAAGAGGTGCCTGCAGCCGAGCTCGCGGGTCGTGACGTTGCGCCCGCGCTCGTCCATCGTGCGCAGGGAGAGGACGTACGTGCCGTCGGGCTCACGGCGGATCGCGGTGACCTGGGTCAGCGGCGAGATCGTGACGTTGCCGGTGGCCAGCGCGGCGGGCAGATACGTGAGGTCGACCGAGCGCTTGCCGTGGTTGTTGCCGTAGATGACCTCCTGCCCGGTGGCCGAACGCGGAACCTGGAAGGCCGCCTCCTTGACCATGTAGGAGTAGTCGTACGTGCTCGGGACGAAGGCGGTCTTGAACCCTGCGCGCTGCGCCTGCGCGCGGCCGAGGCGGGCGTACTGGTAGACGGGCGTCGTCTCGAACCAGTCGCGCGGGACCTCGTTGGAGCCGAGCTGCGCGTTGGCCCGCGGGAAGTACTTGGCGTACATCTCGGCGGCGTCGACCTGCGGC
Source organism: Solirubrobacteraceae bacterium (assembly GCA_016462625.1). The sequence continues at coordinate 9,017 of JAEMSV010000109.1, read as the reverse complement.
AGGATCCGCTCGAAGTCCTCGCGTCGCGGCGTCACGGCCATGCCACCGTTGACGAGCGACCCGCCGCCGACACCACGACCGACGAAGACGGACATCTCGTCGAAGACCATGCGATCGAGCACGCCGGCGTAGCGGTCGATCGGCTGGTCGATCGGGATCCCGCCGATCAATTCCACCGGGGCTCTCGTGGAGCTGCGGAACCACATCGAGCGGCCGTCGGGCCTCAGCGTCGAGGAGAACTTCCGGCCGTCGCGGCCGGGCTTGTCCCAGGCGCGCCCCATCTCGAGCACCAGCGTCTCGACCCCGGCCTGCCCCAGGCGCAGTGCGCTGACCGCGCCGCCGTAGCCGCTGCCGACCACGACCGCGGGCACGAAATCCCGACCCGCTGCTCCGGCAAACGCCCAGCTCGGCCACGCACCCATGGCCGGCCCTGCGACTGCTGCAGCAGCGGCGCTCCGGATGAACGCCCTGCGTGAGAAATCCGTCATCCCCTGGTTGGTACCACAGCGTTCCCTCCGAAGGAAGACTCGGGAGGAAAACGCCACACCGGAAATTTGTCTAGTGGAAGTGGTCGGCGTCCGCGCGGAGGGGGGTCAGCGTCTCGTAGAGGGCCTCGCACGCCCCTGGGGAGAGAGGCGCCATCGCGAAGTCGGCATCGTTGAGGACCTTCGTCGCCTTCTTCGCGGCGCGCTTGCCCTCCGGCGTGATCCGGGCGAGGACGGCGCGGCGGTCCTTCGTGTGCGGGATCCGCTCGACGTAGCCGCGCTCGGTCAGCTTGTCGATGACGTTCGTGACGCTCGCGCGGTGCACCTGGAGCCGGTCGGAGATCTTCCCCAGTGGCAACTCGCCCCTGCGGGAGTAGTGCAGGAGCATCAGCGCTTCGTACCGGGCGAAGGTCAGATCGCTGGGTGCGAGAAGCTCGTTGAGCCGGGCGAGCAGGATCTGCTGGGCGCGGAAGATCGACGTGACCGCCGCCATCTGGGCGGTCGGAGGCTCCTCCCAGTGCGCGTCCCACTGGCGGCGCGCCTCGGCGATCGGGTCGAACGGCATCGCAGTGAGTCTGCCGTACGGCGCCGCGGAACCGCTCGACGTCAGATCGGTGCCCTCATAGGGGCACCGATGTGACGTTCAACCCGTGGAGCGCGGCGGGATAGGGTCGGCTGATGCCTCCCGTGAAGCTGCACCGCTGCCCGCTCACCTTCATCCACCACGATGCCGATTCCTGCTGGAGGGTCCAGAGGGCCCTCGACGAGCAGGGCATCGAGTACGAGATCGTCAAGGAGCCGCTGTACCCGCGCGGCCGCCGCAAGGAGATCAAGGAGATGACGGACCAGGTCTACCTCCCGGTCATCCAGTTCGAGGACGGCACCTCCTACCGGGCCGAGTCCAAGGAGATGGCCTCCCGCATCCGCGCGGGCGAGCTGTTCAGCTGACCCGCAGGTGCGCCCAGCTGCCCGGGTGCGCGGCGAGCACCTCGGGGAGCCGCTGGGCGCGGCGGCCGGTGAGCCGCTCCACCGCGTCGGTGACGACGTCCATCTCGCCGGCGGCGACCGCGGTGTAGGACGTCACCCAGCCGTCGACCTCGAACGCCGGGGCGTCGTAGACCGCGCGGGTCGCGTAGGCCTCCTCGACCGTCTCGTCCTGGAACACCACCAGCCGCCCCGTGATCTCGGTGAGCTGCCCGGCGGCCCAGCTGAAGCTGTGCGCCTCGGGGCCGGTGAGCTCGTAGGTGTAGCCGTCGTGGCCGTCCGTGGTCAGGACCGCGACCGCCGCGTCGGCGACGTCGTCCCGCGAGACCCACGCGGTGCGGCCGGCGCCCGCCGGCCCCCGGATCACGCCGTCCGCCGAGGCCATCAGCGGCACGTACTCCGCGTACATGCTGTCGCGCAGGAAGGTGTGCTCGAGACCGGTCCCGCGAATGTGCTGCTCGGTGGCGAAGTGGTCGCGGGCGAAGGTGAAGACCGCGTCCGGCGCCGCGCCGAGGAACGACGTGTAGACGATGCGCCGCACCCCGGCCGCGACCGCCGCGTCGACCGCGGTCCGGTGCACCGACACCCGGTCGATGGACTCCCGAGCCGAGACGAGGAAGACGGTCTCTGCGCCGCGCAGCGCCTCGGTCAACCCGTCCCGGTCCTCGTAGCCCGACGCCACGGCGATCTGCGCACCGTCGATCGCGGGTGCGCGGGCCGCATCGCGCACCACGAGCCGGATGTCCGCACCCGTGTCGGCGAGCCGCCTCGCGACCCGTCCGCCGAGGGCGCCCGATGCACCGGTGACTGCGATGAGATCGCCCATGCACCCATTGTGACGACCCCGCCACCACTCTGGAGCTGCATATCTTCAGTCGCGATGAGGCCAGCACGGATGCTTCTGACGGTTTCGGCGACGAGCTCCACGATCACCTACACGCCGGGGCCCACGACCAGCGTCGATCCCGGGAGCTTCTGCACCGGCGGGGGCGCTGCCGGTGCGGTCGTCACGTGCACGCAGTCGATCGGCGCCAACGACGTGCTCCTGCTCGACATGGGACCAGGCAATGACACCGTGCACATCGGGAGTGTCCCCGCCGACGTCGCCATCTTCCTGGCCGGCGGTGATGGCGACGACAAGCTCTACGGCAGTGCCCACGACGAGAGCATCGACCCGGGCCTCGGCAACGACGTCGCCGACGCCGGCGCGGGCCGGGACCGGCTTTACCACGGGCTCGGGATCGGCGCGAACCTCGGCTACCGCGGTGGCGTCCGGCAGAACGGGGTGCGTGTGGACCTCGCGCTGGGCGTCGTCGACGGGATGTTCTCCTCCGAGCACGACGAGGTCACGGGCTTCGAAGAGGCTGCAGGGACCGACGACCGCGACGACTTCATCGGCGACGCGGGGAACAACACCTTCATCGGGATGGGCGGCTGGGACGCCGTCGACGGCGGGCTCGGCGACGACCGGGCCTGGACCAACCGCGGCGCGATCCTCGCTGGCTACGCGCGCCGTCCCGGGCCGCTGAAGATCAGCGTGTCGCGGGACTCCGACGTGACCGCCGGCGCCTTCATCGCCGTCACCTCACCGGGGGGAGGGACCGAGGTCGACCGCTATGGGCCCGTGGAGTACGTCCTCGGATCGGCGGGGAACGACACGATGACGACGTCCACCCCGATCGAGCTCCATGGGGGCCCGGGCGACGACACCATCACGGGGAGCGACGGGCGCGACAGCCTCTACGGCAACGCCGGCGCGGACAAGATCACAGGCGGCACCGGGATCGACTTCCTCAACGGCGACGACGGCACGCGGTTCCCCTCCGGTGACCCGATGTACGCCTTCCTCACCGGCGCTTCAGGCGACGACACGATCGACGCGCGCGGGACCGCGGGCGAGTACGACTACATCTCCTGCGGCGGTGGCACCGACACGCTGATCCTCGACAGCGGGTACGCGCTCGGCGACTGCGAGGTCGGCCCCAAGCCGCCGCCGGATCCGCCGCGGCAGGACCCGCCGCCGCCGATCTTCACCCCGAGCGGCACGCCGCCTCGCGGCACCGTCGTCCTCCCCCCGGTGCTCTCGCCGCCGGTCATCCGCCTCGGCCACACGCGCATCGTCCTGCGCCGCCCCGGGACCGCGGCCGTCAAAGGCGAGGTGACCCGCGCGAACGGCGCGGTCATCCCCGAGGCCCGGGTCGTCCTCCGGAATGGCCGCCGCGTGCTCGCCAAGGGCACCACCGACGCGCGTGGCCGGTTCGCGCTCCGGGTCCGGGTCCGGACCCGCGGCAGCCACACGATCAAGGTCACCGCGACCGATCCCAGCGGCGTCGCCGCGATCGGCGCGACGGCAACGATCCGTGTTGCACGGCTTTCCGGCTGACGCGCCTGCGCCAACACCGTCGACGCGCGCGCACCCGCCACCTAAGGTCGGGCGGCCATGGCCCACGGGCCCGCACACGAGCTGCTCCGCCCGGCGAAGATCGCGAACGCCGCGCGCCGCCGCGTGTTCGAGCGCAGCCTCGCCCGGGCGCCGATCGAGTCGAGGATGCCGATGGTCCACCTCGGCACCGGCTACGGCGGCTGGTGGATCCCCGCCGACACGGTCACCGCGGACTGGTGCTGTTACAGCGTCGGCACTGGCGCGGACGTGAGCTTCGACGTCGAGCTGCTGCAGCGCTACGGCGCCCGGGTCCGCGCGTTCGATCCGTACCCGCGGTTTGGCGAGATGGCGCTCGAGGCGGCGGGTCACGACCCTCGGTACAGCTTCCACCCCTACGCCATCACCGCCGGCGACGGCCCGATCGAGCTCTTCGGCCGCCAGGACGAGGAGGCGGGCTCGGTCTCCGCCGTGAACCTCTACGGAACGCGGCAGGCATTCGTGCGCTCCGGCCGGTCGCTGCCCTCCCTCATGCACGAGTTCGGCGACAACACGGTCGAACTGCTGAAGCTGGACGTCGAGGGCAGCGAGTACGAGGTCCTGCCGACGCTCAACCTCGACACGATGGGCACGCTCGTGCTCTGCGTCGAGCTGCACCACAACGAGTCGGCCGGCCGCGCGCGGGCGCTGCTCGACGACCTGCGGATCCGCGGCTTCGAGATCGCCGCGCGCAAGGACCCCACGAGCTTCACGCTCGTGAGGTCCTGAATCCCGCGGGCTACCGCTCGGCCGCCGCGCGGTACCGCCACACGGCCAGCGGCGCGAAGACCGCGATGATCGCGAGCGACCAGGCGACCGCGGCCCACACACTCGTCGGGGACGGCGCGCCGAGCCACAGGTGCCGCATCGCGTCGACGACGACCGTGAACGGGTTGACCTCCGCGAACCACTCCAGCCCACCGGGCATCGACTCCACCGGCACGAACGCCGAGCTGATGAACGTCAGCGGGAAGATCAGCATGAAGCCGAGGGCGTTCGCCGATTCGGGCGTCGAGACGACCATTCCGATCAGCGCGAACACCCAGCTGAACGCGTAGCCGAACAGCAGCAGGACCAGCATGCCCGCGACGATGTCGACCACGTTCGCGTCGAACGAGAAGCCGATGATCAACCCGGTCACGATGAGGATCGTCATCGAGATCGCGTTCGTCACGATGTCGGCGAAGGTGCGGCCGGCCAAGAGCGCCGCCCGCGCCATCGGCAGCGAGCGGAACCGATCGATGAGCCCGCGGTTCAGATCCTCCGCCAGGCTCACCGCCGTCACGAACCCGCCGAACGCCACGTTCTGGACGATGATGCCCGGGATCAGGAAGTCGACGTAGTCGTAGCCCGGCGTGTTGATCGCCCCGCCGAAGACGTAGACGAACAGCAGCACGAACATGATCGGCTGGATCGTGAAGGCCGTGAACAGGTCCGGGTTGCGGGGCAGCCGGATCAGCTGGCGCTCGGCCATCACCAGGGTGTCGGAAGCCAGTCGTCTCATGCCGCAACCTCGTCGGTCTCGTCGTCGGTCGCCTTCTCGGCCGCGTGGCCGGTGAGCGACAGGAACACGTCGTCCATCGTCGGGCGGCGCAGCCCGATGTCCTCGACGCCCACGCCTGCGTCGTCCAGCCGCCGGACGGCCTCGACGATCGTGCCCGAGCGCTGGCGGACGGAGAGCTTCACCGTGCCGTCCTCGACGACCGGCTCGTCGGGCGACATCGACGCCAGCGCGTCGATGGCTCGCGGTGCCTGCGCGACGTCCTCGAGCACGACCTCGAGGCGGTCCCCACCGACGCGCTCCTTCAGCTCGTCCGGGGTGCCGTGCGCGATGACGCGCCCGTGATCGATGACCGCGATGTCGTCGGCCAGGCGGTCGGCCTCGTCGAGGTACTGCGTCGTCAGCAGCACGGTAGTCCCGTCCGCGACCAGCGCCTCGATCACCTCCCACAGGTCGAGCCGGCTGCGCGGGTCCAGCCCTGTCGTCGGCTCGTCGAGGAACAGGACGCGCGGCTTGGCCACCAGCGATGCTGCGAGGTCGAGGCGCCGGCGCATGCCGCCGGAATAGGTCTTGGCCGGGCGGCCCGCGGCGTCGGTGAGCGAGAACTGCTCGAGCAGCTCGCCGGCGCGGACCTTCGCGACGCGGCGGCTCATGCCGTACAGCCGGCCGACCATCACGAGGTTCTCCGTGCCCGTCAGCCCTTCGTCGATCGACGCGTGCTGGCCGGCGAGCCCGATGTGGGCACGCAGCTTCGGGGCTTCCTCGACGGCATCGATCCCGTCGACGAGGATCGTCCCCGCGTCGGGCTTCTGCAGCGTCGTGAGGACCTTGACCGTGGTGGTCTTGCCCGCACCGTTCGGTCCCAGGAGCCCGAGGACGGTCCCGGCGCGGACGTCGAAGTCGACCCCGTCGACCGCGCGCACGTCGCCGTACGTCTTCACCAGGCCCCGGACGCTGATCGCGGGGCCCTCGGAGGGGAGAGAGGAGATCATGTCGCGGAACGTATTCCCGGTTTAGGCCAGGACCTGGCCGCAACTGATGGAATGTTGCAGGACGTCATGACCCAGACCTCGGGACGCCTCCTCCAACTGCTCTCGCTCCTGCAGACCCGGCGCGACTGGCCCGGCGACGAGCTGGCCAGCCGGCTCGAGGTGTCCGGGCGCACCATCCGCCGCGACGTCGAGCGCCTGCGCGAGCTCGGCTATCCGGTTCAGGCGACGACCGGGCCCGACGGCGGCTACCGCCTCGAGGCGGGCACCGCGATGCCGCCGCTGCTCCTCGACGACGACGAGGCCGTCGCGATCGCAGTCGGGCTGCGGACCGCGGCCGGCGCGTCGGTCGACGGCATCGAGGAGACGTCCCTGCGCGCGCTCGTGAAGCTCGAGCAGGTCCTTCCCGCGCACCTGCGCAGGCGCGTGCACGCGCTGAACGAGGCGACGGCGACGCTCTCGCGCAACACCGGGCCGACGGTCGACCCGCAGACGCTGACCGTCATCGCCACCGCCTGCCGCGACCAGGAGTGCCTGCGCTTCGGCTACCGCGCGAAGGACGGCAAGGAGACCCGCCGCCTCGTCGAGCCGCACAGCCTGGTGAACCTCGGCCAGCGCTGGTACTTCGTCGCGTGGGACCTGGGCCGCGACGCCTGGCGGACGTTCCGCATCGACCGGATCGAGCGCCCCTCCGGGGCGGGCCGGCGGTTCAAGCCGCGCACGCTGCCGGGCGGCGACCCGGCCGCGTACGTGTCGAAGAACCTGTCGGGCTCGGCGCCCCGGCACGAGGCGCGGGTGACGCTCAAGGCCTCGGCGCAGGAGATCGCGCTGCTCAGCCCGTGGACGGCGAACCTCGTCGAGCCGATCGACGCGGTCAGCTGCGAGTACCGCGCGACCGACGCGTCGCTGGAGTGGCTGGCGATGCGCCTGGCGATGATCGGCGTGGACTTCGAGGTGCACGAGCCGGCCGTCCTGCGAGACGAGTGCGCCCGGCTCGCGGAGCGGCTGAGCGCGGCCGCGGCGCCATGAGCGCGCTGCTCGAGGAGGTCCGCCGCGCGCGGCGGGAGCCGGAGCTCGCCGTGCTCGAGGGCTTCCATGCCGTCAAGCACGCGATCCGGTTCGGTGCGGAGATCGAGCGGATGGTGTGCGCCGATCACGCCGAGGTGGCAGAGCTGGCCGCCGCGCTCGCCCCGGACGTCGCCGAGCGCGTGGCCGCCGCCGAGGAGATCGGCGAGGACCCGACCGTCGTTCCGGCGGCTGGACGGATCGTCGCGATCGCGCGGCGGCCGGTCGTCGACGTCGCCGCGGTCCTCGCCGACCCGGCTCCGCGCCGCGTCGTGCTCCTCGAGGAGCCGCGCCGGCTGGGGAACATCGGCGCATGTGTGCGGGTCGCGGCGGCCGCCGACGCCGCGGCCGTCCTGACGACCGGCCCGGCGGACCCGTGGCACCCCGACGCCCTGCGCGGCGCCGCGGGGCTGCACTTCGCGCTGCCGGTCGCGCGGATCGACGACCTCCCGGTGAGCGACCGCCCGCTCCTCGCGATCGACCCCGACGGCGCACCGCTGGGCGACGCCCCGCTGCCCGCCCGCGCAGTGCTCGCCTTCGGCACCGAGCGCCACGGCCTCACCGGCGCGCTCCTCGCGCGCGCGGACGCGAGGGTCTCGATCCCGATGCGCGAGGGCGTCTCGTCGCTGAACCTCGCGACGGCCGTCGCGGTGACGCTCTACGCCTAGACGTCGAGCAGCACGACCGGCGTGTCGCGCAGCTCGTACTCCACGGTCACGGCCGACGCGTTGACCAGCTGCGTCTCGTCGCGCATCCACGCGCCCCGCCCCTCGTGGATGTGGCCGAACACGCACGCTCGCGGGCGGACCCGGTCGATGAGCGCGAGCTCCGCCGTCGACCCCACCTCCATGCCGCGGACCGTCCGGTCGCCGTACCCGCGCGGCGGACCGTGGAGGAGCAGCACGTCGACGTCGTCCGGCACCGATGCGTAGCGGGCCGCCAGAAACGCCTCGCCGTCCTCGCGCGGCGCGTTGAACGCCCAGTCGAAGAACCACGGCGTCCACGGCGAGCCCCAGACCTTCAGGCCGCAGCCGAGCGTCTCGTCGTGGTCCTGGAGGTAGACCCACGGCAGATCGGCCGGCAGCAGGCCGGGCGCGCGCTCGAAGACGAAGTCGTGGTTGCCCGCGATCGCGACGATCTCCTCGGCCGGCAGCCGCTCCAGCCACGCCCGGAACGGGCCGTCGAGCCAGTCGGCCTGGACCTCCACGTCGTGGTCCGCGGCAGGGCAGAGATCGCCGCCGATGAGCAGCACGTCGCAGGGCGGGATGTCGGGCAGGTTCCCGTGGAGATCGGCGATCGCGGCCAGGCGCATTGGACGCGGACGGTATGCCACCTCGTACCGTGAGGGGCATGAAGGTCGCCACCCACGACGGCAGCTTCCACGCCGACGACGTCTTTGCCATCGCCGCCCTGCGCCTGCGCCACCCCGATCTCGAGGTCGTCCGCACACGCGACTCCGACGCCCACGCGGCCGCCGATCTGCGCGTCGATGTCGGCATGCGCTTCGACCCGGAGGCCGGCGACTTCGACCACCACCAGAAGGGCGGCGCGGGGACGCGCGAGAACGGCGTGCC
>JAEMSV010000266.1 GCA_016462625.1 Solirubrobacteraceae bacterium | reverse complement strand
AGGTCGATGGCCTTGATGTCGGAGGCGTAGCGGGCGATCGCGGTCGCCAGCTCCTCGGGGGTCAGCTGTGCCTGGGTGGTCGTCTGGTTCGTCATCTGCCCCCACCACGGTAGAGCCCTTGCGCGTCGATCCGCTCAGCGACCGCTTCCGGCACCAGATACCGGAGGGTCCGGCCGTCGGCGACCCGGCGGCGGATCTGCGACGAGGAGAGGTCCAACCGGGGCATCTCGAAGAACGCGATGCGGTCCTCGACGTCCCCCAGCTCAGCCCGCAGGCGGTCGACGATGTCCTGCCGGGCGACCCCCGACCGCTCGGCCACGGCAAGGCGTGCGAGGCGCAGGATCTGTGCCGGCTCGTGCCAGGTCGGCAGGGTCATCGCCATGTCGCCGCCCACGATGAAGGTGAGCTCGCTCTCCGCGTGCGTCTCCTGCAGCGCGCGGAGCGTGTCGACGGTGAACGACCGCCCCTGGCGCTCGAGCTCGATCCGCGAGACCGCCAGCCGGTCGTCTCCCGCGACGGCCAGCTCGCACAGCTCTGCCCGGGTTGCGGGCGACGGATCGTCGGCGACCTCCTTGTGCGGCGGCTGGAAGGCCGGGACGAGCAGGACCCGGTCGAGCTCCAGCTGATCGGCCGCCTCGGAGGCGCAGAGCAGGTGGGCGAGATGCGGCGGGTTGAACGTCCCGCCGAGGACGCCGAGGCGCACTACGCGCGCACGTGCCCGTCGCCGACGACGACGTACTTGAACGTGCAGAGCTCGCGAACCCCGATCGGGCCACGCGCGTGGAGCTTCTGCGTGGAGTTGCCGATCTCCGCGCCCATGCCGAACTCGCCGCCGTCCGTGAACCGCGTCGAGGCGTTGATGTAGACGCAGGCCGCGTCGACGCCGCGCTCGAACGCACGAGCCGCGGCGGTGTCGCGCGTGACGATCGCCTCGCTGTGGCCCGAGCCGTGGGCGTTGATGTGCTCGATCGCCTCGGCGGCGGAGTCGACGATGCCCACGGCGAGGATCGCGTCGAGGTACTCGGTGTCCCAGTCCTCGTCGCTCACGTCGGTAGCCTCCACCCCGGCGGCCGCGGCGAGCGTCTTCGCCCGCGCGTCGGCCCGCAGCTCGACCCCGGCGTCGCGGAGCGCAGGAGCGGCCAGCGCGACGAAGGCCGGCGCCGCCTCAGCGTGGACGAGCAGCGTCTCGGCCGCATTGCAGACGCCGTTGCGCTGGGTCTTCGCGTTGAGCGTGATGGCGAGCGCCTGGTCGAGGTCCGCACTCGCGTCGACATAGACGTGGCAGTTGCCCGAGGCCGCGTAGATGACGGGCACGGTCGCGACCGCCTGCAGTGCGGCCTTCAGGCCCTCACCGCCGCGGGGGAAGATCAGATCGACGAACTCGTCCTGGGTCGCGAGGTCCGCGAGCTCCTCACGGCCGCCGCCGGCGACCAGGCCGATGGCCCCGTCGGGGATGCCCGCCGCGCGTGCCGCGTCGGCGGCGATCTGCGACAGGACCGCGTTCGAGTGCGTGGCGCTGGAGCTGCCCCGCAGCACGACGGCGTTGCCCGACTTCAGGCACAGGGCGGCGGCGTCGATCGTCACGTTCGGCCGGGCCTCGTAGACGACGGCGACCACGCCGAAGGGGACGGCCGTCTTGCGGACGTCGAGACCGTTCGGGAGCCGGCGGCCCTCGATGACCTCGCCGACCGGGTCGGGCAGCGTGACGATCGCGCGGGTGCCGTCGGCGATCGCAGCGATCCGCGCCGGATCGAGCGCGAGGCGGTCCATCAGCGCGTCGGTCAGACCGCTCTCGCGGCCCGCCTCCAGATCTCGCGCGTTGGCTTCGAGAATCTCGTCCGTGCGGGCGCTCAGCGCGTCGGCGATCGCCGTGAGCGCCGTGTTGCGCGTATCGGTGTCGAGCGCGGCCAGCTCGCGGGAGGCGTCTCGCGCGCGCCGGCAGATCTCCGTGACGGATTCAGCGACCGTGGCCATGACAGCCATGGTATCCGTGGCGAACGCCGACGCTCACGCGAGGACGAAGTAGTCCCGGTGCACGGCTTCCTCGGTCGCCCGCGGGAAGACCTCCCGCACCTGCGGCGATTTCAGGCCGATGATCCGGCGCAGCTCATCGGCGGTGTAGTTCGTGATGCCCTTCCCGACGAGGCCGCCGCCGTGCGCGACCTCGATCGCGTCGCCGACGTCGAACGTCCCGTCGACCGCCGTGATGCCGACCGGCAGCAGCGACGTGCCGCCCTCGCGCAGCGCGCGCGCCGCGCCCGAGTCGACGAGCACCGTGCCATGCGACGGCTTGGCGTACTTCAGCCAGAGCTTGAAGGACGTGTAGCCCGTCTGCCGGGCCGGGAAGCGCGTGCCCTCCTTCTCCCCGTCGAGCACGCGGCGCAGCGCGTGCTCCTCGCGGCCGCTGCAGATCACCGTGTTGATGCCGGCCGCGGTCGCCATCTCGGCCGCGACGACCTTCGAGCGCATCCCGCCGGTCCCCAGCGAGCTCGTCTCGTGGCCGATCTGCAGCTCGGACAGCGCGTCGTAGTCGGTGACCTCCTCGACGAGCCGGGCGTCCGGGTTCGTCTGCGGGTTGGCCGTGAAGACCCCGTTGGGCGTCGTCAGCAGCGCGAGCTGGTCGGCCTCCACGAGAATCGCGACCTGCGCGGCGAGGAAGTCGTTGTCGCCGAAGCTGATCTCGTCGGTCGCGGTCGTGTCGTTCTCGTTGATGACCGGCACGACGCGCCACTCGAGCAGCCGCCGCAGCGTGTTGCGCGCGTTGAGGTAGTGGCCGCGCGCGCTCATGTCGAAGAACGTCAGGAGCACCTGCGCGCTCGTCACGCCACGGTCACGCAGCAGCTCGTCGTAGACGCGGTAGAGCTTGCCCTGTCCCACCGCGCTGGCGGCCTGGAGGTCCTCGATGGCTGTGGGACGGGATCCTGCGGCCATGATCCGCAGCCCGTGGGCGATCGCGCCGCTCGAGACGATGACGACGCTGTCGCCGGCGTCCTGACGGCGGACGACCTCGTCGGCGAGCCGTTCCAGGACGTCCATGCGCAGCGAGCCGTCGTCGTGGGCGACGATCGAGGAACCGAGCTTGATGACGTGGCGCGCCATGCGCCGCGAAGCGTAGTCGCGGACATATTCTAGAGTGATTCGCTAGACAACTGATACG
>JAEMSV010000108.1 GCA_016462625.1 Solirubrobacteraceae bacterium | reverse complement strand
TGTCGCCCTTGCTGACGTCGAGCGGAATGCGCTTGTCGCCGTCCTCGTCGAAACGACCGTCGCCGACGGCGATGACCTCGCCCTTCTGCGGCTTTTCCTTCGCCGTGTCGGGGAGGAGGATGCCGGAAGCGGTCGTCTCCTCCTCGTCGATCGCGCGGACGATCAGACGGTCGCCGATCGGCTTGAGCTTCGTGGCCATGCAGGTGCCTCCGAAATGGGGTGTTGGGGACCCGGTTGGCACTCGCACAGGGGGAGTGCCAACGCTGATGCAGCGCCACGATAGCGCACCGGAGCACGCGGTCAACCCAAAACGCTGGCACTCGGGTACATGGAGTGCCAACTGCCGTGGATCTCAGTCCGTCGGACTGAGATCAGGTGCTACGACTCCTGGTCGTCCTTAAGTTCGGCGATCCGGGCGCGCAGGACCTCGCGATGGATGCGCAGGCGATCGGGGCCGGAGATCGCCTCGAAGGCGACCGCCGCGACCTCGGGGCCGTCGACCCGGACGACGCGCCCACGCGCGTCGACGTCACCGTCCTCGAGGTGGACGTAGACGTGGAGCGTCTGGTCGTGCTCCAACTCGTCGGCGCCGCTGACGAGCATGCCGCCGGCGGCGACGTTGCGCGTCTCGGCGCGCCAGAGGACGCCCAGCTCGTCGGGGACGAGGAGCGTCGCGAGGCGTGCGTCGGCGCGGGTCCACGAGCGGCGGTGCGGCTCGTGGACGACGAGTTCGACCTGGCGGCTGTCCGTCGAGGCACGGAGGGTGCCCTCGATCCGCAGGCCGCTTGAAGCATGGGTGAGGCAGGCGTCGTGGCCGTGCAGCTGCCAGCCGGAGGCTGCCTCGCCGTCGAGGACGATGGACGCAAAGCCGCTCTCGATGCCGGTGACCCGGCCGCCGAGAGTGCCCACGCCGTCGACCTCGAGCTCCACGCGCTCGGGCTCGGGGATTCCGCGCATGCCCGGGAAGTCGGCCATCACCCGGTCATTCTGAAGCATGGGCGCACGCGGCCCGACGAATCGCGGGCCGCGGCTCCCCACTACGAGGTGGTTGCCGCCTGCGGCGCCTGGCCGCCACTCGGCGGAGTGGGCATGTTGGCCTGGAGTGCCTTGCTCACCTTGTCCTCGTCCAGGCCGAGGGCCTTCGCGAGCTTCGCGGCCATGTCTGTCTGGTCCGGCGGGGTACCGCCGGCCTGACCCTGGCCCTGCTGCGGGCGTAGCGACTGCATAGCGGATTGCAGCTTCGACTCGGTCACGCCGAGCGCGCCGGCGAGGGCGGACAGGTCGGGTCCGCCACCGTTCTGGGGCGCCTGGGTGGGCGGGGATACGGTTCCCTGCGCTTGACCCTGCTGCTGGCTGCCCTGCGCGGCGGTGGCCGTCGTCGCGTCGTCGCCACAGCCGACGGCGCCGGCCGCGAGGGCTCCGGCCGCCGCGATCGCCGCGACGGCCCGGGTGCGGATCTTCATGTGGTCCTCCTGCGTGGGGTGGGGAGCCAATGTGGAGCCGAACCGTGAGCGCCTGCTCGGCACGGGCTGGGCGTTCCCTGAGTCAGCGTGGGCCGGCATCGGGTCGCTTAAGAGTCGCTATGCGACTTCAACTCGACCCGATCCTGATGGGCGCCGAAATCGCGAAGGCGGCCGACCTGCCACCACCCGAGACGCGAGCGAGGGAAGCTAGTTCTGCGCGCCACCGATGCCACGGAGACGATCCGTGACCTCGGGCGGGTTCTCGATGATCTGGCTGAAGCGGACCACGGTGACCGTGTCGTCCATGCTCACCGGCTTGCCGTAGATCTGCTCGAGGAAGTGGACCATCTCCTCGACGCGCCGGAACTCCGGGTTGTCGTGCTCGACGTCGCGCGGCGAGAGCTCCTTGACGCGCTTGACCTCGACCTGGTCGATGACCGCTTCGAAGATCTTCTCGCGCGGCGAGTGCTGGTAGCCGACCGTCACGAGGACCGCCTGGTTCTTGCGGTACTTGTGGGACTTGTCGCCGAGGCGGATCGTGGCCGTCTTGCGGCCCCGCTTCAGCTGGTCGGCGAAGATGGTCGAGTAGAAGTTGAGGACCTGCATGGGCGCGTGGAGGTTACCTGTCGGAGCGGCCTCGCGCCGCCGGGCCCCTCGCGCGGTCAGCGAGCGGCCGCGATCAGGGAGGCCGCGGCGTCGATTGGCGGGAGCGCGGCGGTCTGCGCGGCGATGGTCCGCGCGGCGTCTCGCGGGCCCGGGTCGTCGAGGACAAAGCGGGTCGCGGCGGCCAGTCCGGCGAGGTCGGGGAGCCCGAACACCGTCCGAGACGCGCGGTCCTCGTCGAGCGAGACGCCCGCCCCGGCCGAGGCGACCGCCTCGCCGTTCGCCCACTGGTCCGCGCTGAACAGCGGGACCACCACGACCGGCACTCCCGCCGCCAAGGCCCCGAACGTCGTCCCGTGGCCCCCGTGGCAGACGACCACCGAGGCCGCGTCGAGCAGTTCGTCCTGCGGGATCCAGCGCTCGGCGCGGACGTTGGCCGGCAGCGGGCCGAGTGCGGCCGGGTCGCCCTCTCCGGTCGTCACGACCAGGCGGATCGGCAGGGGCGCCAGGCGCTCGATCGCCTCCCGGTGCAGGGCGGGGAAGAACGGCATGTGGGCGGCGCCCGCCACCGAGCCGAACGTGAGGTACACCAGCGGCGGCCCGTCGGGGGAGTCATCGCCGGCGATGGCCTCCGGCCGGGCGTCGCGGAACCGGTACCGGGCAGGCGCGTCGATCCCGTCGGGGATCGTCGTGATCAGCGGCGAGCGCAGACGGTCGCCCGCCGGGTCGGGGGCGAGCCCCGCTTCCCGCGCGACCGCGTCGACCGCCGGGGCGACGAGGCCGATCGTCTCGTCCTCGAGACGGCCGAGCGCAAGCGCGTGCCTGAAGACCGGGATGCCGTGGCGCTCGGCGGCGATCGCCGAGCCGAACTCCCAGCTCTCGCGCACGATCGCGTCGGGCCGCCAGCGTTCGACCAGCCGGTCGATCCCCGGCAGCATCGCCGTCGTGTCGATGCGGCCGAAGTACTCGCCGACCATCATCCTGTGAGCTGTGTCGATGTCCGCGTCGGCGAATCCGTCGAGCAGCGGTCGCCAGGCGCTCGCGGGCGGGTCGTCGACGAGCGCGAAGGGCAGGCCGTGGGCCGCCACGTTGTCGCGGCGCGCCCGTTGCACGCACAGCAGTGCGACGTGCCCGGCGCGCCGGAGGGCGTGGGCGAGGGCGATCAGCGGCAGGACGTGGCCGGAGCTGCCGCGGGAGGTCAGGAGGACGCGCGTCGGTGGCATGCCCTGAAGGACGCCGCGCGCGCGGCGGGTATTCCCGGGTGATTCAGCGCTGCGCGGCGGCGTGCTTGGCGGCGCGACCGGCCATGTCCCGCTCGCCGGCGTAGCTGAGCCGGGCGGCCGCGTCCCCGAGCGCCATCCAGCGGGCCTCCTCGACCTCGTGGTCGTGGTCCTCGAGGGATCCCGACACGTACCGCAGGAGGAAGAACGCGACGACCTTCGCGATGCGCTGGCCGTCGCGCTGGTACCAGTACTTGACCTCGCCCAGGCGGTCGATGAGCTCGGCCTCGACCCCGGTCTCCTCGCGGACCTCGCGCAGCGCGGCGTCGGCCGCCGACTCCTCGCCGTCGGGATGGCCCTTGGGCAGCGCGAGCACCTTCGCGCCGTCCGCGGCGCGGCGGGTGGGCACGATCACGATGGTCTCGCCGCGGTCGTTGATGACCACGCCGCCGGCGCTGAACTCCGTCAGAGCCACCTAGTGGGTCCCCTCACTCAGTAGACGTAGCGCTGCAGCGCCGCCGGGTCGTGGACCGTGACCTTGCCGCGGCCCTGCGTGACCACGCCCGCGCGCTCCAGGACCGCGAGGAACCGGCTGGCGGACTCGCGTGAGGAGCCGGCGAGCTGCGCGATGTCCGACTGCGTGATGACGAGCAGAACGTCGGCTGCGCCCTCCTCGGAGTCCTCGTCCTGCGCGCGCTCGACGAGCTGGCTGAGCACCGTCGCCACGCGGCTCTGCACGGTCTGGAAGGACTGGCGGGCCAGCCGCTCGTTGGCCTCGCGCAGGCGGCGCCCGAGGGCGACGACGAGCTTCATGGAGATGTCGGGGTGGTCGCGCAGGAGCCGGCGCATGTCGTCACCGGTGATCGCGACGGCCTCGAGGTCGTCGAGCGACTCGAGCGTGGCGGACCGGCGTTCGGAGTCGAACATCGCCAGCTCGCCGAAGAAGTCGCCGGGACCGAAGTGCGCCAGGGTGATCGTGCGGCCGTCGGCGTGCTCGCGAACCGCCCGCGCGTGACCGGAGCGGACGATGTAGCACGTGTCGCTCGCGTCTCCCTCGCGGAAGATGGTCTGGTTGGCAGCGAACCGGCGGGGCACCGCGACCGCCGCGACCCGGGCGAGATCATCACTCGCCAGGGTCTCGAAGACCGGCACCCGTGCCAGGAGCTGCACCGCGTCCTCGGCGGTGGACATGGCGTCAGGAATACCACACGTCCCAGCCGTCGCGCGGGGGTTTCCCGCCCCTGCTACGTCGCGTCGAGGGCCCGTTCGCGGCGGCGGCGGACCAGCGCGCGGCCTCCGAGCGCGGCGGCGAAGGCCAGCGCGAGCAACGGGATCAGCGCGGCGAGGCTGATGATCGCGACCCCCGCGACGACCTCGAGCAGCCGGCCGGCGTCGCCCAGCGCGTCGCCGAACGACCACCCGTCGTCGTCTCCCGAGCTCGCGCCGTCGTCAGCGTCGTGGCCGCTGACCGTGAGCGCGACCGTCGCATAGCCCGCCCGGTTCTGGAGCTCGCGCAGCGCGGCCTGGCGTCGGGCGATGTCCGCCCGGACGATCCGCAGCCGGGCTCGCAGGGACTCGACCTCACGGCGGGTGTCGGCCTGGCCGAGCGCCCGCAGGAGCCCGCGCCGCTCGGCCCGTGCGTCGGACAGGAGGTCCTTGGCGCTGGTCGTCTGGCGCGTGATGTCCTCCGCGTCCTGGGTGCGGTTCGCGACGCTGCCGAGCTTCGAGTATGCGGTCAGCGCCTCGTCGAGCTTGTCGCTCGGGACCCGCAGGGTGAACTGCGCCTGGCCGGAGCTGTTCTCACCGACGGAGATCGACGAGGTCTGGACCATGCCGCCGACGCGGTCGGTCGCCCGTACCACGGCGTCGGCCGTCTTCTGGACTTCGTCAGTCGGAACAGTGAGATCGAGAGTCGCACTTCGCTGGACGGCGCGGTTGGCGCGGTCGGGGATGGCGCCGGTGCTCGGCAGCTCCGCGTCCGGGGGCTGGACCGGCGCGCTGTCGAGCTGGGCGGCCGAATCGGGCGCCTCGGCGCCGGCGGCCGAGCGGGCAGCCTCGGGCTCTGAGGATGAGGTCTCGCCGGCCAGCGGGACCGCGGAATCGAAGAACGTGTTCGTCGTGTCTTCGGTGCCGAGGCCGATGGTCACGGCGACGGCGATCGCGGCCGCACCGGCGATGGCGCCCGCTCCGAACAGCAGACGGCGGCGCTGCCTCGGGGCACGTTCCGGCACCGGCGCCCCGTCCCGCGGCGGGAAGCCCTCCCGCACGCGGGCGTCGAGCTCGGCCAGGAAGGCGGGCGTCGCCTGCGGCGCGGTCTCGCGCACGTCGGCGACCAGGGTCGCGAGGTCGGCGTGCTCGGGGGCGACGGCCTCGTCGCGCAGCGCGGCGTCGAGCGCGTCGAGCTCGGCCAGAACGCGGTCGTCCATTCGATTACGCAGTGACATCGCACGCGCTCCTCAGCTTCGTCATGGCTCGGTGCAGCTTGGTTCCAGCGTTGTTCTCGCTCACGCCGAGGACCTCGGCGAGCTCGGCGTTGGTCAGACCGGCGAAGAACTTCAGGGCGATGAGCTCGCGGTCACGGGCGCCCAGGCCCTCCATCGCGGCGCGAACGGACGCCCGGCGGGCGGCGCGTTCGGCGGCGGCGACGGGATCGGTGCTCCCGCCCGCGTCATCGGGGACCTCGTGATCGAGCGGCGCGGTGCGGCCGCGCTTGCGCAGCTCGTCGAGCGCGGCATTGCGTGCGATCCCGAAGAGCCACGCGCGCTGCGTGCCCTTCGCGGCATCGAAGCGGTCCTGCTTCCGGTAGGCGCGCTCGAATGCGAGCGCGGTCACATCCTCGGCGGCGCTGTCGTCGCGCAGCAGCGTCCGGACGTAGGCGAAAAGATCGCCGACGCACGAGCGGTACAGCGCATCGAAGGCCGCGGAAGGTGGTTCCATAGCTGGAAGCGTCAAAGTCAACGTCTCACCCATGCCCTCACTACGCACAGCACGGGCGTTCATCACGCTCATCTTCTTCGCAATGGCCGTCGGCCTCGCCGCGGCGCCTGCTCAGGCCGCCAAGGACACCCTGTGGGCAACCGTCAACATCTGCGACACGCCGACAAATCCGGACACCATCGGGCTGCGCGCCTCGATGCCCGGCAACGGCTCGAAGAAGACGCGGATGTACATGCGCTTCCGCGTCGAGTACTTCGTCGCGCGTGATCAGACGTGGAAGCCGGTGCGCAAGGGCGGCGATTCCGGCTGGGTCTCCGTCGGGACCGGGAAGTTCGTCGCGCGGCAGAGCGGCCGGTCGTTCGAGTTCTCGCCCGCGGCCGGGAACATCCTGCTGCGCGGGCGCGTGAGCTTCGAATGGCGGCGTGGCACGAGGGTCATCAGGCGCGCCGTGCGGCGCACCGAGGCCGGCCACGTGTCGTCGGCGGGCGCGGACCCCGAGGGGTTCAGCTCCGCCGAGTGCCTGATCAAGAAATAGCCGGCGCCGAGCGCGGGCCGAACAGCCGCGGGTCGTTCGTGATCACGCCGGTCACGCCCATCGACTCCAGGGCCGCGATGCGCGGCTCGTCGTCGACGGTCCACACGTAGAGCTCGCCGTCGTGCTGCTGGACCGTCCGGACCAGCGCGGGGCTGACGAGCCGCCAGTGGGCCATGACGGCGTCGATCCGCCCGCTCTCCAGGAGCGGTGCGACGCGGCCCGGCGCGAGTCTCTTGACGACCTCGGCGCCGAAGAGCGCGAGCAACGCGGTGTGCGGGCGCGTCATCGGGTTGCTCCGGAGCTTGGGGACCGAGAGGCCGAGCCGCAGCCGCGGCTCGAGGGCGCGCAGCCGGTCGATGCTCCAGATCTCCATGGTCGAGACGAGCGCCCGGTCGATGAGGCCGTGGCGGCGCAGCGCTTCGACGACGCGTTCCTCGTATCCCGGGAGCTTGAGGTCGACGTCCAGCTCGACGTTCGCGTACGCCTCGTCGGTGAAGTGCGCGAGCCCCTCCTCGAGGGTGTGCGGCGTACGGGAGTGGAGGTCCTCGTAGTCGTGGCAGAGCCACAGCTCGCCGGTGCCGTCGAGGTTCTCGGACAGGACGTCGAATTCGATCATGTCGACGTCGGCCTCCAGCGCCGCGCGGAACGACGCGAAGGTGTTCCCGGGGGCGATGTGGTCGGCGCCCTTGTGGCCGACGCGTCTCAGTGCTGGCATGCCGCGCACCAGTATGTCGTCCGGTTGTCGTCGCCCTGCCCACGGGCATGGATGGGCGCCCCGCACCGCGGACACGGCCGACCGGCGCGGCCGTACACCTTCGGCGGCTCGGCGCGGTGACCGTGGGCGGCGGAGTTGCGCATCCGCGGCCGCGCGGCGCGGAGCACGGCGCGCGCCTCGTCGTCGGTGACGTCACGCGTGCGGCGCCAGGGGTCGACCCGCGCGTCGAAGCAGCTCTCGCTCTTCCAGATGTTGCCGATCCCCGCGACGGTGCGCTGGTCGAGCAGCGCGTCGCCGAAGGTGCGCGTCGGGTCGTCGTGGCGCAGGCGGCGCAGGGCGGCCTGCTCGTCGAACTCGTCGCCGACGATGTCCGGGCCGAGGCCGGCGATCCGCTGGTCGTTGCGGACGCGGGTCTCGGTCAGCAGCTCGAGGACGGGGCCGTCGAACTGGACGACCTCGCCGCGCTCGGTCCGCAGCGCGAGCCACGCGCGGCGGCGGGCCCGGTGCCAGCGCTGACCGGCGGCGTACGTGCCCCACGCGCCGTGCATGCGCAGGTGCGAGTGGATCGCGAGCCCGCCCTCGAAGCGAATGAGCAGGTGCTTACCGCGGGCGTCGACCGCGGTGACCGCGCGATCGGCGAGCCGGTCGGCCCAGCGGGAGGCCGCGAAGCGGGGGTGCAGCGTCTCCACTGCGGGTACCAACCCGTCCAGCAGCGGCCGGATGCGGTTCGCAGCGTGATGGATGGTGTCGCCCTCGGGCACTGGTGCCTAGGGTACGGAGCATGCGCGAGCTGGAGGCCATCGTGGGCGCGGAGTTCGTCGCGCCGCCAGGGGCCGCGGAGCTCGCCGACGCGACGGAGTGGTCCTTCCTGCGCGGCCACGCCGCCGCGGTGGTACGGCCGGGGAGCGCCGAGGAGGTCGCCGCGGTGGTGGCTTGGTGCTACGAGCACGACGTGCCGGTCACACCGCGGGGCGGCGGTACGGGCTGGGCGGGTGGCGCGGTGCCCGCAGGCGGCATCGTGCTGGCGCTCGAGCGGCTCGACCGCGTGCGCGCGTTCGATCCCGCGTGGTGGCGGATGGAGGTCGACGCCGGCGTGACGACGGCAACGGTGGCGCGGCGGGCCCGGGAGGCGGGCCTCTACTACCCGGTCGATCCGGGCGCGGCGGAGACCTCGCAGATCGGCGGCAACCTCGCGACGAACGCCGGCGGACCGCACGCGCTGAAGTACGGAGTCACGCGTGCGTGGGTGCTGGGCGTCGAGGCCGTCCTGGCACCGGGCGAGCTGGTCCGGGTCGGCGGGCCGGTGCGCAAGGACGTCGCCGGCTACGACCTGACGTCGCTGCTCGTCGGCAGCGAGGGAACGCTCGGTGTGATCACGGGCGCGTGGCTGCGGCTGGTTCCCGCTCCCGAAGCCGCGGCGTCATTGGCGCTGTCGTGTGCAACGGCGGCCGACGCCGGTGCCGCGATGGAGCGGGTCCTGACCTCCGGGGTCGTGCCTGCCGCGCTGGAGTACCTCGACGCCGGCGCGGTCGCCGCGGCGCCGGGCGGCCCTGCGGACGACGTGCGCGGCG
Source organism: Solirubrobacteraceae bacterium (assembly GCA_016462625.1). Next base: position 3,111 of record JAEMSV010000108.1, on the reverse strand, counting down.
TGCTGCTCCTCGTCGACGTCGACGGAACGGTGGAGGAGGTGGCGCGCGCCCGTGCGGAGGTGCGCGAGGCGCTCGGCGCGGGGGCGATCGACGTCGCAGACCGCGGGGCGTTGTGGCGCTGGCGCGACGGCATCGGGATCGCCGTGGCCGCGCAGCGGGGCGGCAAGCTGTCGGAGGACATCGCGGTTCCGGCGGACCGGCTCGCGGAGGCGATCGACGAGACGCTCGTGATCGGCGCGCGACACGACCTGGACGCCTGCAGCTGGGGTCACGCCGGCGACGGGAACCTGCATTCGACGTTCATGCTCGACGCGAGCGACCCCGCACAGCGGGCGAAGGCTGACGCGGCGGCGGCCGAGCTGTTCGCGCTCGCGCGCCGGCTCGGCGGGACGGTCAGCGGCGAACACGGGATCGGCCGGCTGAAGGACGGCCAGCTGCGGGAGCAGTGGGCTCCCGCAGCGGTGGCCGCGCACGAGGCGATCAAGCGGGCGCTCGACCCGAAGGGCCTGTTGAACCCCGGGGTCAAGCGCCCCTGAGCCGCATCAGGCAGGGGTTCCATCTACGCTCGCAGGACTGCCATGGCCCGCCCCGCTCGCATCAGCCGCGACCAGATCGCCGTCGCGGCGCTCGAACTGCTCGATGCCCAGGGCTACGAGGGACTGTCCATGCGGTCAGTCGCGTCGCGGCTCGACGTCGGCACGATGACGCTGTATCACCACGTCGCCGACAAGGAGGACCTGGTCGGCATCGCGATCGACCTGGTCCTCGCGCAGATGCCGGAGCTGCCCACGGATCGGGACATCCCGGGTCGCGACCGGGTCGAGACGATCGCGCTGATCGTCTTCGACCACCTGATGCTGCATCCGGGTGTCCTGCACGTCCGGCAGGGGGCCGGGCCCCTGCATCGCCTCGGCACCCTGGGCATCACCGAGGGGATCGTGCAGGGCCTGCTCGACGCGGGCGTGGAGCGGTGGACCGCCGGGACCGGCGTGACGCTGATCCTGGACTACGTGCTCGGCTGCGCCGCCTTCTCGATCGTCGCAGAAGGCGACGCGCTCCTGGCCCTGCAGAACGCGCTTGCGCCTGAGCACTTCCCCGCGCTGCTCAGCGCCAACGCCGGAATCATCGAGCACTTCGGGCCGCCATACACGCGGCGCAGGATGCTGGAGCACAACCTCGGCTGCATCCTCGACGGGCTCGGCGCGGAGGCGTAACCGCGGCTACGCCATCGCGGCGCGGATCAGCTCCGCGTCATGCGCGTAGGTCATGAGCGCTGCGGCCTCTTCGGGCGCGAGCCACTGCAGCTCGTCGACCTCGTCGTCGCGTTCTTCCGGAGGTGCTTCGCCGACCGGCGTCATCCGCCAGTAGCGGACCTCCTTCAGTCGCCCCTTGGCCTCGTAGCGAACGGGAGGCAGCTCGGCGCCGAGCACGCAGCGCATGCCCGTCTCCTCCTCGACCTCGCGTAGCGCGGCGCCCTCCCAGGACTCGCCCCGGTCGAGCTTGCCCTTGGGTAGTGACCAGTCGTCGTAGCGTGGCCGGTGCACGACCAGGACGAAGCCGTCGTCGCGGACGACGACACCGCCCGCGGCGCGGATCTCAGGTTCCGCGCCGCTCATCCGCGCCCCGCGCTCAGTTCGCGGCCGGCGCTGCGGCGAGGATCGTGAGCGGCCCGCGGGAGTAGCCCGTGGCCGTCTCGCCGCGCATGCCGATCGCCTGGAGCTTGATCTCGACCGAGATGGTCCGGCCCGCCGCGATCTGCTGGCGCAGCCAGGTGCGGGCGGCCGGCAGCAGGGTCACTGAGACCCGCCGCTGCGAGCCGGCGCTCAGCGACTGCGCGCCGTAGCCCGCCGCGCTGCGGACGTTGTCGTTGCCCGCGGTGTCCGTCGAGATGATCTTGCCGGTGGCCCACACCAGGCAGGATGCCGAGCAGGTCACGTCCGTGTCGAACCGCGAGTAGGTGTCGGTGGTCGTCGGCGGCTCCGTCGCGGTCACGCCGAGCGACGAGCGCATCGACGCCGCGAAGACGTTCGTGCCCCCGCCGGGCGCCGTGGCCGTCAGGTTCGTCGCGGTGGAGGAGAACAGCACCGTGCCGGCGGCCCCGCTCGCGAACGGCTCGCCGGACGCGCCGTCGGCGGCCGGGCCGCCCTTCGGACGACTCACGAGCGCGAGCGCGCCGTCGGACAGGTCGCGGACGAAGACGTCGGCGTCCGGGTCGGCGTCGAGCGAGCTGAGGTTGGTGCCGGCCGAGCGGAAGGCGACGAAGCCTCCCTCGGGTGAGACGCTCGCCTGATCCGACGCTCCGTCGGATGCCGCGCCGTTCCCACCGCTCGCCTTGCTGGCGAGCTGCGTCTCACTCGTCGCGCGGGTGCGGACGAAGACGTCTCGGACCGCCGGGTTGCTGTCGGCGGTCAGGTTCGCGTCGGACTCGAAGCCGACGGTCATGCCGTCCGCGCTCACCGACGGGTTGAAGGAGCCGCCCGCAGCGGGCGATCCATCCGTGGTGACGCTGACGAGCTCCGGGGCGCCGCCCGGGTTGACCGCGAAGATGTCGCTGTTCGGCTGCGGATCTGCCGCGACCAGGCTCGGCGCGGTCGACTCGAAGACGACCGTCGTCCCGAGCCCGCTGATCGCCGGGTTCTGCGAGTCGCCCTGGGCGATGGCCCCGCCGCCGCCGACGCTGACGAGCGAGGTCTTCCCCGTCGAGCGGTCGTGCAGGAAGACGTCCTTCGTCCCGTCCGCATCAGCGTCACTGAGGTTGTTCGCGTTGCTGGTGAACGCGACGTAGCGACCGTCCGGGCTGATGGCAGGCTGGTTCGAGGTGCCCGCCGCGGGGGTGCCGTCGGTCGCGCGGCTCACGAGCGTCGTGCGGCTGGACTGCAGGTCGCGGACGAAGACGTCGACCGTGTCGGTGCCGTCCGTGTCGGTCAGGTTGTTCGAGGCGCTCGTGAACGCCACGAAACGGCCGTCGGCGCTGATGGAGGGCTGGGTGGAGCTGCCGGCGCCGGGCTCACCCGCGCCGCCGGTCGCGCGGCTGGCGAGCAGGAGGGTGCTCGTGATCCGGTTGCGGACGTAGATCTGGGTGGTCGTGCCGGGGTGGGCGGGGTGCAGATC
>JAEMSV010000265.1 GCA_016462625.1 Solirubrobacteraceae bacterium | reverse complement strand
GGGCGCTTGATGACGGTGAGCGGGTTCATCAGCGCGCAGTGGGCGCCGATGTAGACCGGCTGCAGGATGCCGCCGATCAGGCCCATGTCGTGGTAGGGCGGCAGCCAGATGAAGCCGACGCTCTCGTCGTGCATGCCGAAGTGCTTCGTGATGGACGCGGCGTTCTCGATGAGGTTCGCCTGGGTCAGCATCACGCCGCGCGGCGTCGCCGTGGAGCCCGACGTGTACTGCAGGAACGCGACCTCGTTGGTGAAGTCGACGAGCGTGTCGCTGCTGCCCGTGAGCGCCATGACGGCGTCGTCGTCGGACGCGATCCACTCGGCTTTGGCGAGCGGCGTGTCGCCCCCACCGGAGAGCAGCGGCTGCGCGCTCTCCTTGATGGCCTGGGTCGTGAGGACGGCCTCGACCTCCGCGTCCTCGGCGATCGCCAGCAGTCGCGGGAGCGTGCGGTGCAGGCGTGCGGGATGCGGCGGCACGGCGGAGACCCCGATGACCCCGGCCGCGAAGCAGCCGAAGACCGACGCCACGTAGTCGATCCCGGGCGGGAACAGGATCATCGTGCGGGCCCCGAGCGGGAGCGTCTCGCGCAGGCGGCGGGCGATGCCCTGGGCCTTCTCGTAGAGCTCGCCGTTCGTGACGGCGACGTCGCCCTTCTCGCTCAGGAACGTGAACGCCAGTTCGTCGGAGGCGCGCTGGGCGTTACTGGCCAGCACACCGGCGAAGGTCTTCTCTGCAGCCCGGGTCATCGCGAGAGCGTAACCACCGCCCCGGGGGCGATCCACGGCGCGACCCGCTTCTCGACGGATAGGCCGCGACTGTCGGATTGTGCAGAGGTGTACTTTTTCCCGACCGCTCGGTAGGATCGCCCGCTATGGAGGTCACCGCATTTCACCGTGGCGGCAGCGGCACGCCGCTCGTCCTGCTGCACGGATTCACCGACACTTGGCGGACGTGGAAGCCCGTGCTCCCCGCCCTCGAGGAGCACCACGACGTCTTCGCCCCCACCCTTCCCGGCCACCACGGGGGACCGCCCATGCCGGGCGAGTTCTCGTGGGACACCATGCTGCCCGCGGTCGAGTCGCTGCTCGATGACGCCGGCATCGAGAAGGCGCACCTCGTGGGCAACTCACTGGGCGGCTGGCTCGCTCTGGCGCTCGCGGCCCGCGGCCGCGCCGAGTCCGTCGTCGGGCTGTGCCCCGCCGGCGGCTGGGAGCACGACACGCCCGAGGCCACCCGGGTGCGTCGGCTGTTCCTGCGCATGCACTACAGCTCGCAGTACGGCAAGCGGCAGATGCACCTCGTCGCCGCCCGCCCGCGCCTGCGCCAGATGGCGCTGCGCGACATCGTCGCCCGGCCGGGCCGACTCAGCGCCGCCGACGCGTACAGCCTCATGCAGGGCGCCGCGAACTGCGCCGTCACCCTCGAGCTGCTGGAACGCGCGAAGACCGAGCACTTCGACGAGCTCGAGCCGTTCGACGCACCGGTCCGCATCGCGTGGGGCACCCGCGACCGGGTCCTGCCGCCGCAGCGCTACTCGGCGCGCCTGCGCCGCATGCTGCCCGACGCGGAGTTCCTCGACCTCAACGGCCTTGGCCACCTGCCGCATTGGGACGACCCGGCGCAGGTCGGCCGGACGATCCTCGAGTTCACCGCGCGGGTCGACGCCGCGCAGACGACGAACGCGTAGCCGCTACTTCCCGGTCGACCGGTGCGTCGCCGCGCGGGTGAAGCCCTTGCGGCCCTGGCCGACGCCGCTCCCGGCACGCGCGGCACCGCGATGCGCGGGCGCCGTGCGCTTGATGAGGAGCAGCAGCGCCTGATCGCCGTCGCCGGCCTCCGTGCGCTCGGTGAGCGTCTCCGGCTTCACCGTGCGGAACACCGGCCCGCGCGCGCGGTCGACCACGGCGACGACGACCTTGTTGTTGCTCGGGCGGTCGAAGACGATCCCGTCGACCACCGGCCCGTCAGTGGTCACGTTCACGAGGGTTCCTGCGCTCAGCTCCATGACCTTCAGCCTACGCGCCTCCGCTGCGCCGTCCGCCAATCGATGCACCTCCCCGTGGTGGTTTGGCCGCGACCACACGAGAGGACTTCAATGGATGGATGACCAAGGTGGTGGACGATCCGTACACCTTGCTCGGCGACCAGCCGTACGTCGGAGCCCATGACCCGTTCGGATTCGACGAGGTCGCCGTCGAGCTCGAACAGCTGATTCTCCGCTCGCGCAAGTCGACGCCGTTCACCCTGGGGATCGAGGCGCCGTGGGGCACCGGAAAGAGCTCGCTGATGGGCCAACTCCAGCGTCGCCTCGACGCCCGCCGCGACCCGGCGGGCCCCATGGTCAAGACGGTCTCGTTCAACGCCTGGGTCGCCGAGGGGACGGACGTCCTCGAAGGCCTCGTGAAGTCGGTGCTCGACGCAATGGACCCGAGCGTCCTGCGCCGCGCGCTGCGCAACGAGCGACTCATGAGCGTCCTCGGGTTCGCGTGGCGCCTGGTCGCGGCCTGGCTGCGGCTCGGCAGCCTCGCCGACGCCGCGTGGGACAAGCTCTCGGTCGACGCGAAGACGCGCAACCAGATCAACGAGCTCGTCTCGAAGGCGATGCGCGACTGGGCCGAGCGCGCGGCGAAGGAGAACGGCGGCCCGTCGGCCCAGCGGATGCTCGTCGTGTTCATCGACGACCTCGACCGCTGCTCGCCCGAGAACGTCATGAAGATCTTCGAGGCGATGAAGCTCTACCTGAGCGCGCCGGGGCTCGTGTTCGTCATCGGCTACGACGACACGATCGTCTCCGAGGCCGTCCTCGCGCGGAAGGAGTACGCCAAGCAGGTGACCGGCCGGGAGTACGTCGAGAAGGTCATCCAGATCGTCTTCCGGATCCCGCGGCCGTCGGGTGACCAGACGCAGGCGCTGGTGCGCACGCTCGTCGCGCAGTCGGGCACCGCGGAGCTCCTCGGCGAGACGGAGTGCACGCTGCTGATCGACCGCAACGGCCGCAACCCGCGGCGCATGAAGCGCTTCCTGAACCGGTTCATCCTCGACTACCGGCTCGACGACGCGTCCGGCACGGTGCGGCCCGAGCTGCTGATCAAACTGCTGATCCTCGAGTCGTACTTCCCGGACTTCACGCGGATGATGGAGCGCTCGGACAGCGACGCGGTGGCGGAGTTCCTCGACTACCA
>JAEMSV010000264.1 GCA_016462625.1 Solirubrobacteraceae bacterium | reverse complement strand
CCGTCGCGGGGCCGATCGTGCGCCGGTCTCCGCCGAGGGCCTCGGTGCCGTTCAGGAAGTCGTTCCCGCCGGCGTCGATCGTCGGGGAGGTCGGCAGCGGCCGGTAGTCGCCCTGGGCCGCATCGGTGAAGAGCGGGACGGCGAACGACGGGCCGTTCTGGTTGCCGGCGCCGTGCGCGATCGTCGTCGCGCCGTTGCCGCCGGTCTCCTGGGACGACCAGTTCGAGTGGTCGAGGTTGACGGTGACGCGGCCCGTCGCCGTGCCCGCGCGCGCCGCGAGGTCGCTGCCGATCCCGCGGAAGATCGTGTTCGAGACGTTGACGGTCACCTGGTTCGACGACGCGAGCGCGCGCAGCCCCTGGCCCGCGGTCGCGGTGGTGATCGCCGTGACGTTGCGGATGGAGTACTCGGCCGATCCGGAGCCGATGCCGGTCATCGCGTGGACCGTTCCCGCCCCCTCGCCGAGACAGGCGGTACTGCGGACCCGGCCGCCGAACATGGCGCAGGCGGTCGACTCGACGCCGTCCGTGCCCTGGGCGCGCACGATCGACTTGTCGAGCAGGCCGCCCGGATCGACGGCCGCGACACGCGCAAAGCCGACACCCGGCTCGGAGCCCACGCGCAGATCGACATCGCTCAGGGCACCACCGTTCTGGATGGTGACGAACGGGACGGCCCCGGAGCCCATCTGCCCGTGGATCACGGGCAGCGGCTTACCGGGGGTGCCGTGCACGGTCACGCCGGGGCGGACGGGGACGAGGCCCGGCAGCGGCAGCGTCGCGGTCTGGCGGTAGTCGCCCGGTGCCAGCGCGACGTCATCGCCGGCCTGCGCGGCGAGCATCGCGAAGTCGAGCCGGCACGGCTGGCTCGGCGAGCACGGCAGGAACGATCGATCGCTGGTCGCGGCGACGTGGTGGGTGGTTGCAGCAGACGCCGAGCTGGCGGCGCCGAGCAGGGCGATGAGGGTGGTGGCGAAGATGAGCGGTCGGCGGAACATGCCTCCGACCGTACGTGCGACGTATGGGCGCGTCTGTCAGGTTGGCGACAGAGCGCTAGGCGCCGTCCCAGCGCGCGATCGCCGCGGCCATGCGGTCCTGCGCGCCGTGCGCGGTGAAGATGCCGACCCGGCTCATGAGGATCGAGAACGCGACGTCACCGCCGTCGCGCGCCTTGCAGTAGCCCGCAAGCGCGCTGACGCCGTTCAGGGTGCCCGTCTTGGCGCGGCAGTTGCCGCCGGCGGCGGTCCCGCGCATCCGCCGCTGGATCGTGCCGGTCGAGCCCGCCAGCGCCAGGGATTCCCGGAACGCCGTGCCGCTCTCCTGCCCGGCCATGCGCTCGAGGAGCCGGACGACCTGCCGTGGCGTGGTCCGGTTGCCCCGGGAGAGCCCCGAACCGTCGACGATCCGCGGGCGGATGCCGAAGTCGTCGAGCGTGTCGCGGGCGACGGCCGCGCCCGCGCCCGTCGTGCCGAGCACGCCGTATCGGTCGCCCAGGCCCTTCAGCAGCATCTCGGCGAGGTAGTTGTCGGACGGGACGTTGGTGGCGCGCGCGAGCTCGCGCAGCGGCGGCGAGGCGACGCGGGCGATCTCCGTCGCGGTCTCGGGCGCCGATCCGCGGCCGCCCATCCGGCCGACCTTCACGCCGTCGGCGCGCAGTGCGGCGGTGAGCTTGCGTGCGGCGTAGTCGGCCGGCGACTTCTGCAGGTTGCGCCCATCCCAGCCGCGGTTCGGGGCCAGCGCGCCGAGCTGCCCACCGAGGTACCGGTCGTAGCCGAACGCCGAGTCCGGCCCACCGACCCGCCGGTCCCAGGCGTCGTCGTCGCCGTAGACCGCCTCGATGCGGGTCACGCCCTTCGCGGCGACCCCGGCGGCCAGCAGCTCGATCCCCTTGGTGGTCAGCGTCGGATCGCCCTCACCCACGATGTAGAGGTCACCGGCGATCGCGCCTTCTTCGTCGGGCGCGATGTCGCTGACGGCGAGGGTGGGCACCGTGAAGGCCGGTCCGTCGCGCAGGAGGGCGCTCGCCGTCGTGTACAGCTTCTCCACCGAAGCGGGGACTCTGGGCGCGTCGGCGCGCCAAGAGAACAATGTTCGTCCCGAGCTCACGTCTCTCACGTATGCGCCTGAGAGACCGCCCGCGAAGCGCATCTCCTTGCTCAATTTCCGCTTCAGAGCAGGGGAATCGATGGCCTGCGCCGGCGTGACGGCAGACAAAGTGGCCACGAAAGTGGCGATCAAGAACACACGACCCCGCACCGATCACGTAGAACACCACAGGGCCCCGACGGGATGCGGTCCGTCACCGAAACGTCTGATGCCGACCTACACTGGACACAGAGTCAAATGGGCAAGGTCGTAAACCTCGAGCCAGGGACTGGCGAACGCCGCGGACGGCGCCGACCCAAGCGGTCGAAGACCGCACTGGTCCTCGGCGGCGGTGGATTCACCGGTGGCGTCTACGAGATCGGTGCGCTCCGCGCGCTCGACCTCCTCTCCGTCAACCGCACCGTCAACGAGTTCGACGTCTACGTCGGGACGTCGGCCGGCTCCTTCGTCGCCTCGCTCGCCGCGAACGGCATCACGCCCGAGGAGATGATGCGGGTCGTCAACAACCAGGTGCCGACGCCATTCCGTGACGTCTCCCTGGCGAACCTGCTGCGCCCGAACCTGATCGAGTTCGCGAAGAAGGGCGTCAGCCTGCCGTGGCAGACGGCGAAGGTCATGCGCCAGATGGTCGGCGATCTCGGCCAGGTCTCGGCGCTGGACTTCCTCCTGGGCATCGCCGAGGGCCTCCCGTCGGGCATGTACTCCGGCGCCGGCATCGAGCACTACCTCAAGACCGTGCTCTCCGATCCCGACCGCACGAACGACTTCCGCGAGCTCGACACCGAGCTGTACCTCGCCGCGACCGATCTCGACACGTGCGAGCGCATCGTGTTCGGCACCGAGGAGTGGAGCGACGTCCCGATCTCGAAGGCCGTGAGCGCGTCCACCGCGCTGCCGATGGTTTATAAGCCCGTCAGCGTCCGCGGCCGTGAGCTCGTCGACGGCGGCATCGTCTCGACGACGAACCTCGACATCGCCGTCGAGGCGGGCGCGAAGTTCATCGTCGTGGTGAATCCGCTCGTCCCGTACGTCAACGACTTCTCCAAGCCGCACCGCACGCTGTTCGGCACCCGCCCGCGGCACGT
>JAEMSV010000263.1 GCA_016462625.1 Solirubrobacteraceae bacterium | reverse complement strand
GGAACCCGCTGCCCCCAACAACGATCGCCTTCACGTGCTCGCCCCCGATCTCGACTGGTCAGATCCTTTCATGCCAACGAAATGGGTGACGTTTCCTCACTAGCCTCCCCACCGTGCACGCTCAGAACCGCGTGATGCTGGTCACCGGCGCGTCGAGCGGCATCGGCGCCGCGCTCGCCCGTGCCGCCACTGCGGAGCGCTTCCGGGTGGTCGCGGTCGCCCGTGGCGCCGAGCAGCTGACGAAGACGGCGGCGGCGACCGGCGCGCTCCCCGTCCCGGCCGACGTCGCGGTCCCCGGTGACATGGATCGCGCGGTCTCGGCGGCGCTCGACGCGCACGGACGGCTCGACGTGGTCGTCGCGAACGCCGGAATCGGAGCGCCCCGCGGGTTCACGGCGTCAACGCCGGAGCGGTGGCGCGAGATGGTCTTGACGAACGTCCTCGGCACCGCGCTGACCATCCGCGCGGCCGTGCCCGCCCTCCGCGCGCACACCGGCCACCTGGTGCTCGTCAGCTCGATCGCCGGGCGCCAGGCGCTGTCGGGATCCCTCTACTCGGCCACGAAGCACGCGGTCACCGCGATGGGCGAATCGGTCCGGGCCGAGCTCTCCGGCTCCGGCGTCCGCGTCACGCTCGTCGAGCCCGGGACGGTCAACACGCCCTACTTCGCCACCCCGCCCCCGGGCGCGCTGGAACCCGAGGACATCGCCCGGGCGATCCTCTACGCGGTGTCACAGCCCCCGCACGTGGACGTCGGCGAGCTGTTCGTGCGTCCCACGGCGCAGGCCAACTGAGGCTCAGTCGGGCGGCGGGAGCGGCGGCTCGCCGTCGGTGCCGACCGGCGCGGAGCCCGCAGGCGCCTCCACCTGGCCGGCCAGGGCGAACCCGGCCGCCGCGGCGCCCGCAGCCAGCAGGCCCACGCCCACCACGCCCGAAGGCGGCAGGGCCTTGCGGGCCGCCAGCGTGGCACCGAGATCGACGAGGTCCGCGACCGCGCAGGTCCGCAGCCAGCGGGGGCCGACCTCGGGATGGTCGACGGTGTGCAGCGCGATGCCGCCGAGGATCAGGTCACGGATCCCGAGCGAGCGCGTCAGGACGCGGGCGCCGGGCTCGTCGGCGAGGTCGCCGATCCAGCCCCTGGTGCCCCGCGTCGGCGCGACGATGAGCGCCAGGCCGATCGCCACGCGCCCGGCAGCGAGTGCGCGGGCGGCGGAGCGAGCGTCCATGACGAGCGGGTCCCTACTCGGCCGCAGCGACCGAGACGACGCGGCCGCGCCAGCCGCGCGAGAAGACGACCTTGCCCTCCGCCTTGGCGAAGAGGGTGTCGTCCTTGCCGATGCCGACGCCTTCGCCGGGCTTGAAGACGGTGCCGCGCTGACGCACGATGATCTCGCCGCCGGTGACCTGCTCGCCGGCGAACACCTTCACGCCGAGGCGCTGGGCGTTCGAGTCGCGGCCGTTGCGGGAGGAGCCGAGGCCCTTCTTATGCGCCATGCTTGATCTCCGTGATCTCGAGCTTGGTGAGCGACTGACGATGACCCATCGTCCGCTTGTAACCGCGCTTGGGCTTGTACTTGAAGACGCGGATCTTCTCCCCGCGCTCATGCCCGACGACCTTGGCGCTGACGGAGACCTTCTCCAGGCCCTTGGCGTCGAAGACAGGGTCCTTGCCACCTGCGAAGAGCAGGGGCTGCAGGGCGACAGTGGCGCCCTCTTCAGCGGTCAGCTTCTCGACGAGCAGGGTGTCTCCCTGCTCGACGCGGTACTGCTTGCCGCCGGTCTTGACGATCGCGTAAGCCATGAAGTTCAGGTGGTCTCAGAGGTTGCGGTCTCGGTGGCGTCGTCCGGAGCGGTCGACTCACCCGAGGCACGGGAACGGCGCCGACCGCCTCTGCGGCCGCGGCGCCGGGGCTTGGATTGTAGGGCATCCGCGTCGGACTCCCCGCCCGTCCCGTCGGCGTTGCGCTCGGGGGCGGCTCCGTCCTCGTCGACGAGCACCGCCGTGGCGCTCGTGCGCCCGGCCGTCTCGATGCACACCAGGCGCTTCTCGCCGACGAGCGGACCGGCGCGGCGGACGCTGATGATGTAGCCGTCGATCTTCGCCACGGCGTCGTCGACGTCGTACATGTGCGGCTCGACGATGTGGACGAGCACCTCGTCGCCCTCGCGGAACGGGACGGCGCGCTCCTCGACCTCTTCGCGGGTGCCCTCGAGCGTGATCGCCATGTGATCGAGCGGCAGCCCCTCGGAGCCCTCGAACAGGAACGACTTCCCGGTCTCGGCCTCGAGCGCGTGCAGCACGCGCGAGCCGTTGCCGGTGAACATCGCGCTGACCCGCGGGTTGAGCTGGACCAGGAACGCCTCGACGCGCTTCGGCTTCTTCTTCGCGAGGCGGCGCAGCTGGCGCTCGACGTCGATCGCGATGGTCTCCTCGGAGCGGATGACGCCCTCGCCCTCGCACGTCGGGCAGTCGCGGCTCATGATCTCGCGCACGCCCTCGGTGACGTTCTGGCGGGTCATCTCGACCAGGCCGAGCTTGGAGATGTCGGCGGTGAACGTCTTGGTGCGGTCCTCGTCGAGCGACTTGCGCAGCGTCTTCAGGACGGCGTCGCGGTTGCGCGCACGGGCCATGTCGATGAAGTCGATGACGATGATGCCGCCGATGTCGCGCAGCCGCAGCTGGTTGACGACCTCCTCGGCCGCCTCCAGGTTCGTCTTCGTGATCGTGTCCTCGAGGCGCGCCTGCTTGCCGCGCCCGACGAAGGATCCGGAGTTCACGTCGATGACCGTCAGCGCCTCGGCGTAGTCGATCATCAGGTAGCCGCCCGAAGGCAGGTCGACGCGGTGCTTGAGCAGGCCGTCGATGACCTCCTCGACGCCGTGGGCCTCCAGGAGCGGCACCTTCTCCTGGTAGAGCTCGACGCGCTCGACGAGCTCCGGCGCCGTGCGGCTGAAGAACGAGACGAGCCGGTGGTGCTGCTGCTCGTCGTCGACCAGCGCCCGCTCGAAGTCGGCGCTGAAGATGTCGCGCACGACGCGGACCGACAGGTCGGCTTCCTGGAAGACGAGGTTCGGGGCGACCGCCTCCTCCACGCGCTTGTCGAGCACCTCGTGGAGCTTGAAGAGGTACTGCAGCTCACGCTCGAAGTCGACGCGCTTGGCGCCGTGCGCCGCCGTGCGGACGATCGCGCCGC
>JAEMSV010000262.1 GCA_016462625.1 Solirubrobacteraceae bacterium | reverse complement strand
TCATCCTCCCCGCGCTCGTGCGGATGGGCCCGCTGGCGATCGCGATCTCCACCGCAGGCGCCTCGCCGGCGCTGGCCAAGCGGATGAAGAACGAGGTCGCGCAACTGTTCGGCGAGGAGTACGCGACGCTCGCGATCCTGCTCAACGACGCGCGCGGCTGGGCGAAGGGGACGCTCCCGACGTACCAGGACCGCAAGGACTTCTTCGAGGGGATCGTCAACGGTCAGCCCGACCCGATCGCGCTGCTGCGCGCCGGCCGTGCGGATGCGGTGCGCGATCTCATCGAGAGCGCGCAGCGCGAGTACGTGCCTGCGGCTTAGTCCGCGGCCGGGCGCAGCGGCCCGCTCAGCGGGCCCGAAGCGATCGTCGCGGCAAGCGCTTGGGCCGACTGGATCGCCATACCCGCCACGATCTGCGCGCCATCGGCGGCGTCGACCCCGTCGGGGTTCATCTGGGAGTCGATGAACGGCACGCTGATCAGCCGGCCGTCCTGGACGACGGCGAAGTGCTGCACCGCCGCGAGCGGATTGCCTCCGGGCTCGAGCGCCTTTGCACCGCGCCGGGATACAGCCCTCGTGAGGGTCTCCCAGGCCTCGCCTCCCCGCTTGGTGAAGTCGAAGGTCACGATCGGCTCGCCGTGTGCTCCCGGAGCCTGATCGAAGGTCTGCTCAGGGTTCGTCAGGTCCTCTCCGGTGAGCGCGACCCGGTCTGCGAGGACGTAGGACTTCGCGCGGCTCGGGTCCGTCCGCGGTTCCCCGTCCGGCTGAGGCGCCGCCTGCACCACCACGGTCCCGGACTTGATCGTCGCCACACACCGCGATGCGGAGCCGCTCTCCTCGCAGACGGGTCCGTCGAACTGGTCCGCGGGCCCGGCGAGAACCCTCTCGTGCTCCTGGTCGAGCATGTAGGCCTGACCGCGATCGCTTGCGCTCTTCGCCGCCACCGGTCGCGTCGACGCGCGCAGGACCGCGTCGTAGTACGAGAGCGCGCCCGCCGTACCTGCGTTGATCCCACCGGTCACGTCGGGATCGTCCGGCGCAGGCGCGCCGTCGGGGCCGATGACGTTCGGCTCCCAGTCGTAGAAGGCCAGCTCGCCTGGCTGCGTCAGCGCGGCGACCGCGTCGCGACTCCCGGCCGGGGCGACGACACAGACGCTCGCGCCGTTCGCTCCCACCGACACGCCCGTGACGCCGGCCACGCGGAAGCGCTCCTGCAGCGTGCGCGCATCGTCCGCCGCCGTCTCCGCGGAGCCGGTGACGAATTCCTGCGCTCCGGCGCCGCCGCAGGCCGCAGAGGCCTCCGCTGCGGTCTTGGAGTCGGGGGTATCGGAAGATCCGCAGGCCTGCAGCATCAGGCCCGCGGTCACGAGATAAGCAGCGACGCGCATTGCACAAACGTACCTGAGTGTTGGGGTGTGGGATTTGGACGACGGCCTCCGTCGTCGAGGTCGCACACCCCGCTCAGCCCTCCGCGGCCACCGCTGCGTCGGCATCGCTCGGCGGCGAGGGAGCAATCCCCGTCGGCTCGTACCGCGCGACCCACTCGCCGATCTCCTTCAGCGAGACCTTCGCCTCCGGCGTGATCCCCCACACGGGGATGACGTGCGGATGCCGGTCGAAGATCTGCACCTCGGCGGTCACGCCAGCCTCGGCGATCCGCTGAGCCATGATCCGCCCGTCGTCGAGCAGGACCTCGGTCGAGCCGACCTGGACGAGCGTCGGCGGCAGCTGCGCGAGGAGCTCGGCCGGAGCGAAGAGCGGCGACAGGCGCCAGTCGGTCGCGTCGCGCGGACCGACCACGAACGCCGCGACCTTCTCGAATGCGTCCGCGGGGATGAACGCATCAAGCTTCGCGTTCGTCTTCGCCGACTCGCTCGAGAGCGACATGTCGGTCCACGGTGAGAGCAGGATCATCGCGGCCGCCTGTGGCAGACCGTGCTCGACGATGTGCAGCGCGAGCTCCATCGCGAGGTTGCCACCCGCCGAGTCGCCCGCGATGACGATCCCCTCGGGCGGGACGCCGGAGTCCAGCAGGTACCGGTAAGCCGCGAGCGCGTCGGCCGTCGGCGCGGGCGGGAAGTGCTCGGGCGGCAGGCGGTAGTCGATCGCCAGGACGGGCGAGCCCGTGGCGTGCGAGATCCGCGAGACCAGCGTGCGATGCGTGCGCGGCGAGCCGAAGACGTAGGCGCCGCCGTGGAGGTAGAGGATCGCGCGCTTGCCGTGCGCGTCCTGGGCGCGCGGGGCGATGACCCACTCGGCGGGAACCCCGCTGGCAAGCGTCGGTTCGACCTTCGTGCCGCGAACGACCGGGATCGGACCACGCGGCTCGATCAGCCGCTGCATTCCGCGAATGCCTCGGCGGGTGAGGCGCCAGTTCGTTGCGAAGGGGTGCCAGAACCGGCGAAGCGCACGGTCGATCCGCAGGGCCTGGGGGCTCACGGGCCCCAATTCGCGAATGGTCAGGTGGTCGGTCACACCGGGAAGTGTGTCACGCGGTACGCCCGCGTATCGCGACGCCCGTCAGCGCCTCCCGCACGATCCGGTCCGCCACCAGCGCCGTGATGTCCGCCGAGCCGACCATCGTCGGGATCACCTCGACCACGTCCATCCCGATCAGCTCGACCGCCTCGCCGATCCGCCGGCACGCCCACAGCAGATCCGCCGATGTCATCCCGCCGGGCTCAGGCGTGCCCGTGCCGGGAGCGAAGGCGGGGTCGAGCACGTCGACATCGACGGACAGGAAGACCGGGCCGGGCCCGACCACCCGCAGCGCCTCGTCGACGATCGACTTGATCCCGCGCTCGCGCACGTCGTGCATGAACAGCGCCGTGATGCCCTGCTCGCGCTGCCACGCGAACTCGGTCTCGCCGGGCCAGTAGCCGCGCAGCCCGATCTGCACGTAGCGCTTGGGGTCGACGTGGCCGTCACGGACCAGGCGATACATCGGCGTGCCGTGCGAGACCTCGACGCCGAAGACCTCGGTCCCCGTGTCGGTGTGCGTGTCGAAGTGGATGAGCCCGACCGGGCCGCCGTGGGACTCCGCGCACGCTTGGATGTCCGGCTCGGCAATCGAGTGGTCGCCGCCGAGGATCACGGGGAGCGCGCCGGCGTCGAGAACCTGGCGCACCGTCGCGCGGATCGCCTCGTGCGTGCGCGCGGGATCCGCAGGGAGCACCGGGGCGTCGCCGAAGTCGACGAC
>JAEMSV010000261.1 GCA_016462625.1 Solirubrobacteraceae bacterium | reverse complement strand
GGATGACAGGCGTGGGTGGTTGGTGAAACGGGAGGGAGAGGGACGAATTTCCGCACAGGTCGAGCGGTTCGGCTGATTGGTCGATGTAGACCGCGTGCTTGGCGTTTGGGATGGGCTGCGAAAAGTTCGCGTCGAGATCGGCGCGCGCGTCAGGATCAGTGGTGGTTACGCCGATCCACCCGTGTGGCTGACGGACACGTCGGTCGGCGGGCGACGGGAGGGCGTCGCGGGCGTGGTCGTCGCGTTCCTGCCCGCGCTTGGAGGATGGGTCGCCGTGATCGAGCTCGATGAGGAACTCACCGTGCAACTGCTCGGAATGCCGAAGATCAGCGGACGCTTTTTGTCCGCCAGTCTCCGACACGAGCGCCGCAGGTGGGTTTCGGGAGAGACCGTCGCCATCGCGCTCGCGGCGGCCGACCCACGTCTGGCCTCCAACGATGCCGATGCTTGGTGGGGGGAGTACTTCGAGTCTCACGCGGTCGTGTCCGTGCTGGAGCCGCCGGGGCCGAAGGGCGGCGCCACCACGGTCGATCCGCTCCTCGCGTGGCCGGTGATCGTGACCGAGGGCCTGGACCTCCACTTCTGTGATCCCGAAAGTCTGGCACTCATTGAGCCCTGGTTTCCGGCCGAGCCGCACGTTGTGGCGTATGACCGCGAAGGTCGGGCGGTGAAGCTCGTCGCGCCCCCACTGTTCCGCGAGCGAGTGCTGGCGCTGATCCCGACGATGAGCTGGCGAGGTGTGGTCCAGGCTCGGGCACTCGAGGAGGAACCGCGGCATCAAGCGGAACTCGCAGCGCTGCTGCGTGACTATTTGCTGGCTGTCCCCGTTCGACCGAATCCAGGGTCAGTCGGTGACCTCGACGCGCTGTCCCTGTCGGAGTTGGTCGACAGAGCGCTCACCATCGAACGAAGCGACGGAGAGGTCGGCCAATCGTGAGGGACTAGGTCGCGATCGCACAGGGGGTGTGACCCGAATCGGACCTGCGGGTTGCGTTTGGGGTCACACCCCTGACCGCTGCCTGACCGTCCACTGCTGAGAGCCCGGGCCCGCGCGCGGGTATCGTCCGGAGGGTGGGTGATCTCCAGGCCTCCGCGACCTCGCTGCTCCAGCAGCTGATCCGGTTCAACACGGTCAACCCGCCCGGGAACGAGCGGGTCGCGCAGGAGTTCCTCGCGGGGCTGCTGCGGGAAGCCGGGTTCGAGATCACGCTCGTCGGCGCCGAGGAGGAGCGGCCGAACCTCGTCGCGCGCCTCAAGGGCGCGGCGGATGGTCCGGTCCTCACGCTGCTCAGCCACGTCGACACCGTCCTGGCGAGCCCCGCCGACTGGACCCACGACCCGTGGTCGGGCGACGTCGCCGACGGCTACCTCTGGGGCCGCGGCGCGCTCGACATGAAGTCGCAGACCGCGTGTGAGGTCGCCGCCGCGCTCGACCTTGCGCAATCGGGGTGGCGGCCGGCCACCGGCGATCTCATGGTCATCGTCCTCGCCGACGAGGAGACCGGCGGCAGCCTCGGCGCGCAGTGGATCTGCGAGCACCACCCTGAGCTCGTCAAGTGCGACTACGTCCTGAACGAGGGCGCCGGCGCGCACATCCCGTTCGACGGCGGCCGGCGCTACGGCGTGTGCGTCGCGGAGAAGGGCGTCTTCCGTTTCCGGATCCGGACCGAGGGCGTCGCCGGCCACGCGTCGTATCCCAAGATGGGCGACAACGCCCTACTGAAGATGGCGCCGATCCTCGAGAAGCTCGCCGCCCAGCAGCCGGACTTCGATCTGACCGCGGCGCCGCAGGCGCTCCTCGAGGGGCTCGGCTTCGACGTCAACGGCGCTGGCGCTGCTGCCGCGTTCGCGCAGCTCCAGGCCAAGGATCCGCGGCTCGCCAAGCTCGTCGAGCCGATGCTCGGCGTGACGTTCGCGCCGACGAAGATCCGCGCCTCGGAGAAGATCAACGTCATCCCGGCGATGGCCGAGCTGTCGGTCGACTGCCGCGTCCCGCCCGGTCTCGGCCGCGACACCGCGGAGAAGCGGATCCGCGACATCCTCGGCGACGAGGGGTTCACCGTCGAGTTCGCGGAGCAGGTCCAGGGCAACGCCTCGCCCGCCGACAGCCCGCTCCGCGATGCGCTCGAGCGCTGGGTCGGCGAGAACGATCCCGGGGCGAGCACGGTCCCGACGATCCTCCCGGGCTTCACCGACTCGCGCACCTGGCGCTCCACGTTCGGCGACGACGTGGTCGCCTACGGCTTCTTCCCGCAGCGCCACATGTCGCTGCACGACATCGCCCCGCTCATCCACGGCGCCGACGAGCGCATCGACGTTCGTGACCTCGGGTTCGCGGCGTCCTGCTTCCGCGACGTTGCCCTCGACCTCCTTGGGACGGCCTCATGACGGATACGGACACCACGGAAGACCCCACCGACGAGGCTCCGAAGCTCCGCCTCGGCGGCATGGCGCTGCGCAACGGCCTGCTCGTCCACGGGCCGACGCACTGGGCCGCCGCCGTGCGCCACACCGACGGCGAGATCTACTCCGCCTCGGGGAAGAAGCCGCGCGCGAAGGCGTTCGACAACGTGCCCGGCGCGCGCGGGGTCGTGCGGCTCGGCGAGTCGATGGTCGTCATCCCGCTCGTGCGCAAGAACCTGCCGCAGGCGCGCCTGCCCTTCGAGAGCGCGACCGTTCTCGGGACCATGGCCGCGACCTCGCTCGCGACCCAGCTGCTGCGCCGCAACCCCAGGGCCCGTGGCGCCGTCGGCGAGGCGCTGATCGCCGGGATCGGGCTCGCACCGTCGCTGATCGCGCTGCGCTCCGGCGAGCTCGCTGCCTACCACGGGGCCGAGCACAAGGCGATCGGCGCCTACGAGCGCGGCGACGCCGATGCGCGCGATCACTCCAAGGAGCATGACCGCTGCGGCTCGCACCTCATGACGCCGCTGCTCGCCTTCAACATCGCGGGCGCCGCGCTGCTGCGCAAGGTCGTGAAGAACCCGGGACAGGCCGAGCAGGCGGCGGTTGCGGTCGCGTCGATCGGCGCGGCGGTCGAGGTGTTCGCCTGGGCCGAGCGCCATCACGACAGCGTCGCGGCGCGTGCCCTGCGCGTTCCCGGCCACGAGCTCCAGCGCGCGCTGGGCACCCGCGAGCCCGACGACGCGCAGCTCGAGGTGGGGCGCGCCGCGCTCGCCGAGATCCTGCGCGCCGAGGGCGCCGC
>JAEMSV010000260.1 GCA_016462625.1 Solirubrobacteraceae bacterium | reverse complement strand
AGAGCAGCGGACTCATAATCCGTCAGACCCGGGTTCAAATCCCGGCCGGCCCATCAGGCGTGTTCACAATTCGGATTGAGGTTGGGCCGATCGAGGCTCTCCGAGCGTGATCTCGTCCCGTCGCAGCGCCAGATCGAGCGTTGCGACGGGTCCTCTGGCTCACGGAGCCCCGCTGGCAGTTGTTTGGTGCCGTCAGTGCGCCGGCGTTCAACGCAGCCCGTGTGGCTTCGACGTCACGAGGTCAGCCGACCCGGTCTCGCTCGGCCAGATGGTCGCGAAGCCGCCGCGAGGCGTGCTCGCCGAACGCGAACGCGAAGGAGACAAGCAGCCAGACGGCACCGACGGGCCGGCCGTCCAGTAGCGCGTCGATGCCTGCGACTCCCGTCCCGATCCCGAGGGCGAGGCAGACGAGCTGCGTGAAGTACGTGGCGACGATCACTCCGGCCGACCCACGTCATCGACGCGTGTGCGACAGCGATTGACCGTGACCAGCGCGCCGGCCGAGCCGACCTCCGGATCGCGTGGCTCCAGCGCGAACAGCAAGGCTAGGCGACGGCTCGGGGCTGCGGGATTGATCAGGATGCGCCGTCTGTGCATGTCACCGCAGGAACCCCGAACAGGTCGCGTATCGCCGTCGTCACGAGCACTGCTCGAACCCGAGGTCTCCCGCGAGATCACCGGACTGCGCCTGCAGCGCCTCGGCCCGCTTCATCAGAGGGTCGGAGGACGGGTCTGGAGCCGGGTCTGTGATGGCGCGTCCCATGAGGTCGACGCGCTGGCGATTGACGGCGAGGTAGCGAGCGAACTGCGCACGGCTCGTCTCCGGCGCGTCCAGGGCTGTGAGCTCCGCGTGCGCTCGGCGGACCGCGGGATACAGCGCCGTGATCGATCCGGTCTCCTCGGCCACCTTGGTGTACTCCCGATTGACCCGCTCGCAGATGGCGTCGGCGCTCTCGGCGAACTGCTCCTGCTCGGATGCACCGCACGCTGAGAGTGCGAGTCCGGCGACGAGGGCTATGGCGGCGTTCCGCCTGGGGATCACGGACTCGATCATGCCCGACCAGTCAACCGTGCGTCATCGATGCCCACGCGCTTCCGCGGAAGCGTTGACGTGTCAACGCTGCGTCCGAGTGGCCGACCTCGTACCCACTGGGATACTCCGTCCATGACGACGCGACCGGCGACGGACGCACTCCTCGACGGCAGGCACGCGATGGTGCAGGCGGACTGGCCTGCCGCGCGAGTGGCGTTCGAGGAGGTCCTGGCTTCGGGCGAGCCGGATCCGCCGGGTGAGGCGCTCGAGGGGTTGGGGCTCGCGCTCTGGTTCCTCGGGGAGATCGACGATGGCATCGCGACCCGCGAGCGGGCGTTCGAGGCATACGCCTCCGCGCGGGAGTGCGATCACGCCGCGCACATGGCCGTGTGGGTCTCGCACCAGCACATGGTCGCCGGCCGCGCGTCCGCGGCCCGCGGCTGGCTCCGACGCGCCGAGCGCGCCCTCGAGGATCTGCCCGCGTGTGCCGGACACGGATGGGTCGCGGTGGAACAGGCGCGCCACACATCCGACGTCGAGGAGCAGGCCGAGCATGCCCGGCGTGCGATGGAGATCGCTCGTGCCACCGGTGCCGATGATCTCGAGGTGTTCGCCCTCAGCGTCCTGGGTCGCGCGGAGGTCAGCGCGGGCCGGCGAGAGCGCGGTCTCGGGCTGTTGGAGGAGGCCATGGCCGCCGCCTCGTCGGGGCGCGTGCGCAACGTCCACACGCTCGCCGAGGCGTACTGCAACCTGATCCTGTCGTGCACCGCGGCCGGCGAATGGGAGCTCGCGACGGAGTGGTGTGAGGTCGTCGACGCGTTCGCGCGCCGGCACAACACCGCGCCGCTGTTCGGCGCGTGCAGGACGGCGCACGCCGACGTGCTGCTCGCGACGGGCCGGTGGCCCGAGGCCGAGGACGCGCTGCAGGCCGCGCTCGACACGCACGCGCGCTTCGTGCCCCAGATGAACGCGCCGACGCTCGCCTCGCTCGCGGAGCTCCGCGTCCGTCAGGGCCGGCTGTCTGACGCGGA
This sequence comes from Solirubrobacteraceae bacterium, assembly GCA_016462625.1. Next base: position 1,143 of record JAEMSV010000260.1, on the reverse strand, counting down.
GCGTCTGCTGCGCGGGCGAGAGGAGCATGCGGGGTCGCTCCGCGCACTCGCGCTGCTGCGAATCGCTGAGGACCAACCGCTGGTCGCCGTCGGGCTGCTCGAGCGCGGCCTTGGTGCCTGCAGCGGCGATGCGATGCGCGAGGCGCGGCTGCTCGCACCGCTCGTGGACGCGCGCCTGGCCTGCGACGACGTCCAGGGCGCGCAGGCGGCGGTCGACGAGCTCGCGCGACGCGCGCGCGAGACGGCCATGCGCCTGGTGGTGGCCTGCGCGGATCTCGCCGCCGCACGTGTCGCGCTTGCGGACGGGCGCCCCGCAGATGCGGTCTCTCCGGCCGGCCGTGCACTCAGCGAGTTCACCGCGCTCGCCATGCCGTTCGAGGCCGGCGAAGCGCGCCTCGAGCTTGCCCGCGCGACTGCCGCCGACGCTCCTGCGCTGGCCGCCGACGAGGCTCGCGCGGCGCTCACGGTGTTTCGCGAGCTCGGCGCCTCGAGGGCGATGGACGCGGCCGCGGGGGTGCTACGCGAGCTCGGCGGTACCTCTGGGGCGCGGTTCCGCGCGACGGGCGAGCTCAGCGCTCGCGAGGCGGAGGTGCTCGGCCTCCTCGCGCTCGGGATGTCGAACGCCCAGATCGCGCAGACGCTGACCATCAGCGGAAAGACGGCGGGCCATCACGTCGGGCGGATCCTGATGAAGCTGGGGGTCCGCAACCGGACCGAGGCGGCGGCGTACGCCGTGCGGGAGCAGGGCATAGGGAACGAATAGGGCATCTGCCCGATGTGGCTGCGGATGGCCCCTGGAACGCTGCGGGGACGCAACCGGCGAAGGGGACCAGATGTCCGTTCAGCAGGCAGCAGGCACCGAGCTCAAGGCGCGCCATCGCGCGATGTGGGCTTCCGGCGACTATCCGGCCATGGTCGACGCGTTTCTGCGGCCGCTCGGGCCACGGCTCGTCAAGGCATGCGGGATCGAACCCGGGATGGAGGTCCTCGATGTCGCTTCCGGCACGGGGAATGCCGCGCTCCCCGCCGCGCGGCTCGGCGCGCGCGTGACCGCGAGCGATCTCACACCCGAGCTGCTCGACGCCGGGCGCGCCGAGGCCGGCGATCTCGACGTGGCGTGGGTTCCCGGCGACGCCGAGGATC
>JAEMSV010000003.1 GCA_016462625.1 Solirubrobacteraceae bacterium | reverse complement strand
ACGAGATCCTCCGGGTCATCGACTCGCTGCAGCTCACGGCCAACCACGCGGTCGCCACGCCGGCCCAGTGGAACAAGGGCGACAAGGTGATCATCGCCGGCTCGGTGAACAACGAGCAGGCCAAGGAGAAGTACCCGGACGGGTGGGAGGAGCCGAAGCCGTACATCCGGATCGTCCCGGACCCCAGCGTGAGCTAAGACCGCCCACCGGCGTTAGTCCCCGGGGCAGATCGCCTCGGGATCGAGCGGGTCGACCCACGCGTCGACCCGCTTGCCCACCTTGTAGCGCTTGAGGTGGCGCGGGCCATAGATGTGCTCGAAGACCACGGTGCGCGGCGGGCCGCCGTCTTCGAGCTCGAACGTCAGGTTGAAGACGTCGACCTCGCCGTGTTTGCGGCCGGTGTCCTCGATGTCGACGACCGTCGCCTGCACCTTCCGGCCCTCCTTCTTGATGCGCCCGAGCTCGTCGAGCCGCTGCTTGAAGGTGACCTGGTCCTTGCTCTGGGCGATCTGCTCGGGCGGCAGCCACTTGGCCGCCCGCGACTTGTCCTCGGCGATGGCCTGCTCCAGCCGCTCCTCGTCCTCAGGGCGGAGTTTCCCGGCGAACGGATTGAAGATCCGGTCGAAGGCCCCGTCGTACCGGCTCTCACCCTCGGCCTTCGCGCGCTGCACGCGCGCCTCACGGTTCCACGCGGGCACATGCTCGTCGTAGGCGGTGTCCCAGTCGATCCACAGCTCGGAGAAGTTCTCCGGGTTGACGACGCACGGCACGCCGACGTCCTTCATCAGCCCGTACTGCGGTCGGACGCGCACGGAGTACCAGCGCTTGCCTCCGCCGGTGAACCCGCTGAGCAGCCACGTCGGGCCGGTGCGCTCCTCCTGGAACTCGTACGGCTCACGGCCGTCGAGCTCAACCCGCCAGGTGACGGTCAGCCCCGCGCTCGTCTCGATGACGGACTCGCCGCCTTCGGGATCGTTGTTGTGGTGCTCGTACGTCGCGTGCTTGACCGGATAGGCGCGCGCGGGCAGCCAGCCCTTGGGCTGCTTGCGCAGGAACTTCGGGCCGAGCTGGAACCCCATCAGTCGTCCGCGTGCCCGAGGATGAGCTGCGTGGTCTCGAGCGGGACGTCGAGCTGGGGGCAATGGCCGATCCCGTCGAGGACGACCCAGTCGGCGGTCGGCAGCCAGTCGTCGCGGAACCGGACGGCGGCGGTCGGCCAGCGCAGCAGCTGGTCCTCGGTCCCCCACACCACCCGGACCGGGCAGGTGATCTGCTCGGCGTCGAGGCTCCAGCCCTCGCGCAGCGCGTAGTCGATGAGGGGGCCGACGACCGTGCACGCCGCAGCCCCGCGGATCTGATGCGCGATCAGCTCGGGCGGGATGTGCGCGTAGTTGGTCGCGATGAGCTGCGTCGCCTGGCGGCGGCCCTCGTCGGTCGAGACGATCGCGTCGGCGTGCGGCGCCGCGGCCTGCAGCAGCGGGAGCATCGTCGTGAAGTGCCCGAGCGTGTCCTTGTAGGAGTCGTCGCCGACCGCCCACCCGCCCGCGGGCGCAAGGGCGACGACGGACTTCGCGCGGCCCCGCGCGGCCAGCTGCAAGGTGACGTAGCCGCCGAGCGAGTTGCCGACGATGTGCGCCGTCTCGATCCCCGCGTCGTCGAGCATCCGCTCGACCTGGTCGACCAGCGCGATCTCGGTGATCTCCCCCTCGATCGGCGGTCCACCCGCGTGGCCGGGCAAGGTGATCGCGAGGACGTCGTGGCGCTCCTCGAGCGCGGGGAGGATCAGCTCCCAGCAGCGCCAGGTGTCCGTGAAGCCGTGGACCAGGACGAGCGGGGAGCCATTGCCCCCACGGTGCGACGGCGTGAAGGCGGCGGACATGGGCCGAAGTGTAAGCACGCTCCTGGATCCGCCGCGAACGCCAATCGCAACTCGGAGACGCAGCGCGCGTTGATCAATCATGCTCCGTCTCCTCACCCTTGTCCTGCTCGCCGGACTCCTCGCCCCGTCCGCCGCGTCCGCGGCGCCCGCGGTGCCCGCGGGTGCGCTCACGCAGCTGCCGGGCGCGTCCGGGTGCCTGCTCGGTCCTGCGCAGATGAACCTCCTGAAGGCGTCGGCCTGCGCCCCTGCACGAGGCATGGGCTCGACGCAGCACGTGACGCTGAGCCCCGACGGGCGGTTCGCCTACGCGTCGTCGAACGACACGTGGGGGATCGTCGCGTTCCGGCGCGACCCGAAGACCGGCGTCCTCACGCAGCTGAAGGGCAAGGCAGGCTGCACGACCGACGTCACCTGGCCGAGAGCGGGATGCGCGACGGCCCGCGGCCTCGTCTGGGCGTTCTCGATCGTCGTGTCGCCCGACGGTCGCAGCGTGTACGTGACGGGCGGGATCGGCAACGCGATCGCGGTATTCCGCCGCGATCCCTCTACCGGCGTGCTGACGCAGCCGTCCGGCCCGGACGGGTGCCTCCGCAACACAACGGGCGGCACGAAGCGGGGCGGACCGACCCCCGCCGCGTCGGGCTGTCGGCTCGTGGACGGCCTGGTGTACCCGCGCGGCATCGCCGTCAGCCCGGACAGCCGGTTCGTCTACACCGTGACGTCGGACGGCCGGACCATCACGGGGTTCGCACGCGACGCGACGACCAGCGCGCTGACCGGCTTTGCGGGCAACTGCGTCGCCGACGCCAAGAAGCCGGGATGCACGCTGGCGACAGAGTTGGCCGGCGGGACCGACCTCACGCTGACGCGCAACGGGCGGTTCGCCTACGCCGCCGCGTTCAAGGGCAACGCCGTCACCGCGTTCGCACGCGACCCGGCAACCGGCGTCCTGACCCAGCTCGCCGGTGCCGGCGGCTGCGTCGCCGTGCAGCCCACGGCCGGCTGCACCGGCGGGCGGGCGCTCCGCGGCGTCTACAACCTCACGCTGTCAGACGACGAGCGCCAGGTCTACGGGGTCTCCCGCTTCAGCCGCGCCATCGCCGTCCTGAGCCGGGACCCGCAGACAGGCGCGCTGAGCCAGCGGCCCGGCGCCGCGGGGTGCGTCGCCCAGGGCGCAGCGACGGGCTGCGGCAAGGCGATCGGGCTCTTCGGCGCCCGTGGGGTGGCGGTGTCTCCGGACGGCCGCACGGTCTATGCCGGCGCGTTCTCGTCGAGTGCCATCACGACCTATGCCCGCAACCCTCAGACGGGAGCCATCACGCAGCTGAAGGGCAGAGCCGGCTGCGCCTCATACAGCCGGACGGGCAAGGGCACGCCGCAGACAGCCGGGTGCGGCGCCGCGCGCGCGATCAAGCAGGCGTGGTCCATCGCCGTCTCGCGAGATGGCCGGTTCGTCTACACCGGCGTCGGCGGTGACGACAACTCCGGGATCGCGGTCTTCCGCAGGGCGACCACGTGACAGCCCGTCAGACCTCGTCGCGGCGGAAGCAGTCGTGCGCGTGGTCGTTGACGATGCCGACGGCCTGCATCCACGCGTAGACGATCGTGGGGCCGACGAACTTGAACCCACGCTGCTTGAGGTCCTTCGACACGACGGCCGACAGGTCCGTCTTCGCCGGGAGCGTCCTGCCATCGCCGACGAGCACCTGCCCGTCGGTGAAGGACCAGCAGTACCCGCTGAAGTCGTCCATCTCCAGGTAGAGCTGCGCGCTGCGGATTGCCGCGTGGATCTTGGCGGGCGAACGGACGATGCCCGCGTTGCCGAGCAGGCGCTCGACGTCGTCGTCGCCGTACGCGGCGACCTTCACCGGGTCGAAGCCGTCGAACGCCTCGCGGAAGGCATCGCGCTTGCGGAGGATCGTGATCCACGCCAGGCCGGCCTGGAAGCCGTCGAGCACGAGCTTCTCCCACAGGGCGCGCGAGTCCCGCTCGGGGACGCCCCACTCTTCGTCGTGGTAGGCCTGCATGAGGGGATCGCCTTCGGCCCAGGAGCAGCGCTTCATGCTCCCACCGTACCGTGAGACCAAGTGACTGGTACGGTCTCTCGGTATCCCGAGAAGAGGTGTCGATGTACGACGAGCAGCTGTTCGAAGAGGCGCTGTCGAAGCCGCGCCTGAGCCGGCGGCCGCCGGAGTTCCTGAACTCCAACCGCGGCGTGCCGATCCGGGTGCTCCAGGAGGAGGAGCTCCAGGCGCAGACGAAGGCGTGGTTCGACATGTTCGCGCGCAAGCTCGAGCTCTACGAGAAGAGCTTCAAGATGGACTTCCAGTGGCTGATGGACTGGTCGAAGAAGTACTGGTGGAGCTTCCTGGTACGGGACATGTCCGTGAACGAGGAGCTCTACGCCGCCGACCTGCGGTACACCGACGTGACGACCTTCGGCCGCACGATCGTCGGCATCGACGACTTCGTCACCTACAACTTCGCCTTCTTCGACGCGATCCCGGACTGGCGCTACGACCCGCTGCCCGATCAGGTCTTCCTCGACGTCACTCCGGACGGCGAGGTCCGGACGGTCATCCGCTACATCGGCAGCGGCCACTGGGACGGCCCGCTGCGCATGTACCCGTATGACAAGAGCGCGCCGGCGATCCAGGGCAACGGCCGCTTCGTGCAGTGCCCGGCGATCGACCGGTACCACTTCAACGCGGACGGCCTGATGCAGGAGGGCGAGACGCTCTACGACTTCCTCGACGCGACCCAGCGCGGCGGCGTGCTGCCCGCCGACGACAGCTGGCAGTTCAAGCTGCTGATGGGGGCCTCGAAGATCCCGGCCGCGGTGCAGGACGTGCGGCGGAAGGTCGGGCTCGGCGCGGCGTGAGCACGACCGACCCCTACGCCGAACGCGTCCTCGACGCGACCTATGAGCTCGTCAACCGCTACGGCGTGCGCCGGACCTCGATGGCAGATGTCGTCCGCGCGTCGGGGGTCTCCAAGGCGACGCTGTTCCGCCGGTTCCCGAGCAAGGCCGAGCTGCTCAACGCGATCATGGTGCGCGAGGTCACCCGGTTTCTTGCGCAGCTCCAGGAGCGCGTGGCCTCGCTCGAAGACCCGGTGGAGCGGCTCGTCGAGACGGTCGTCTTCTTCGTCGAGGTCGCTCCGGAGCACGAGCTGCTGCGCGCGCTCATCGAGACCGATCCGGAGACGACGCTGCCGCTGCTGACGGTCGACTCCGCGCCGATCCTCGCGTTCGGCCAGGAGTACATGCGCGCCGAGCTGACGCGCGTGCAGGAGAGCGGGCGCGAGCTGACGGCGTCGCCGGAGATCTGCGCCGAGCTGCTGACGCGGATCTCGCACTCGTTCCTCGTGCAGCCGGCGTCGCGGTTCCCGCTCGACGATGCGGATGCGATCCGGAAGCTCGCGCGCGCAACGCTCGTGCGTATGGTGCTCCGGAAGTAGGCGTACGCTGGCGGCGTGCTCCGCCGCTTCCTGCTCGCGCTTGTCGCGGCCACCGCCCTCCTCCCCACCGCGTCGGCCGGAGCGCAGTCGAACGAGCCGCCGCGGCTTGTCGGCGACTGGGTCCTGAGCTACGCCATCGCCGGCCGAGCGCTCATCAAGTTGCGGCTCGAGGAGCAGGCCGACGGATCCGTGATCGCCCGGCTGCGCGAACCGCTGACGCACACCATCGATGGCCCGAACACCGGCATCGACCGCTGCTCGAACGAGGGCGACGTCGTGACCTCCCCGCGCGGCGAGGTCATGTTCGTCATCCCGGCCGACCGCTCGGCCGTCGATGTCGCGCACGCCGTCCAGCAGCGCCCCGCGATGACGTACGACCCTGTCGCAAAGCATCTGGACGAGTCGCCGCAGCCCTGCAGCACGGGCAGCCTGCGCTACGCCATGAAGATCAGCCGCGATCGCGACGAGGTCCTCGGCCCCAGGTCCACCCGGCTCGGCGGGGTTCGCCGCTACGCGACGAGCCTGATCACCGGGGACCCGCCGATCATCGGCCTGAACCTCGTGACGACGACGGGCGCCGAGGAGGGCCGGCCGGCCGGCCCATGCGCAGCCCGCCCGGCGGTCATCAGCTGTCAGGGCTACGCGCCACAGTTCATCCTCGCGCCGGACCTCAAGGACACCGACGGCGACGGCCTGCTCGACGGCTGGGAGCGCAACGGGGTGCGGATCGCGGGCGACTTCATCGACCTGCCGGCGATGGGCGCGAAGGTCGACCACAAGGACCTCTTCATCGAGGCCGACCACCGTCCCGGGACGCGCTTCTCCCAGGAGATGAACGAGACGATGATCCGCACCTTCGCGGCCATCGAGATCCCCAACCCGGACAGTCGCAACGGGATCACGCTGCACGTCGACGGCGGCCCGAACTCGATCATGAACCCGCGGACCGGCGCGACCTGGGGCGACCGATCGCAGAGCACCGAGTCGGCGGAGATCCCGAGCGCCATCGGCAGCTTCGCGCCCGGGTGCGGTGCCTACGACTGGCGCGACGGGGCCCGGGTGCAGGCGAGCCTGATGCGCCCGTCCCGGCGGCCCTTCTTCCGCTACGCGATCGTCACCGATCGCGTCGGCGCCCCCGGTGCGGGCTGCGCCGGAGGTCTCTCCGCCGGGACCCCGGGAAGCGTGTTCATCATCAGCAGCCGCAGCGCCAACGGGACGCCGAAGACCGACGCGATGCGCACGATCACCTTCATGCACGAGACCGGCCACACGCTCGGCCTGCGCCACGGCGGTGCCGACGACCTCAACTACAAGCCGAACCACGTGTCGATCATGAGCTACAACTACTCGCTCACGGGCGTGCCGCAGTCGCGGGGCGGGGTCTGGCTCGGCTTCTCGATCACCCCCGGAGGCGCGAGCACCGCGATCGACGAGCGAGCCGTGATCGAGACGGCCGGGCTGCCCGATGCCTCCGCCGGCCTGGACCTCGCGCGGGGGACCTTCCGATGCGGAGCGGGCGATCACGTGGTGCCCTGGCGCATGCCCACCGACCTGAACTGCGACCGCGCGATCAGCGGCGCACCCCAGGCGATCAGCGTGAACGGGGACGCCGAGTTCGACGTGCTGAACACCGGGCCGGAGGCTCCCCTGATCACCTTCGTGGGCGGCGCGATCAGCGGGCTGAACCGCGAGCCGATCCCGCCCACGGGCAACACGGAGTTCGGGACGACCGAGCGCGAGCTGCTCGACGCCGCGGCCGCGACGCTCGGCGATCGGCGCGCGCCGACGCTGCGGCTGCGCCGGCGCGGTGGGCGGGTCGTCGCCACGGCGACGGACGACACCGGGGTCGGGCGGCTCGAGATCCGCGTGGGCACGCGCGTGCGCGTCGCGAAGATGCGCGTGGGCAAGCGCGGGGTCCTGCCGGCGCCCCGGCGGCGGGTGACGCTGTCGGTCAGGGCGCCACGCGCGAAGACCGTGACGGCGATCGCAGTCGACGGCGCCGGGCGCTCGGTTAGGCGCAGCACGCCCCGACGTTAGGCAGAACTGCCGTAGGCGCGCGGACGGAGCGACCGTAGCTTCGGCCGCATGATCAATGCACGCCTCACCACCACCATCGCCGCCGCCGTCGCCCTCCTCGCGCCGGCCGCTGCACCCGCCTCGACGCTGACCCTCGACGGGCGATCGTGTTACGAGCAGGACGAGCGCTTCGAGTTCACGGGCACGGGGTTCTCCCCGGAGATCAACCTGTCGTTCAACCTCACGGAGTCGGGCTTCCCCGACGAGAACGGCGACACCGCGGGCTTCTTCCACACCCCGGTGCTCGAGACCTACGTGCCGCAGACGCTCAGCCTCATCGCGACCGATCAGGATCCATCGCGCAGTACGCAGGCGACCTTCTTCGCCGTGAAGTTCGGCAGCAACCTGCCGATCGCGGGCGGGCGTCTGCGGGACCGCGTGACGTGGCAGTTCGCCGGCTTCCCGGCGGGCTCGACCGTCTACGGCCACTTCCGCCAGAACAACCGGACCGTCAAGAACGTCCGCTTCGGTCGTGTCTCCGGCCCGTGCGGCACGCTGCGCGTCAACGCGCGTCGCATTCCCGTGCCGAAGGCCAAGCGCAAGGGCGGCTGGTACGTCCAGGTGGATACGAGCCCGCGCTTCAGCTTCGCGACCCGTCCCGAGTACGACCGCACCATCTGACCGACCATCAGGCTGCCCCGCCGCCGTGTGCGCTCACACGGCGGCGAGCAGGCCCAGCTCGGCGGCCCGGCCGGCCGCCTCGGTCCGCGAGCGGCAGCGCAGTTTCGTCAGGATGCTGCGCACGTGCGCGTCCACCGTCCGCGTGCTGAGGACCAGGCGCGCGGCGATCTCGCGATTCGTCAGCCCTTCGGCGACGAGCACGAGGACCTCGTGCTCGCGCTTGGACAGCCCGGCCCTGGCGTGGACGTCTGCCGCCCGGGCCCCGAGACGCTCCTCGAGCGACGCGCCCAGCGCGGTGATCTGCTCGGCGGCGTGCGCGGCGAGCGGCGCCGCCTCCAGGACCCGCGCACCACGATGCGCCTCGGAGAAGTGCTCGATCGCCTCCTCCGTGCGCCCCGCCGCGACAAGCGCGATGCCCGTTCGGTACTGAATGCTCGCGCGTTCGAACGGGATGTCCAGCGCCTGGTGCAGCTCCACGGCGCGCAGCAGCTGCGTCGCGGCGGTGTCCGCATCGCCGTCGGCCAGTGCCGTCTCGCCGAGCGCGCACGCGAGGGCGGCCAGCGCATCGGGATGGGCGGTGGACGCCGCGATCGACGCCAGTCCGTTCGCGCACGCACGCGCCAGGTCGAGCCGTCCGCGCCCCGCCAGCCAGCCGCACGCCCAGCGCAGGCCCCAGATCGCGTAGTGCCGGTCCTCGCTGTGCTCCCAGCGATCGAGCAGGAGACGGCAGTACTCCTCGGCGCGCTCATCGTCGCCCTCCTGCGCGGCGAGCCAGGCGAGTGCCGCGGCGCTGTCGCAGAGCATCGAGACGACGTTGAGTCGCAGCGAGGTCTCGAGGCAGCGCGTGAGCAGCGGCTGGGCATCGCGTGCGCGGCCGCGAAACGCGTGGATCGCGCCGAGCACCCCGTCGGCCACGAGCGTGTCACCGGCTGGCGCGCCGTCGACGATCAACCGGGCGCCGAGCGTCTCGACCTCGGCCCAGTCCCCCAGCTCGCGCAGGACGTACGCCATGCAGGAGAGACACACCTGCTGCATCCCATCCGCGCCGCTGGCCTCGCACACGCCGAGGGCGAGCCCGAGCGCGTCCGCCGCGCCGGTGTAGTCGCCGGCGATCTCGCGGGCGGTGCCGAGCCGCTGGTAGACCTCGGCCGTCTCGGCAGTGAGCTCGTGTCCGAGTGCGAGCGACAACCCCTCACGGATGATCGCGACGCCCTCCTCGTAGGCGCCGCCCTTCACCCGCGCGACGCCCTCCAGTCCCATCGCCCGGGCCCGCAGACCGATGCGGTCCGCGCGCACCGCCTCCGCTCGCGCCGTCGCGGCGGCATCCGTCGCCTCACCGAAGCGCCCAGCGGACTGCAGGTACTGCGCGATCACCAGGCGCTCAGCCGCGGCCTCGCCCGGCAGGCCGTTGGCCGCGTAGGACTCCGCGGCGACCCGGTGCGCGGCGAGCGACCGCGGGCGGTCGCCCTGCAGGGCGTAGATGCCGGCGATCCGCCGCTCGGCGTCGGCGAGCGCGCGCCCCGCTCCGGCGGCACGCCGCGCGGCGACGACCTCGCGCTGAGCGCGCGCGGCGCCGGGAAGGTCACCCGCGAGCTCGGCGTGATTGGCCAGCGCCTCCAGAGCGCGGACGCGGTCGGCCGCGCGCTCACCCTCGGGCCAGAGGTCCAGCGCCTCACGGCCGAGCCGCGCGGCATCGCGATACGCGTGGACGGCTGCACGCTGGTCGACCGCCGCCAGCAGCGCCTCCAGCGCGCGCGTGGGATCGCGTGCGGCGAGCCAGTGCGCGGCGATCTCGCCCGGCTCTCCCCCGTCGCGCTCGAGCCGCTCGGCGAGATCCCGGTGCAGGCCGCTGCATCGCAGCCACGGGATGTCCTCGTAGATCGCGTCGCGCGCCAGCGGGTGCCGGAACGCGGCCCAGCCGTCCGGTTCCTCGACGACGAGGCCGGCGGCGAAGAGCTCGCCGAGCCCGTCGGCCAGGCCGAGCCCGGCGACGACGCCGATGTCGAACCGATGGCCTGCCACCGCCGCGGCCTCCGCAGCGGCCCGCGCCGATTCGGGCAGCGGGGCGGTCCGCACCAGCACCGCGTCGCGGACGGTCGCCGGCAGCGGGACGTCCTCGTCGAGCGCGAGGGTCAGCCCCGACGGTCCGGCCAGGAGACGGTCGGCGTCCCGCAGCGCGAGCGCGAGCTCCTCCACGAAGAACGGCGTCCCGCCCGTGCGGTGGTACAGCAGCTCCGCCAGGCGCGGCGATGCCGGCGTCCCGAGGAGCTCCGCGAGCAGCTCGGAGACCTCCTCGGAGCTGAGCGGCTCGAGCGCGATCTCGTCGAGCGCGCGATCGCGCCGCAGGTCGTGGCGCATCCGGCGCAGCGGGTGCGACCGGGGCAGCTCGTCGGAGCGGTAGGCCGCGACGACGAGCAGCGGGAGCTCGCGGACGGGCAGCGCGAGGGTGGTGAGCAGCTCGAGCGTGGCCTCGTCGGACCACTGCAGGTCGTCGAGCAGGACGGCGACCGGCTCGTCGGCAGCCATGGTGGCGAGGCCGCAGCGGATCGCCTCGACGAGCGTCGCCGGATCGTCCACGGGACCGGCCGGGCCCAGCTCGGGCAGCAGCACCGCGAGCTGCTGCCGGAGCGGGCCGCAGCGCTCCAGCCCTTCGGGGACCGCGCGCAGGTAGCCGCGCATCGCGGCGACCAGCGGCCCGTACGGCGAGCACGCGGGGGTGGCGGCACCGCGCACGAAGCGGATGCCGTGCTCCTCCGCCACCTCTTCGACGAGGCGGGTCTTGCCGATCCCGGCCTCGCCGGTAAGGAGCACGAGCGCTCCGCGCCCGGACGCCGCGGTTCGCACCGCGAGGTCGAGACGGGAGCGCTCTTCGGCGCGTCCGATCAGTCCACGCCCGGACATGCGCGGAGTCTAGACCGGCATCTCCCGGGGACCCGTGCTGTCGAAGACCGCGACGATCTCGCTGACCACGTTCGCGGGGAATCCGCCGCCGCGGGCGTGCGCGAGGATCACGTCGGCGCTCTCGGCCTCGTGAACGCAGTAGATCTTGTCGCCCGCGACGTAGCTGTGATGCCACGTGTACGGGCGCTCGAGCTCTGAAACGGCGTCGTTGGACTTCGCGGTGATGCCGCGCAGCTCGTCGTCGGTGAGCTTCTCCGCGCCCGGGATCTGGCGCTCGATGAGGTAGGTGGGCATGACGCTCCTTGGGGTTTGCGCGGGCCGGTGGTGACCCGCAGACCGCAAGCTACGTCTGCCTCATCGCCCTGACATCGGCAGGATTGCCGTACCTGCCTACGCGATTGCCGATCTTCTCTAGGCGAGCAGTGTCAGCGGGTGCTCGAGCCGGTCACGCAGCGTCGTCAGGAACGCGGCGGCGTCGGCGCCGTAGATGATCCGGTGGTCGCTCGAGAGGGTCACGTTCATGACCTGGCGGTCGTCCCGCGGGATCGCCGCGCCGACCGCGAGGATCGCCGCCTGCCCGGGGTTGATGACGGCGTTGAAGCTCGTCACACCGAACATCCCGAGGTTCGACACCGTGCATGTGCCTCCTGACAGCTCCGGGGGCGTGATCGCCTGGTCGCGGACCCTCTCGGCGAGCGCTCGCGCGTCGGCTGCGATCTCCGTGACCGGTTTGCGATCTGCGTCGAAGATCGTCGGGACGATGAGCGTGCCCTCGGCCGCGACGGCGATGCCGACGTTGACCCGGCCGTACGTCTCGAAGCCGCCGTCCTTCCATGCGCCGTTCACCCGCGGGTGATCGCGCAGCGTCAAACCCGTCGCCTTGACGACGAAGTCGTTGACCGACAGCTTCCGGCCCGCGTCCTTGAGCTGCCTGCGCAGGGCCAGGAGGTCGGTGACGTCGATGTCCATCGAGACGTCGAACGACGGGATCGTCGCGCGGGACTCCGCCATGCGGCGGGCGATGAGCGCCTGCGTCCGGGACGGTTCGACCCGCGTGATCTCGCCGCGGTTGCCCTCGGGCCGCGGCGCCGGCTCGACCTTCCCGTTGCCGTTCTGGCGGGTCTGCACGTACGCCTCGACGTCGGCCCGGACAACGCGTCCATTCGGTCCGGACCCAGCGATGCCGGCCAGCTCCACCCCGTGCGCAGCCGCGACGCGCCGTGCCAGCGGCGAAGCCTTGAGACGCCCGTCACCCGACACTGGGGGCGTGAGGGTCGCGGCAGGGGAAGTCGCTTCCCGCCGATCACCGCCGCCCTCGTGCTGGCTGATGGCTTGCGCTTGCCGCACAGGCGGCTCCTCCCCATCGGACAGCAGCACCGCGATCGGCGCGCCCACCGCCAGCGTGTCGCCCTCGCGGGCGACGAGGTGCAGGAGACCGTCGGAATCGGCCTCGTACGTCATGGTGGCCTTGTCGGTCTCGATCTCGGCGAGCTCGTCGCCTCGCGAGACGGCGGCGCCCTCGGCGACCAGCCACTGCAGGATCGTCCCCTCCTCCATGGAGTCGGAGAGGCGCGGCATCGTGACCTCGATCATGCGCCGCCGGGCCCCATCCCGAGCGTCGCCAGCACCGCGCCGGCAAGCCGTTCCTCGTTGGGCATCGCCGCGAGCTCGAGGCCCTTGGCGTACGGCAGCGGCACCTCGGCCATGCCGACGCGCTCGACCGGCGCGTCGAGGTCGTCGAAGGACGCCTTCTGGATGCGCGCGGCGATCTCGGCGGTGACGCCGTAGCTCGGCCACCCCTCCTCGACGCAGACCACGCGGTTCGTCTTCGCCACCGACTGCGCGATCGTCTCGACGTCGAGCGGGCGCAGCGAGCGCAGGTCGACGACCTCCACCGAGATCTTGTGCTCCTCGGCGAGCTGCTCGGCGACGTGCAGCGCCCGAACGGTCGCGAACGAGTGCGAGACGATCGTGATGTCGCTGCCCTCGCGGGCGACGTTCGCCAGCCCGATCGGCGTGACGAAGTCGGGGTCGAGCGGAACCTCCCCCTTCTCCTTGTAGATCGGGAGGTTCTCGATGACGAGCACCGGGTCCTCGTCGCGGATCGCGCTCTTCAGCAGACCCTTCGCGTCAGCGGGATTCGCGGGGGTGACGACCTTCAGGCCCGGCGTGCCGGCGAACCAGCCGTCGAAGGACTGCGAGTGCTGCGCGGTCAGCTGGTTGCCCGCGCCGTTCGGCGTGCGGATGACCATCGGGCAGCGGACCTCGCCGCCGAACATCGCGCCGATCTTCGCCGCGTGGTTGATCACCTGGTCCATCGCGACGAGGAGGAAGTTCAGGGTCATGATCTCGACGACCGGGCGCTCGCCCAGCATCGCCGCGCCGACCCCCGCGCCGACGAAGCCCTCTTCGGAGATCGGCGTGTCGCGGACGCGCTCCTCCCCGAACTGGTCCATGAGACCGGCGGACACCTTGTAGGCCCCCTCGAAGACGCCGACCTCTTCGCCCATGAGGAAGACGCGCTCGTCGCGCTCCATCTCCTCGCGGAGGGCGAGGCGCAGCGCCTCGCGGTAGTTCATGACCTTCGTGCCGGTGGTCTCGGCCTGGGCTTCGGTGGCGCTCATCAGGCACCCAGCCCCGCGTCGAAGGTCAGTGCTTCCTCACCGAACGGGCTGCCCGGGCGCATCCGGGCGAACTGCTCGGCACTGCCCAGGGCGTGCATGCCGTAGGCGAGGCGGTCGGTCTGCGGCTCGGGGCTGTCGGTCGCAGCCTGGACCGCGGCGGCTACTCGCTCGTCGGCCTGCGTGTCCACCAGCGCGAGGTCGTCCTCGCTGACGCCCTCGGCGAGCAGCTTGTCGCGCTCGAGCGTGATCGGGTCGGTCTTCTGGTGCTCGGTGATCTCGTCCTTCGTGCGGTACGCGAGCCCCGCATCGGCGACCGAGTGGCCGCGGTAGCGGTAGGTGATGGCCTCGAGGACAGCGGGCTGATGCTCCTCGCGCGCCCGTGTGAGCAGACGGTCGGCGGCTTCGACCATCGCGTCGAGGTCATCGCCGTCGACGCGCTCGCCGTGCATCCGATAGGCGCTCGCGCGCTTGTAGAGGTCGGGCTCGGCGCTGGCGCGATCGACCGCGGTGCCCATCCCGTAGAGGTTGTTCACGACGAGGAAGACGACCGGGAGATCCCAGAGCGCGGCGAGGTTCAGCGACTCGTGCCAGGCGCCCATGTTCACCGCGCCGTCGCCGAGCTCGCAGAGCACGGCCTGCTCCTTCTTCTGCCGGCGCAGGGCGAGCGCGAGGCCCGTCGCGATCGGCAGCTGGCCGGCGACGATGCCCCAGCCGCCGTAATAGCCGCGGCTCGGATCGAGCAGATGCATCGAGCCGCCCCGGCCGTGCGCGCAGCCGTCGACCTTGCCGAACAGCTCCGCCATGACCGCCTCGGGCGGCACGCCGCGCGCCAGCGCGAAGCCGTGAGACCGGTAGCCGGTGACGAGCAGGTCGTCCTCGTGCAACGCGTGCATCGCGCCGACGGTCATCGCCTCCTGGCCGGAGGAGAGGTGGCAGTAGCCGCCGATGCGGGCCGCCTTGTACTGGCGCTCGGCCTCGGTCTCGAAGGCCCGGCTCAGGACCATCGTCTCGTACAGCTCGCGGCGGGTGTCCCGGGAGAGATGCGTGTCGCGGGGCGGGGCGGTGGCGGCCATGGGCCTCAGCCTTCCTCGAAGTAGTCGGGGTGCTGGTCTCGGATGGTCGATACCTGGCTCAGGACCATCCGCAGGTGGTGGCGGAGCTCGTGCTCTGCCCGGTCCGGATCGCCGTCGGCGACCGCGGCGACGACTGCGCGGTGCTCGGTCACCATCTCCCCCAGATACCCGGGCTCCGGGAGGCTGAGGCGCCGAACCCGGTCGAGATGGCCGTTGGCGCGGCGGGCGAGCGCCCACGCGATCTCGTGCCCGGACATCTCACAGAGCTTGCGATGCAGCGCCTCGTCCAGGACGTCGAACGCATTGCTGTCGTTCTCCGCCTGTGCGCGGTCCTGCGCGACGAGGTTGGCCTGGATCTCCTCCAGGACGGCCGGCTGCGTGTTCTGGGCGGCGAGCCGGATGGCGGCGCACTCGAGCGCCTCACGGACGAACGCGGCATCGGCGACCGCGTCGTCGCTGATCAGCGTCACGAAGGTGCCGAGCTGCGGAACGATCGCGACGAGCCGCTCGTCGCGCAGTCGCACGAGCGCTTCGCGCACGGGCGTGCGCGACACCCCGAGGCGGTCGGCGAGCTCGTTCTCCGACAGCTGGCGTCCGGGTTCCAGCTCGGCGCTGACGATCGCCTCGCGCACTGCGAGATAGACCTGATCGCGCGCGGAACCCCCACCGACGCGGTCGTTGAGCCGGATCCTCATGCGCACTAGTATACAAGTACACGCGCAGACGGGAAGCGGAGATTTCCGCCTCCCCTGCCTATTCCGGGGTGTCCCTGTCGCAGGGGCTGAGAGGGCGCTTCCTAGCGCCGACCCGCCGAACCTGATCTGGCTCATACCAGCGAAGGGAGAACCCCATGCGGCGCAGCACATTCCCGTCCGAGGCCGACTGCCGGACCCAGATGCACCTCGCCCGCCGAGGCACCGTCTCGCCCGAGATGCGGAGGGTCGCCGAGCGCGAGCAGCTCGAGGCCGAAGCCGTCCGCGCGGAGGTCGCGCGCGGGCGCATGATCATTCCGGCCAACGTCCATCACCGCGCCCTGGACCCGATGGCGATCGGACTGAAAGCCCGGGTGAAGATCAACGCCAACATCGGCAGCTCGCCGACCACCTCCTCCCTCGAAGAAGAGGTCGCCAAGCTCGAGCTCTGCGCGCACTGGGGCGCGGACACCGTCATGGACCTCTCCACGGGCAAGCGCATCGACGAGACGCGCGAGGCGATCATCGCCCGGGCGGCCGTCCCGATCGGCACGGTGCCGATCTACCAGGCCATCGCCCGCGTCAAGCGCCCCGAGGACCTGACCGCTGAGCTCCTCCTGGAGGTGATCGAGCACCAGGCGCGCCAGGGCGTCGACTACATGACCATCCACGCGGGCGTGCGCCTGGAGCACCTGCCTCTGTGCCAGCACCGCGTCACCGGGATCGTGTCGCGCGGCGGAGGGCTGCTGGCCCGGTGGATGGTTCACCACAAGACCGAGAACCCGCTGTTTGAGTGCTTCGACGAGATCGTGGAGATCTGCCGTGCGCACGACGTCTCGATCTCGCTCGGAGACGGGCTTCGCCCCGGCTCGATCGCCGATGCCTCGGACGCGGCCCAGTTCGCCGAGCTCGAGACGCTCGGCGCGCTCACCGAACGTGCGTGGGCGCGCGACGTCCAGGTGATGATCGAGGGTCCGGGCCACGTCCCGCTCGACCAGCTCGAGGCCAACGTCACCCGCCAGCAGCGGGTCTGCCATGAGGCGCCGTTCTACACGCTCGGGCCGCTCGTCACCGACATCGCCCCGGGCTACGACCACATCACCTCCGCGATCGGCGCCGCGGTCGTCGGGTGGCACGGCACGTCGATGCTCTGTTACGTCACGCCGAAGGAGCACCTCGGACTGCCCGACGCCGAGGACGTCAAGCAAGGCCTCATCGCGTACCGCATCGCCGCCCACGCGGCCGACCTCGCACGCGGCACGAAGCGGGCCGCCGCCTGGGACCGCCAGCTCTCCGAGGCGCGGTTCTCGTTTGACTGGCGGCGCCAGTTCGCCCTCGCTCTGGATCCTGAGACCGCGCAGGAGATGCACGACGAGACGCTCGCCGACGACTACTTCAAGAGCGCCGAGTTCTGCTCGATGTGCGGGCCGACGTTCTGCCCCATGCACAACTTCAGGGACATCGACTGGAACGAGATCCGGGCCGTCATCGCCGCGCGCAAGACCACCGCGCAGCATTCCGAGGGGTGAGGGTCGCGGCGGCGGACGCGCTCAACCGGCCCCATGTGACGTACGTCCGTTTGAGTGAAGAGGCCCAGGGCACTGGACACGCAGCAGTGTCCACCGAGGAGACCCCACATGATTCTGCGTGTAGACCGCTGGCTCGCCGAGCTGCCCCCGCCGTCTGATCCCGACCCCGCCGGAGCCGCCATCGTCCAGGAGCTGATGGGCGGCAAGTTCGGGGAGATGTCCACCTTCCTGAACTACACCTTCCAGTCGTTCAACTTCCGCGGGCGCCAGCGCGCCCGGCCGTTCTTCGACCTCGTCTCGAACATCGCCGCGGAGGAGTTCGGTCACATCGAGCTCGTCGCTGCCGCGATCAACTCGATGCTCACCGACGAGGGCGCCGAGAAGGACACGCCCAACCTGGCCAAGACCGCACTGAGCGAGATCGCCGGGATGTCCGCGAACCCGCACCACTTCATCAACGGTGGCCGCGGAGCGCTCGCGCAGGACTCACGCGGCCTGCCGTGGACCGGCGACAACGTGATCTCGACGGGCGACCTCCTGTCTGACCTCACGCACAACTACTTCCTGGAGACCGGAGCCCGCAGCGCCAAACTTCGCGTCTACGAGGCGGTCGACCATCCGGCAGCGCGTGCGCTGACCGGCTATCTGCTCGTCCGCGGCGGCGTCCACCAGGTCGCCTACGCCCGCGCGGTCGAGCACCTCACCGGCGCCGACCTCACCAAGCTGTTCCCCGGCCCGCGCGTGCCCTCGGACAAGATCAAGGAGAGCAAGCCGTACATCGACCGTGGCGACCACGCCCGGCTGTATCGCTTCTCGCCCAACGACTACCAGGAGCTGGCCGCGGTCTTCAACGGCAAGCACCCGGAGACGGGCGACCCCCTCGAGGTCGTCGACGAGGACCCCGCCGAGCGGCCGCTGCCGATCGACCTCCCGCCCCAGCCGGACGTCTTCGCGCCCGGCTACTCGGTGGAGGAGCTCGACGAGATCGTCGCCTCGCTGCGCAAGAAGGCTGACCTCCCCGACGAGCCGCTCGGCGACGTCGCGCCGGCGTAGCTGCATGCCCGACCTGACCGTTCCCGAGGAGCAAGGCGCCGCACCGGCGGCGCCTTGCTCGACGACGAGCATCGCCCTGACGTTCGATGACGGCCCCGATCCGCTCGGCACGCCGCAGGTGTTGGACGCGCTGCGGGAGGTCGGCGCTCGCGCGACGTTCTTCGTCATCACCGCGCGAGCGGAGGCCGAGCCGTGGCTCATCGCGCAGATCCAGGATGACGGGCATGCCATCGAGGTGCACTGCCGGGCGCACGTCCGGCACACCGAGCTCAGCGAGGCGCAGATCGAGGACGACCTCGCGTCGGCCACCGAGAGCCTGGCCGGGTTCGGTGTCACCCCGCGGCTATGGCGCACGCCGTGGGGTGTGCGGACGGAGGCGACCGAGCGGGTCGCCGCTGCGGCCGGGCTGCAGCTCGTGCACTGGGACGCGGACACCCACGACTGGCGCGGCGACAGCGCTGCGCAGATGACCGACGCCGTGCTCGCCGAGCTGGACGGCGAGGGCGGCATCGTCCTCGCCCACGACGGCCTCGGGCCCGGCGCGCAGCGCGACGACTGCGAGCAGACCGCCGCGTTCGTCCGGATGTTCGGCGGGCAGGCCCGGGCGCAAGGCTGGCGGCTGACCGGCCTCGACCACGAAGGACGAGCCGCGTGACCCGGGTCCTCGATCGCCCGGCGAGCGCCGGGCTGGAGGACATCGCGAACGCCATCGCCGACGGCGCAGCCGCGCGCAACCGCGAGCAGCACCCCGCGTTCCCGGAGGACGCCATCGCGGCGCTCGAGCAGGACGGCTGGCTCGC
This sequence comes from Solirubrobacteraceae bacterium, assembly GCA_016462625.1. Next base: position 108,145 of record JAEMSV010000003.1, on the reverse strand, counting down.
AATCGGGGCGGCCGGCGGCGCCGATCGCCCGCCCGCCACGGAGGAGCTCCACCTCGTCCGCGAGATCTCGCGGGCGGACGCCGGAGTGGGACGGATCGTGGACGGGCACCTCAACGCGATCGAACGGCTCGCGGTCGGCGCCGAGCCCGCGCTCCGCGACGCCGAGCTCGGGCGCGTCCGGGCAGGCCGCCTGCGTGCCGGCGTCTGGGGCGCCGACCCGCGCGGTGATGAGGGACCGCCGGCCGCCCTGGTGCCCACCGGCGGCGGTCTGGTCCTTCGCGGGGTGAAGACGTTCTGCTCGGGCGCCGGCGGTCTCGATCGTGCGCTCGTGCTCGGGCGCCCCGCGGAGCAGCCGGGCGCCCCGCTGTGCGCCTGGGTCAGCCTGCGCGACGAGCGCGTGGAGATCGATGACCGGTGGTACGCGGGCGCCGGGATGCGCTCCTCGGTGAGCCACCGCGTGGTGTTCCACGACCTGCCGGTGATCGCGGTGCTCGGCGGCGCGGGGTGGCTGACCGAGTCCCCGTGGATCTCGCGCGATGCGCTGCGCACGACCGCCACCTGGGCGGGCATTCTCGACGCGGCCGCGGAGGCGGCACTCGCCGCACTCCGTGCTCGCCCCTCCCGCACCGCGCTGGACGAGCTCGCCGCGGGGCGGATCCGTGCCGAGCACGCCACCGTCGGTCTGTGGCAGACGCGCGCCGCCGAGGTGATGGATCGCGGCGACCACCGCGAACTGCAGGAGGTCGCGGTCCACGCGCGCGCCGCCACCGCCGCCGCGGCGGGCCGCCTGCTCGACGAGGCCGCACGCGCATGCGGCTCGCACCCGTTCGCGACCGGCAGCGCACTGGACCGCGCGCGGCGCGACATCGACCTGTTCCTGCTGCAGCACCGCCTCGATCCGATCGTCGCGCGCGACGGCGCGGCCGCGCTGGAGTCGCGGCCATGAGCGTCGCGCCGATGACCGCGGCCGACTTCGAGCCGCTGTACGCCGCCGAGCCGGACCCGTGGGGATACACCACGAGCGCCTACGAGCGCGCGAAGTACGCGGCGACGCTGCGAGCGTGCGGCCCCCAGCGCCACCAGCGGGCGCTGGAACTGGGCGGCTCGCTCGGCGTCTTCTCGAAGTTGCTTGCACCGCGCTCTCGTGAGCTGATCACGATCGACGCGTCCCCCACCGCCGTCCTGCGTGCGAGAACCCGGCTGACCGGCTCCCCATGGGCGCAGCCGCTGGTCGGGGTCATCCCCGACGAGCTCCCGGACGGTCCGTTCGATCTGGTCGTTGCCTCCGAGGTTCTCTACTACCTGTCTCCCGCCGAGCTCGAGCGGACCCTCGAGGAGCTGCGCCCGCGGATGCCGCGCGGCGCGGCGCTGGTGGCCGTCCACTGGCGCCCCCGGACCGCGGAGCGCGTGCTCGATGCGCAGGACGTGCACACCATGGTGCGGCAGGTCCCCTGGCTGCGCAGCGTACGCCGAGAACAGCATCCGCAGTACCTGCTCGAGCGGCTGGAGCGCCGGTGAGCGGCGACCGGCCCGGGCTGCCCGCGGTCCCGGGCGGGTTGCAGACATGCGTCGTGGTTCCCGCACGAGACGAGGAGGACCGCATCTCCGCTTGCCTCGCGGCGCTGCGCGCCCAGACGGACGTCTCGGCGGTCTGGGAGATCATCGTGGTGCTCGACGCCTGCTCCGATCGGACCGCGGAGCGCGTCGACCAGGCGGCGGCCGCCGGCGGCCCTCGTGTGCTCGCCGTCGATGGGCCCGGCCAGGGCGCGGGCGCCGCGCGCGGCCTCGGGATGGATCTCGCCGCAGCCCGACTCGAGCGAGCCGGCGCCGCCGATGGGCTGATCGCCACCACGGACGCCGACACGCGCGTCGCCCCGGACTGGCTCGCAACGCAGCTCCAGCTGGTCACGGACGGTGCCCAGGCGATCGGCGGGCTCATCGAACTCGACCCGCTTGAGGCGACACGTGTCGACCTGCGTGTCCTCGCCGAGCGCGAGCGGCGGCTCGCCGACCGGCTCGAGCAGCTTCGCCGCCGCGATCCCGATGCCGAGCATCCGCATTTCGCCGGCGGCTCGCTGGCCCTCACCGCCCGCACGTACCGGCGAGCCGGCGGGATGCCGCGATGCCGTGCGCTGGAGGACGAGGAGCTCGGCAAGCGGCTGGACGCCGCCGGCATCCCGATCCTGCGGACCACCGCGGTGCGCGTCCTCACCTCGCCGCGCCAGGCCGGACGCGCCGCGCGCGGCCTCGGCGTCGACCTCGCCAAGGCGACGTGGCGGCAGCGCCGGCGCTTCCGCGCCGACGACTTCGACCCCGGACAGCTGCGCGAGCGCAAGGACGGGCAACGGGTCGCCGTGATCTTGCCCGCGCGGGAGACCGCGGCGACCGTCGGCCACGTCGTCGCAGAGACGGTCGGCCCGCTGCACGCCGTCGGCCTGGTCGACGAGGTGATCGTCATCGACGCGGCGTCGGTCGACGGGACCGCTGAGGTGGCGGCGAGCGCAGGCGCGCGGGTCGTGCAGCGGAATGACGTGCTGCCGCAGTTCGGCCCGTCTCTCGGGAAGGGGGACGCGATGTGGCGGGCCCTCTCGCAGACCGACGCCGACATCGTCTGCTTCCTCGATTCCGACACGCGCGATCCGCACCCGCACCACGTGCTCGGCCTGCTCGGGCCGCTGCTCACGGACGCTTCGGTGCAGTTCGTCAAGGGCGCGTACTCCCGCCCCCTCCGCGATGGCGATCAGCTGCACGAAGGCGAAGGCGGCCGCGTGACGGAGCTGATGGCACGCCCGGTGCTCGCCCTCCACGCCCCCGCGCTCAGCGTCTTTCGTCAACCGCTCGCCGGCGAGGTCGGCGGCCGACGGGAGCTCCTCACGGCCCTGCCGTTCGCGACCGGATACGGCGTCGAGATCGCGATGCTGCTCGACGTGTTCGAGCGGGCAGGCCTCGACGCCATGGCGGAGTGCTGGCTCGGCCGGAGGGAGAACGGGCACCAACCCCTCACCGCCCTCAGCGAGATGGCGTTCGCCGTCTTGAGCGCAACCCAGCGCCGGATCGACGCCGGCGCGATCGCCTCAGGCGCCTACGACGTGCCGTGGGCGCAGGACGGCCGCCCCGTCGAGGTGCCGGTGCTGGAGCGGCCGCCCCTCGACTCCCTCGACTTGGTGGTGCGCGCTGAGGCGGCGCTCGACCGTCCGGTGGTTCCCGCCGCGTCGTAGGTCGTCCCGGACGTGTCCTCGCACCGCCACTGAGCGCCGGTACCCTCGTCGCGTGAGCGCTCGCCCCACGGATCCCGCCCCCGGCCGCCGCGAACGGCGCAAGGCCGAGACCCGCGGCAAGCTCGTCGATGCGGCCAGGGCGGTCTTTGCACGGCAGGGCATCGAGGCCACGCGGATCAACGAGATCACCGACGAGGCCGACATCGGCTTCGGGACGTTCTACAACTACTTCGAGAGCAAGGACGCGATCGTCGCTGCCGTCATGACGGAGGCGATCGGTGCTGTCGGCGCGGCGATCGACGAGGCGACGACGGAGCTCGCCGACCCGGCCGAGGTCGTCGCCGACGCGCATCGCATCGTCGTCCGGCACGTCCTCTCCGACCCGGAGCTGGGCAACCTGCTCGTGCGCCTGGAGCTCTCGCACAACATGGTCACGGACGCACTGCAGGGCTACGCCGCCCGCGACATCGAGCGCGGGCTGGAGGCCGGCCGGTTCGACATCGACGACGTACCCGTCGCCCTCGCGGCGACCGGCGGTGCGTTGCTGGGCGTCATCAGCGCGGCGCTGCGCGGGCGCCTGTCCGACGACATCGGGTCACGGCACGCCGCGGGCGTGCTGCGCCTGCTCGGGGTCCCGGCCGACGAGGCCGCCGCGATCGCGGCCCGCCCGTTGCCACCGGTCGCGACATGACGCCTAACTCGAAGTTGACAACTTCATCAGGTTTCTGTTTGAGTAGCCAGGATGAAGCTGCGCACGACGCCCGGCGGCCTGATCGCCCATGACGCTGCAGAGGACCGCTGGGTCCTCCTCGACGGCGAACCCGACCTGCTGACGTTCCTCGCGGAGGGCTCCCGGGGCCGCTCCCGGGCCGAGGCGGCGCTCCGCTCCCCCACCGCCGTCGTCGTCGATCCGGCGACCGCCGGCCTGCCGTTCCGCCCGCGCTCCATCCGCGCGTTCATGCTCTGGGAGGACCACGTGATCGCGTCCTCGCGGATGCTCGTGAAGAACTTCTTCCCGGCGCCGATGTGGAAGGCGGTCTCGACGTTCGAGCGGGTGACCGGCAAGACGTTCCCGAAGCTGAAGCCGAACGACCGCTTCCGCGAGGCACCGACGTTCTACGTCGCCAACCACACCGCGGTGCTGGCCGACGGCCAGGAGATGTGGTGGCCCCGCCACACGAGCGCGCTGGACTTCGAGCTCGAGCTCGCATGCGTGCTGGCCAAGCCGCTCGTCGACGCGACGGCTGAGGAGGCGCTGGACGCCGTCGGCGGCTGGTTCATCCTCAACGACTGGACCGCGCGCGATGTCCAAGCCGACGACGCGCGCCGCAACGTCTTCGGCCCCGTCATCAAGTCCAAGTCGTTCGCGAACTCCATCGGCTGCGACGTCATCACCCCCGACGCCCTGCCGGACTGGACCCAGGCAAAGGGCCGCGTGCGGGTCGACGGGCAGCTGTGGTGCGAGGGCGCGACGGCGAACCCGCAGCACACGCTCGGCGCGATGCTCGCCTACGCCTCCGCAGGCGAGCGGCTCGACGCGGGCGACGTGATCTCGACCGGCACGATGCCCGGCTGCTGCGGGCTGGAGCTCGACCGCTGGATCGAGAAGGGGCAGACGGTCGAGCTGGAGATCGACGGGATCGGCACGCTCGCCAACCGCATCACGGAGACCGCCGTTCCCGTGTGATGGCGGACTACGACGTCATCGTCTGCGGGCTCGGGCCGGTCGGCCAGCTCCTCGCGCTGCTGCTCGGCGACCACGGCGTGCGCACCCTCGCGTTCGACCGCGCAGAGGAGCCGTACCCCCTCCCGCGCGCGGCGGTGGTCGACGACGAGGTCCTGCGGATCTTCCAAGCGACCGGCCTCGACCAGGCGATCCTGGCCGACGCGCAGGTCCAGCGGCGCGCGAGCATCGTCACCGCGGCCGGCCGCGCCGTCGAGGTGTTCGCCGCGGAGACCGGGCCGCTCGGGCACCCGCCGCTCGTGTCGATCAACCAGCCGGCGATCGAGCGCACCATGCTTGGCGCGCTCGAGTCCCGGGCGTCCGTCGAGCTGCGCCGCGGCATCACCCTCGAGGCCATCGGACGCCGGGCCGACGGCGTCGACGTCTTCGTCCGCCCGGTCGCGGGCGGCCACTCGGAGCAGATCACCGGCCGCTGGCTCGTCGGATGCGACGGCGGCGGCAGCGCCGTGCGCGCGCGGCTGCAGATCCCCTTCCGGGGCAAGACCGCGCCGCAGCGCTGGGTCGTTGTCGACGCGAAGGTCGACCGGCCGCTGCGCAAGGTGCCGCACCCGCACTTCGTCGGCCGGGCGGAGCGGCCGATCGTCACGCTGCCGATGTCGCCGGGCCGGCACCGCTGGGAGTGGATGCTGCACCCCGGCGAGGACCCGGCGCCGTTGCTGGAGCCCGCGGCGCTGGACGCCGCCATCGCCGAGTGGCTCGACGGGGAGAGGGCCGAGATCGACCGCGCGATCGTCTACACGTTCCACACCCGGACGGCCGAGCGCTGGCGGGCCGGGCGGGTGCTGCTCGCCGGCGACGCCGCGCACGTGATGCCGCCGTTCGCCGGGCAGGGGTTCTCCTCGGGCGCGCGCGATGCGGCGAACCTCGCGTGGAAGCTCGCCGCGGTCGTGAGTGGCGCGCCGGAGCGACTGCTGGACACCTACGAGCAGGAGCGGCGCCCGCACGTCGCCGCGATGCAGCGCACGGCCAAGGCCATGGGCAGCGTCGTCCAGTCGACGTCGCCCGGCAGGGTCCGTGCGCGCGACGCGTTCCTCGATGCGATCGACGGCACGCGCGTGCAGCGCTGGCTCGCGAGCAACGTCAAGCCGCTGCCCACCTATGGCGCCGGGGCGTTCGCAGTGGCGCCGCATCGCCTCCCCCCGAAGCGCACGGTCGGCACGCTGTTCCCCCAGACCGACCGGCTCGACGAGCGGTTGCCCCGCGGTTGGGCGGCGGTCGCCGTCGACGACGTCACGCAGTCGCTCCTCGAGCACGAGGGCGTGCAGGTCGTCGACCCCGGCGCGGACGCGGCCTGGCTCACCGATCGTGATCTGTCATGGGCACTGCTGCGGCCCGACCGTTTCGTCTTCGCCGCCGGCGGCCCGGACGACGTCGCCGCGGCATGCCGCGCCCACCGCGAGATCGCCGGCCGCTCGAAGGTCCCGGTGGCCGCATGATCGCCGTCCTGGGCGCCACCGGGCAGGTCGGGCGGCACGTCGCCGCCGGGCTGGCCGACCAGCGAGCCGACGTGCGGGCGCTCGTCCGCAGCCCCGGTACCGCGAACGTCCCGCTGCCCACCGCGTTCGCCGACCTCACGGACCCGCTCTCGGTCCGCCGTGCGCTCGAGGGCGCCACCCGCCTGTTCCTGCTCACCCCCCACGGCAGCGACCAGGACCTCCTGGAGGCCGTCGCGATCGACGCGGCCGCCGACGCCGGCGTGCAGCACGTCGTCAAGGTCTCCGGCGGCGCCCCGTCGCTCGGACCCAACGGCACCACCCCGACGGCGACCGCCCACTGGCGCAGCGAGCAGCGCATCGAACGGGCGGGCCTCGGCTTCACCTTCCTGCGCCCCTGCTTCTACCAGCAGAACCTGCTCACCACCGTGGCCGCAGCGGTCGCGAAGACCGGCGTGCTGCTCGCCCCGTTCGGGCGGGCGCCGATCGCGATGGTCGACGTCCGCGACGTCGCCGCCTGCGCAGTCGCCGCGCTGCTCGACCCCGACCCCGTCGACCAGGCATGGCAGCTCACCGGGCCACGGGGCGTCAGCTTCGACGACATCGCCGCGGCCCTCGGCGTCCGACACGTCCCGGTGCCGCCGAAGGCCGCCGGGCGGGCACTGGCGAAGCGCGGCGCCTCCGCCGCCGAGGTCGACCACGCCGTCCGCATGGCCGCGTACTTCGCATCGGGCGCCGACGGCGCGGCGACCGACCACGTCCTGCAGCTCACCGGCCGGCCGCCGCGGCCCGTCGAGGGGCTGCTCGACGAGCGCCGCCGACTGTTCGCCCCCGCAACAGGTCTGGCCCGCGTTCTCACCACGACCCAGAAGGACTGAAGATGGTCACCCGCATCGGGCACATGGCCCTCCACGTCGCCGACCTCGACGCGGCGGTCGACTTCCAGCACCAGGTGCTCGGCCTGGTCGAGACCGAGCGCGTAAGCGGCGTGTCGTACCTCACCTGCAACGACCGCCACCACGAGCTGATCCTCATCGAGGACCGCGCGAACCGCGGCTACGAGCACATCGGCCTGGAGGTCGCCGACGCCGCGGCGCTCGCAGATGCCGGCCGGCGGCTGACCGCGGCCGGCGGCACGCTGCTGGGCGGGATCTACGACGGCGAGCCGGGCATCGACCGCGCGCTGAAGGTCCAGTCGCCCGCCGGCCACGTCTACAAGCTCTTCTGCGGCATGGAGACGGTCGACGCCGACCTGCCCGACGACCGGCCGACGCACTTCGAGCACGTCTCGACCAAGGTCAACGACCACCGCGCAGAGGAGCGGTTCCTCACCGAGGGCCTCGGGTTCCGGCTGGCGGACCGGATGGGCTTCCTCGCCTCGTGGTGGCACTGCGACGAGGACCACCACGGCATCGCGCTGGTCCGCGGGAAGGCGGAGCTCTCGCACTACGCGTACGCGTTCGCGGACCTCAACGCGCTCGGGCGCGTCGCCGACCGGCTGAAGGCCGCGCGCGGGCGCAAGGGCGTCTGGGGACCGAGCCGCCACGGCCCGGGCAACAACATGTTCTTCTACCTCTTCGACGAGGACGGGGCGATGGTCGAGTGCTGCGCCGAGCTCGCGCAGATGACCGCCGACGGATACCAGCCCAAGACCTGGTCGATGCACCCGGGCACGATCAACCAGTGGGGCGGGCCGCCGCCGCTGAAGTTCCTGCGGGCCGGCTTCCCGGTCGCGCAACCCGCGCCCGGTCGTCCCGCGTGGGCGATGCGCGCCGGAAGGGCCCCCGCGACGGCATGAACGCGCCCGTCCTGGACGCCGACCTGTACGCCGACGACGTCCTCGCCGACTCGCGGGAGGTGTTCGCCCGCATCCGCGAAGCCGGCCCGGTCGTGTGGCTGCCGCGCCACCGGATGTACGCGATGGGCCGCCATGCCGACGTCCGAGAGGCGCTGCGCGACGACGCGGGGTTCCGCAGCGGCGACGGCGTCGCGGCGAACCCGATCGCCAACGCGCTCGGGCAGGACACGACGCTCAACAGCGACGCCGAGGCCCACACGCGACGGCGGCGCGTGCTGATGCGCTCGCTCGGGGCAAAGGCGATCGCGGCGATCGAGGAGCCGCTGCGCGCGGAGGCGGTGCGGACGGTCGAGGCCCTCCTCGCCCGCCGGCACTTCGAGGCGGCCCGCGACTTCGCCAGCCGGCTGCCGGTGCAGGTCGTCTCCGAGCTCGTGGGCGTGCCCGGCGGGAGCGACCGGCTGCTGCGCTGGGCAGCAGCGACGTTCAACGGGCTCGGCCCCGCCAACGCCCGGAACGTCCGCTCGATGCCCCGCGCCCTCGGCCTGCTGCGGTACAGCCTCGGGCTGCGCCCCGGCGGCGTCGCGCCCGGGTCCTGGGCGGCGTCGGTGTTCGCCGCCCAGGAGCGCGGCGACCTGTCCGCGCGGGAGGCCCGGGCGCTCGTCATCGACTTCGTCGCGCCGTCGCTGGACACGACGATCCTCGCCTCGACGCACCTTCTGTGGGTGCTCGGCCGCCATCCCGACGCGTGGGACGCGCTGCGCGCCGACCCGTCCCTGGCCCCCGCCGCGGTCGTCGAGAACGTCCGGCTCGCCTCGCCGATCCGGGGCTTCACCCGCCGCCTGGCCGAGGACCGCGAGCTCGGCGGCACGCCTCTGCCCAAGGGCGCGCGCGTCGTGCTGCTCTTCGGCGCGGCAGACCTCGACGAGCGGCAGTTCCCCGACCCGGAGCGCTTCGACCTGCACCGGGCCGGCGGCGCGCACCTGGGTTGGGGCAACGGGCCGCACACGTGCGTCGGGATCCACCTGGCGAAGCTCGAGATGCGCCTGCTGCTCGAGGCGATGCTCCCGCGCGTCGAGCGGATCGTCGCCGGCCGCCCGACGCGGCTGCGCAACAACACCTTGCAGGGAATCGCCGCGATGCCGGCCCGGTTCGGCTGAAATCGCTCGACGGCGCAACCGATAGGCATAGCCAGGCCGGGTCAGGCCCCCCACGACTACTGCGTCGCGGTTCTGGGCAGTAGGAAGACAGTCCTGATCGAGACCGCAGGCTTCTCCTTCCCGTCGCGAAACCGCTGCAAAGAGTCCAGTGGCATTGCGCCAGGTCCGAGTAGGCGGGTCCCGTTGCTCAGGAATACTCGAGCAAGGAGAGATGGACGTTGGGACAGGGGACCTTCGACCAGACCGTGGTCGTTGTCGACGTCATTGCCACGGGTGGTTCCGCCGACTGGGCGATCCTCTCGGCGCGGGCGGCGAACGGCGAGGTCGTGCGCCTGGTTGGGAACGATCTCAAGAGCTGTGCTGTGCCTGAGCATCACCTTCGCGTGGTCGGGAGGCGGAGTGACGACGCACGGTTCGGACCCCAGGTCGCAGTCCTGAAGGCCGAGACGATCCGCCTGTTTCCCGATCCGGAGGCGGACCCGCAAACGGAGCTCGAGCGCGTTCCGCACGTCGGCAGCCAACGGGCCGAGACGCTGATCCGCGAGTACGGAACCCGCGGCATCTGGGGCGAGATTGACCGCAACGCCCGCGCGTTCTTCCTGCAGATCGGCCTCACGCCTCTCCAGGCACATGCCGCCACCCAATGGTGGCGTGAGCATCGCCCGGACAGCAGCTGAGCGGCGGTTCGATGCCGGTGCTGCCGGCTGCGGAACGCACTTGACTCGGTGTCATGCCCGCTATAGCTTCACAACGCTCGTTTCGCAACGGGCGTTGTGGGAGTACGGGAGATGCACGCGCGAGCGAGCGCGTCGATCACAGCATGCCTGGTGGGGGCACGCGATGGGCGCGGGCGGCTGGCAGAGCACCTCGAAGGCAGTCCTGTGAGGGAGAGAGACACCTCGTGACCAACGAGAACCGCATGGCGGGTATGAGCAGGCGGCAGCTGATCGGTGCAGGCGTGGCGCTCGGTGCCGGCGCGACGCTGCCGAAGTGGACCTGGGCGGCGACAAACTCGATCGCCGGCGTCGGAGGCATCCCCACCCCGCCCTGGGACGTGTGGGACGAGCAGGCCGACTCGGTCATCGCCGCCGTCATCGAGCGCGGCGAGCTCGGAAAGGTCAACGCCCTGTTGCGCCAGTGGACGCAGAACGGCGAAGCGCTTCCCGACGGTCTGCCGAACGACCTGCGGGAGTTCATGGAGGACGCGCGCAAGCTGCCGGAGTGGACCGACACGGGTCTGCTCCAGCAGGCCGTGGACTTCAGCAAGCGGCGCGGGATCTACCTCGGCGTCGCCTACGGCTTCGTCAGCGGCATGATGAGCTCCGCCATCCCGCACGAGGCCAAGGCGGTCTATTACTCCAAGGGCGGTGCGGACATGAAGGACCGCATCTCCAAGACCGCCAAGCTCGGCTACGACATCGGCAACGAGCGCGCCTACCTGTCGCCGTACGGCGAGATGATCGTGACCTGTGTGAAGACCCGGATGGCGCACGCCGGCGTGCGCTACTGGCTGCCCAAATCGGCGTCGTGGAAGGCCGTCGCCGACGAGGCCTCGGGTCCGTGGGGCGGCCCCCCGATTCCGATCAGCCAGCGTGACGTCCTCGTCACCTGGCACAGCCTGCCAACCTCGGTGATGCGGTCGTTCAAGAAGTGGGGCGTCAAGATGCCCCAGCGCGACAGCGACGCGTTCCTGCACTCCTGGCAGGTCTGCGCGCATCTGCTCGGCGTCAACGACGAGTACATCCCGGCCACGTGGGCGGCTGCCGAGACCCAGGCCCAGCAGATCCTCGATCCGGTGTTCGGATCCACGCCGGAAGGTCAGGAGCTCGCGCGGATCCTCACGCATCTCGCCGCCGAAGTGGACGGCGGCTACATCAGCGTCCCGCTGCTCGAGTCGCTCACGCGGACCTTCCTCTCCCCGCAGATCTGCGAGATGCTCGCCGTTCGGCGTCACAAGGGCCAGGACGAGCTGATGAAGGCCGCGTGGCCCATCTTCGTGCAGGTCCAGGAGGGCAGCCTGTGGTTCGCTCCGCGGGAGGCGAAGAAGTTCTGGAACTTCTTCGCCGAGATCCTTCGCCAGGGCGCGCTGTTCTACCTCGGTGAGGGCAAGCGGCTCATGATCGAGATCCCCGACATGAACCGCCCGGACGTTCCGGACGCCATCGTCGACCCGCCCGAGCCGTACACCCTCCCCAGCGCGAGCGGACCGACGCCGGCCCCGCCGAGCCCGGCCTACCCGTAGCTCCGACAGCAGTTGACGTTCTCCCAGGTGGGACATCTCCTCGGCGAGCATCTGCGCCGAGAGGTGTCGCACCCGGGGACGCTACGCAACGCGAGACCGGCGGCGGGCCCATCCGCCGACGCGAGGTCAGCGTCGCCGGCCGAAGACGAAGTACGCCAAGGGCCCCACGAAGTTGAGGAACGAGACTCCGACCCAGATCCGCTTGGGCCCGCGGATGCGCGTTCGGGATCGACGGTGCAGGTCGATCAAGGCGGCGAGTTGGAGAGTGATCTGGAGACACGCCGCTGCCGCGATCCCGGTGCGCTGTCGCCCGGAGAGCTGGTTCCAGCCTGTACGGGAACCGGACATCAGCACGCGGCCTCGGTCGCGGTCAAGCGCGCGGCGGCGACGAACGACAGTGCGCCCCAGGTCAGCACGATCGGCTGCAGTGGCGAGACGTAGCCGATGAGCGAGAGCTGCGTCAGGATCCACACGATGAGCACGGCCGACGCGCCCATCGCGACCACCCGCGCCTCCCGCCCGCCGCGCCACAGCGTCGCTGCGGCGGCGGTCTGCGTGCCTCCCACTGCGATGCCGAGGATGAGTCCCGGGACCGCGTAGCTCCCGAATGGCGTGCCCTCGAGCCAGTCGGTGGGTACGTTCGGCGCCCCACGGATCGCATACCAGGCGCCGGCATAGGCGTTTGCAGCCATCACACCGGCCAGCGCCGCGAGCACCTTGCGCGAAGCGATGGGACGCGCCGTGCGGCGAAGCGGCGCGCTCGCCAGCACGGGACTCGAGGTGATGCTCAGATTCTTCATCTTTCCATGCTGTCGACGAGCACCAGCCACGGCGTCCGCACGTTCACACCGGCCGCCCGGGAAGACTACGGACGCCGGGCGAGGTCGACGGTGCCGGCGCGGCGGTCCCCTCGACTCGGTGATCACGGCCACCGCGATGTGCGTCACTACGGATGCGCCCGCGTCCGACCCCCTCGATGATGGGCGCACGTGGCACCTCCGACGCCCACCACTGAGACGCCCACCGAAGTCGCCGCGCGGATCGAGGCGGAGCTGCGAGCCGCCGGGACCCCCGAGCGCGCCGAGCAGGAACGTCGGTACCTGAAGAGCCCACTCGAGCACTTCGGGACCAGCGTTCCCGCGACGCGCAAGGTGGCGAAGGGCGCCGGCCGGCTCGACCACGACGACCTGATCGCCGTCGCCGAGGCGCTGTGGGCGCGGCCCATCCACGAGTGCCGGGCCGCCGCGGTCGAGCTGCTCGACCTGCACGGTGCGGAGCTCGGGCCGGCGGACCTCGCGCTGATCGAGCGACTCATCCGCGAGTCGGGCACGTGGGCGCTGGTCGACGGCCTCGCCGCGAGCGTCGCGGGACCGCTCGTCGAGCGCCACCCGGAGCTCCTGGCCGAGCTCGACCGCTGGGCGGCCGACGACGACTTCTGGGTCCGCCGGTCCGCCCTGTTGGCGCTCCTGCTCGCGCTGAGGCGTGGCGAGGGCGACTTCGAGCGCTTCGGGGCCTACGCCGACTCAATGCTCGAGGAGCGCGAGTTCTTCATCCGCAAAGCGATCGGCTGGGTGCTGCGCGACACCGCCAAGATGCGCCCCGACATGGTCTACGCGTGGCTGCTCCCCCGGGCAGAGCGTGCCTCGGGCCTCACCCGACGCGAGGCGATGAAGCCCATGTCGGCAGCGCAGCGGGCCACCATCGTCGCCGCCGCGCAGGCAAGGTCCGCTACGCGCTCAGGCCCGCGGTCCCGAGCGCGTCGGGATGACGAGCCAGGACCTCCGGAGCGGGGAGCGCAACATCCACCGTGACACCCGTCTCCCTCGGCGTCCATCCGGGCGCGCCCTCGAGCAACGCCGAGAGATAGCGGCCTTCGACCTTGCGTGACGGCTCCCACATGCTGCCGGAGAGGGCGTGACCGGGCCCGAAGCCGCCCTGGAGCGCGTGCTCGAGCTGCAACACGTCGTCTCCGCTGACGAGCTGTCCGCGCAAGACCGGCCGGAAGGGCTCAGGCTGGACGTCGGCACCGGCTCGGCGGGCCAGGTGCGTCGCCACCACGTCGGCGAGCTGACATGCGATCCCTCCCTGCTTGATCGGGAACGTCGTCGCGTCGCCGATGGCGAAGACGTCATCGAGGCCCGGCACCCGCCCCGCGTCATCGATCGGGATGAACCGCTGATCGTCGTGCGGGAGTCCGTGGATGTGCGGGCCGTGCAGCTGCGGCAGCGCGATGACGCGGTCCACCTCGAGAACCGCGCCCCCGGGGACGAGGCGGATCTCGCCGGGGCGGTCGACAGCCGCATACGCCGCGGTCTGCACGCGTATCTCGGCCGCCTCGAACGCACGGGCGATGGCCACGGACGCCTCGTGTCCGAACACCGCGAGCGGTGCCGGCTCAGGCGTGATGAAGCACAGCTCGGCGCGCGCGCCGGATGCCGCAATCACCCGCGCCGAATGCAGCGCGACTTCGTAGAGCGGCAGTGACCAGACGACGCGCGGCGGAACCACGAACGCGATCCTGTGCGCGTATCCGCCCCGGACGTCGGCGAGCACCGACTCCAGATCCTCGGTCTCGGGCTCGCGTCCGTACGTGATGACCTCGTGTCCGTAGGCGGGCATGGGCCGGGCCCCGACCGCCAGCACGAGCGCGTCGTAGGGCAGCCGGCCGCCGCCGCTCAGGATTACCTCGTGCTCGGCTGCGGCGACTCGCCGCACGGTCCCACGGCAGAAGGTCGCGCCGCTGCGCGCGACGACATCGTGGAGGGAGATGGGCGACGGCGTGTGCGCGAAGGCGGAGACGGTGCGCAGCGCGGGGATCTCGAACTCGGTCTTCGGCGAGATCAGCGTCGCCCGCACTCGGTGGCCGGCCAGGGCCCGGGTCGCCAGCAAGAGCTCACTCGCAGCGATTCCGCCGCCGGCGACGACCAGGTTCAATCCGGTCTTCGTCGGCGGCACGTTCTCAGCCCTCCGGTCGCGGCGTGCCCTCATCGTGATCGTGGCGATCGCGCGCGGTGACCAACACCGGCCCTCGGGCCCGGCCGAGCAGCGCATCGATGGTCCGGCTTGCCGCGAGCCCGGGCGACCGGCCGCGGCGGGTATCGGCCCCCAGCACGAGCAGGTCGTGCCCCGCGCTCTCCTGCGACAGGAGCAGCACGGGATTGCCCTCCGCGACACGCGCGTCCTGCGCGCCGGCCGCGACGAGCTCGGCACGGCGCTCGGCTTCCGCGTCACCCGAGATCTCGGCGAGCACCTCAGCGGCCGCGACCGGACCAGGGGTCCAAGCGCTCGGGGGCGCCAGCACGGACACCACGTCGAGGCCGCCGCCCTGCGAGGTCGCAAGCTCGCGAGCCGCGGCGATCACCGACGCGTCGTCCACAGGATGCTCGGAGCCGACCGTGACCCGCTTCAGCTCCCAACCGCCGCCGGCGAGGCCTGGCGATGCGACGGCCACGTCGCACGGCGAGCCATGGACGATCCCGGCCGTTCGATGACCGGTCCCCACGACCAGCAGGTCGGCTCCGAGCTCGGCGCAGAGCGCGTGCAGCCCGTCGCGAACGGTGCCGGCCTCGCGCCCGATCGTCCGGCCGGCACGAGGGAGATGCGCGGCGACGCCCTTGAGCAGCGCCTCGGCCTCCTGCGCCGGCCACGGCGCATCAGTCGCTGCGCTGACGACGCCCTCCAGACGGCTCCAGATATGGGTGAGACTGATCCGAGCACCGGCGGCGGCGAGCGCGTCGGCCAGCACCAGAGAATCGCGCCCGTCGCTGTCGTTGTCGACCCCGATGACCACGTTCTCGTACATGTCCCGACCGTATACCTCGCCGGTGCCGGGCGCGTCAGGACAACCGCGGGACACGACTGTGGACAACTACGGTGCGGTGAATCAGCGCTCGACGCGCGACTTCGAACTCGGCGCTCCGGCGACGTTGGCAAAGCGCGTGCTGGGCACGATCGCCCGGATCATCGTGCCCTTCCCGATGTCCGACTCGACCTCCAGGTTCCCGTCGAGCAACTCGGCCCGCTCTCGCATCCCGAGCAGGCCGAACCCTTCCGCGGCCTCGCTGGTGTCGAATCCGTGCCCGTCGTCGGTCACCGTCAGCTCGATGCACCCATCGCGCTCGACCACGACGACGTCCGCCCTGGTGGCATCAGCGTGGTGCAGAGCGTTGGTGAGCGCCTCCTGCACGAGCCGGTAGACGCCATCCTCGAGCTCGGCGACGTGCCGGGCCTGCGCGCGTCCCTGCTCCCAGTCGAGATCGGTCCTCAGGTGCACCTCGAGGCCGCGCCCGCTCATGCGGGCAACGAGGGATTCGAGGGCCGAGACGGTGCCGAGCTGGTCCAGCGCGGCGGGTCTCAGGTCCGTGATCAGCGCCCTGAGCGCCGCGATCCGGCCGTCCAGCTCGGCCTTGGCACGCTGCATCGCTTCACGCAATTCGTCGACCGTCTCACCGCCGGCATCGCGCGCGAGTCCGATGCGCATGGCGGCGAGCTCCTGCAGCGTGTCGTCGTGCAACTCGCGCGCCCAGCGACGGCGCTCCTCCTCGGCAGCTTGGATGCTTCGGCGCCGGTGTTCCTTGGTCACCGACTGTGCCGTCCCCACCGCGGTCGCGGCGCTCACGGCAAAGCCCTCGAGCACCCGCTCTTCGTCCTCTGTGAACGGACCGCCCGCGATGCGGTCCAGCGCGACAAGGGTCCCGATCGGCCGATTGCGGAAGACAAGCGGCACGATGAGACCCGTCTGGGCCCGGACACCCAGCGACGAGAGGCTGCGGGCCGCCGCGGATCCACCGTCATCGGTCGAGAAGCGCAGCGTACGACGGCCGGCCAGCGCCTGCTCGACCCCGGTGCCTCGCAGCGGCAACCGGACCGTCCCGGTCAGCGACGCAGCCTCGCCCGCGCCGGCGACCACCACGATGTCCTCACCGTCGACGAGGGTGATCAGCAGCGATCGCGCATCGACGACCGCGCGGCCTCGCTTGGCGATGAGCTCGAGCACTCGGTCGAGATCGGTCTCCCCGGCGAGGGCCCTTGCGATCGTGGTGGTCGCCTCCAGCGTCTCGACCGCACGCTGAAGCTCGTCGTGGCGTGCTGTCAGGTCATCGTGCAGCGCCGCATTGCGGATCGCGACCGCGGCCCAGCTCGCCACGACGACCAGCGCCTCCTCGTCCGCCGCGTCGAAGTCGCCGTCGGGCTTCTCGGTCAGGTACAGGTTGCCGAACGGCTCGCCGCCGATGACGATCGGAACGCCCAGGAAGGACTCCATCGGCGGGTGCCCGGGCGGGAACCCGAAGGACCGCGGGTGGTCGCCCGCGCGGCTGAGCCGCAGCGGCTGCGGGTCGCGGATCAACACTCCGAGCACGCCGCGCCCGTGCGGGAGGTCGCCGATCCGTCGCTCGACGTCCTCGTCGATTCCCGACACGACGAACCGCTTGAGCGCTCGGCGCTCGTCGTCCAGCACTCCGAGGGCGGCATAGCGTGCACCCGTCAGCTCGCGCGCGACCTCCAGCAGACGCCTGAGCAGCCGCTCGGTGTCTGTCGTCTCGACGAGCTGCCGGCCCGCTGTGAGGAGCTGGCGGTATTGATGCTCGTCCATCGCGACGCACCCTAGTCCGATGAACACGCGCGCACGCCACCGACCTTCGCCTTGCCGGTCGCCTGGGACATCTCCCGACCGGTGGAGATCGACGGCTGTGATCGTGCTACCGTGCGGGCTATTGGCGGTCCGCCAATATAGACACACGGTCAGCCAACGTACGTGACGCACCCGCTCGACCGCACCTGCCAGAACGAGCGGCGGCGTTTCGGGCCGCGACCACGAGGAGGGACGACGTATGACCACCACCACGGAGCAGCCGATCGAGACGATCGACCTCGGGGACATGCGGCACTGGCGCGACGGCCCGCCCCATGCGCTCTTCGACCGCCTGCGCGCCGAGGCACCGGTCCACTGGAGCCCCATGGCGACATGGCCCGGAGAGTCGGGATTCTGGTCAGTCACGACCGCGGACCTCATCCACGAGGTCAGCCGCGACTGGGAGACCTTCTCCTCCGAGCGAAGCGGCATCCTCGCGGTGGACCACTACACGCCGGTCGAGGTCCAGAACGCCATGTTCATCGGGATGGACCCGCCCCGGCACGACCGGATCAAGGCGCTGTTCCAGCGGGGGTTCACCCCGAAGCGGATCGCAGAGCACGAGCCCGAGATCCGAGCGATCGCCACGCGTGTGCTCGATCAGGTGATGGACCGTGACGAGATCGAGCTCATCGAAGACGTCGCCCAGCCCATCGTCGGGCGCGTCATCGGCGGCTTCCTCGGCACGCCCGAGTCCGACGACGCCGCCTGGGCGCAGCTTGCGAACCAGGGCCTGGGCTTCGGCGACGAGGAGCTGCAGCCCCAGGGCGCGGAGACGGCGCAGGAGGTCATCGGCGAGGTGCTGCAGCGAGCGCTCGCGCTCGCCGCCGAGCGACGCGAGCACCCGACCGGGGACCTCACGAGCCTCCTCGTGCACGCCGAGGTCGACGGCCAGCGCCTCGAGGATTACGAGATCGCCTTCGGCTTCGGGCTGCTCGTCGCCGCGGGCAACGACAGCACGAAGGCCACCTACTCCAACGGCATGCTTGCGCTGTTGCGTGACCGCCCTCAGATGCAGAAGCTCATCGACGATCCCTCGCGGATCCCCGCCGCCGTCGAGGAGTTCCTGCGCATGTATCCCGCGTTCGCGCACTTCCGCCGGACGGCGACCCGCGACGTCGAGCTCGGAGGACAGCTCATCCGGGAGGACGAAAAGGTCCTCCTCTGGTACCCGTCGGGCAACCGCGACGAGGCGGTGTACACGTGCCCGCATCAGCTCGACGTCGAGCGCAATCCCGAGCACCAGGCGTTCGGCGCCGGCGGCCGGCACTTCTGTCTCGGGACGGCCCTCGCACGCCTGGAGCTCGCGGTCATGTTCGAGGAGACCCTGCGCCGGTTCCCGAACATGGAACTGCTGCGTGAGCCCGAGGCCGTGCGCTCGATATTCCTCAACCAGCCGCGTACCCTGCCCGTCCGTCTGCGCCCGTGACCGCTGATCCCGGCGATCAATGATGGGGCTATCGTCGGGCCGGCTCGTGGCCGCCTCCAAGCCCAACCCCACCGTCAGCCGCCCGCGCGCCAGGCGCATGACGACCGAGGCGCGGCGTCGGGAGATCCTCCACGCCGCGGCGGGCATCTTCCGCCAGCGGCCCTACGAGGATGTGTCCCTCGACGTCGTCGCCGAGGCGGCCGGCGTGGCGCGGGGACTGATCAATCACTACTTCGGGACGAAGCGCGGCCTGTATCTCGAAGTCGTCCGCGAGGTCACGAGCGTCGAGTCCTTTCCCGTCCCCGAGTACGTCCAGGGCGCCACGCCCCGCGCGCGGCTGCTCGAGAGCCTCGACACGTGGCTCGATCTCCTCGAGCGCGACCGCGAGGTGTGGGAGATGTCCCTACGCGCGGCGACGAGCATGGGCGACGGCGAGATCGCCACGATCATCGAGGAGGCCCGCGAGGAAACGGCGCGGCGCCTCGTGGCGGTGCTCGGCGTCGGCCCCGTCGACCGGCTCGCGGCCGAGACCCTCGCGTTGGTCCGTGGATGGGTGGGCTTCGGCGAGGCGGTCGTCGTGCAGTGGCTGCAGTACGGCCGGATCACCCGACAGCAGGCCCACGATCTCATCGTGGACACGATCATGCCGGGCGCCGAGCGGCTGGCGGCGTCCTAGCCCGGAGCGATGTGGTCGACGGCGTCACAGGGGCACCCCTGCTGAGCTCGCCGTGGCCCATCAGCGGTCGTGGTCGTCGGCCGCGATCACGCGCGCTCTCGAGCTCGGGAAGTGCACGGACTCGTGCTCCTCGTCCCAGCGCATGAGGTAATGCCGGTGCCCTGGCCGGCCGAGCACCGCGACGACGAGGCCTCGGCGATGTCCCCCCTCGACGGTCGGCTCTTCGAGCCAGTCGCCCACTGCGGCTTCACGGACGTGTGCGAGATCGTCGGACATCTCATTCACCCGTTCGGGCACACGACGGCACGGCCGTCGAGCCGCCCTTCGCGCATCGCGGTGTACGCCTCCGGCGCCTCCTCGAGTCCGAAGCGCTGGACGTGCGCGCGGATCTGCCCCGTCCGCGCGAGCTCCAGGACCTCGGTGAGCTCCGCGGCAGAGCCCCAGTACGTCGACGTGACGCTGACCTCCCACGGGAGCAGTCCCATCGCGGTCCACGGCAGCGTGCCGCCGGCGAGCCCGATCACGGAGAGATGCCCCTCGACCGCGACGGTCGCGGCGGCCAGGGCGATCGTGTCGTCGCTCCCCACCACGTCGAGTACGAGCTGCGCGCCCAGACCCCGTCGGGTGTGCGCACGCACCTCGTCGGCCGCCTCCGGGCCCGCGAGAACCGCCTGATCGGCCCCCGCGTCCTGAGCGACGCGCAGGTGCAGCTCACTCGTATCGACGGCGATGATGCGCGCGGGCGTCATCGCCCGGAGGATCTGCACGGCCATGTGCCCGAGCCCGCCCACGCCGACCACGACGGCACTCGAGCCCGGCCCGAGACGGCCCAGCGACCGCTTGATCGCGTGGTACGGAGTAAGGGCCGCATCGCTGAGCGGCGCGGCCTCACGCGGGTCGAGATCACCGAGCGGCAGCAGGAGCCGGGGCGACGGGACCAGCATGTACTCGGCCATGCCGCCGTTGAGCCCGAGACCTCCGCCGAACGCGCCGATCTCTGCCTGGTGCTCGCAGTAGTTCTCCTTCGACTCGCGGCACGGCTTGCAGCGGCCGCAGCCCCACGGCCCGTAGACCGCGACGGGCTCTCCGATCTCGACGCCGGTGACGCCGGCGCCGACCGCATCGACCCACCCGGCGTTCTCGTGGCCCAGGGTGAACGGCAGCTCGAAGGGCAGCAGGCCCTCTGGCCACTCCATCAGGTGCAGGTCGGAGTGGCAGGCCCCGGCGCCGCCGACCTTCAGCAGCACCTCACCGGGTCCGGGCTCGGGAACTGCGACCTCGCGCAGTTCCGCGGGGTGTTCCCACGCGGTGAGCTGGTACGCGCGCATCGTTCCTCCTCGGTCGTCATCGGCATCGCTGCGGCCACGCTGACGCTAGACCGATCCGCCGCGTCAGGGATCGGCAGGAACACCGGATGCCGTGCGGGAGCGAGCGGATCGATGTCCGCAATGGACACGGATGCTCAGCGCCCGACCGGGGCGTACGGTCAATCCCTGATGTCAGCGTCGATGACCACAGCGCACGCCATCCGCGACGCCGCGGACCTCCGCCGCGAGGATCTCGCGTTCGCGGGAGGCAAGGGAGCGAACCTGGGCGAGCTCATCGCCGCCGGGTTCCCCGTTCCCGAGGCGATCGTCATCGGCGCGCCTGCATACGCGGCGTTCTGCGACGCGTCGGGCCTGCGCGACCGTCTGTCGGCCCTCTTGGCCTCGATCGACGTCGACGACACGGCCGGCCTCGCCGCCGCCTCCGAGCGAGCACGGGCGCTCGTGCTCGCCACCCCGGTTCCCGCAGATCTCGAGCAGACGATCCGCGAGCGGGTCGCGGCACTCGCCGAGGGCGGAGCGGTGGCGGTGCGCTCCTCCGCCACGGGCGAGGACACCGAAGACGCCTCGTTCGCGGGCATGAACGAGACCTTCCTGAACGTCTCCGGCGTCGACGCGGCAGTCTCGGCGGTCCGGCGCTGCTGGGCCTCGGCCTTCGGTGCGCGCTCGATCTACTACCGCGCCGGCCGCAGTCTCGGACAGGCCGAGGTGGACATCGCCGTCGTCGTGCAGCGACAGATCGATTCGACGCGCGCGGGCGTGATGTTCACGATCGACCCGGCCACCGGCCAGGACGATCGGCTCGTCATCGAGGGGTCGTTCGGCCTCGGAGAAGCCGTGGTCTCCGGCCAGGTGACCCCTGACCGGTACGTGGTGCGCAAGGCCGACCTGACCGTTCTCGCGCGCGAGATGCACCACAAGGACCTCGTCATCCGTGCCCGGTCAGGCGGCGGGACCGCGTGGGAATCGCCGTCCGGGGAAGCTGCGGCCCAGAGCACCCTCGACGACGATGAGGTCCGCCGGGTCGCCGAGCTCGGGGTCGCAGTCGAGCGCCACTACGGCGCAGCGCAGGACACCGAGTGGGCGTTCGACGCGGACGGCCGCCTCTGGCTGCTTCAGGCCCGGCCCGTGACTCGCTCCGCCTCGCCGTCCGTCGAGGACAGTGAGCCGCTGACGCGCGGACTCGGCACGGCGCCGGGGGTCGCGTCCGGCCCGGTCCGCCTCGTCTCCGACGTGCACGACGGCGAGCGCCTGCAGGATGGCGACGTGCTCGTGGCTCCGATGACGGCGCCCGATTGGGTGCCCCTGATGCGCCGCGCAGCGGCGATCGTGACCGACGCAGGCGGCATGACCTGCCACGCAGCGATCGTCTCGCGCGAACTGGGCGTCCCATGCGTGGTCGGCACCGGCGACGCCACGCGCCGGCTCCGCGAGGGCCAGATCGTGACGGTCGACGCCGGGCGCGGGACCGTCCGCCCCGGCAGTGCGGCGCCTGCCCGCGAACCGGCGCCCCGCGTGCCGGCGGCCACGGCGCCGCCCATCACCGGCACCCGAATCCTGGCGAACCTCTCCGAGCCATCGCAGCTGGATCGCCTCGAAGCCCTCTCGGTCGACGGGGTCGGGCTCCTGCGCGCCGAGCTGATGCTGCTCGAAGCCCTCGACGGCGCGCACCCGCGCGCGTTGATGGAGGAGGGCCGCGGCGACGAGGTCGTCGAGCGCATGGCGGAGGGGATCCAGCGCTTCGCCGCCGCGCTCGCCCCGCGGCCGGTCACCTATCGCACCATCGACTTCCGCACCAACGAGTTCCGTGGCCTTCGCGGCGGCGAGCGATTCGAACCCGTCGAGGCGAATCCGATGATCGGGCTGCGCGGGGCGCTGCGTTACACGCGCGACCCGGACACCTTCCGTCTCGAGCTCGACGCGCTCACGCGCGTGTGGGACGCGGGGTTCGAGAACGTCCACGTCATGCTCCCGTTCGTCCGGACGACCCGCGAGCTCGAGTCCTGCATCGCGCTCATCTCCGAATCGGGGCTGTCGCGGCGGCGCGGCTTCGAGCTGTGGGTGATGGCCGAGGTCCCGTCGGTCCTGTTCAACCTCGAGCGCTACGCCGCCCTCGGGATCGCCGGGATCTCCATCGGCTCGAACGACCTCACCCAGCTGCTGCTCGGCGCCGACCGTGACTCCGAGGCGCTGTCCGAGGTCTTCGACGAGCGCGACCCCGCCGTCCTCGACTACCTGAGCCAGCTGATCCCCCGCGCACGCGCGGCCGGGTTGAAGACCTCGATCTGCGGTCAGGCTCCGTCGACGCACCCCGAGTACGCCGAGCTGCTCGTTCGGGCCGGCATCGATGCGATCTCGGTCACCCCCGACGCCGTCGACCGCACGCGACGATCGGTCGCCACGGCCGAACAGCGGCTGCTGCTCGAGGGGCGCAGGGCCGTCTCCGCCGGCGGCTGAGGCGGGTTCGTGTCCAAGGCCGGAGTCGCGTCGGACCCAGCGGCCGAGAGGATCGACCCCGAGGAGCCCGTCGAGCCGCTGCTGCGCCACCTCGCGACCGGGCCCGCCGGCTTGGAGCGACGCGAGGCCGAGCGCCGGCTGGCCGTCCACGGTCGCAACGAGCTGGTCCTCGCCCACAAGGCACGGTGGCCCGGTCAGCTTCTCCGCCAGTTCACGCACCCGCTCGCGCTCCTGCTGCTCGGCGCCGGTGTCCTGGCACTGCTCGCGGGTCTGGCGCCGCTGGCCGTGGCGATCCTGGTCGTGGTGATCCTCAACGCCGGGCTTGCGTTCGCGCAGGAGCTGAACGCCGAGCGCGCCGTCGACGCGCTGGCTGCGTACCTGCCGCCGCAGGCCCGCGTGATCCGCGACGGCGCGATGCTGACCATCGACGCCGCAGAACTGGTCCCGGGCGATCTCGCGATCGTCGAGGAAGGGGACCGCGTCTGCGCGGATATGCGGCTGCTTGAGGGCTCGCTCGAGGTCGACGTCTCCACGTTGACCGGCGAGTCCATCACCGTGAGCAGGACGGCCGACTTCGCAGACGCAGGAGTGCCGCTGCTGGAGGCCCGCGGGCTGATCTTCAGCGGGACGACCTGCACGCAGGGAGAGGCCCGCGGCGTCGTCTTCGCGACGGGGATGGCGACGCAGCTGGGCAGGATCGCGGCGCTGACGCAGCGTCGCGAGGAGCCGCCGAGCCCGCTGCAGCTGGAGATCCGCCGGGTTGCGTGGCTGATCGGAGCGATCGCGATCGGCGCGGGCGCAGCGTTCGTCCCGATCGGGCTGCTGGCGGGCCTGCCGGTCAACGATGCCGTCTTGCTCGCGTGCGCGCTCCTGGTCGCGAACGTGCCGGAGGGCCTGCTGCCAACCATCACGCTCGCGCTGGCCGCCGGTGTCCGGCGCCTCGCCAGCGAGGGCGCCCTGGTCAAGCGGCTGAACGCTGTCGAGACCCTTGGCGCGACGACCGTCATCTGCACGGACAAGACCGGGACCCTGACCGAGAACCGGATGCGCGCCGTGCGCTCGTGGTCGCCCGAAGAGGACCGCGACGAGCTCCGACTCGCCGACATCGCCGCCGGGGCCAACAACGCCGACCTCAGCGGTGAGGCTCCGACCGGGGACCCGACGGAGATCGCGCTCCTGCGCTTCGCGGCGGAGGCGGGCGCAGATGTCGCGATGGCTGAGCGGCGCGCGCGGCGCGTGCGGCAGTTCCACTTCGATCCACGGCTTCGCCGCATGACGGTCATCGAGCAGGGCGCCGGGAGCCGGCTGACCGCGCTGTGCAAGGGCGCACCGGATGCCGTGCTCGATCGATGCCGCATGTCCCCGGAGGAGCACGCCGGAGCGCTGGCGCGCGCTGAGGAGATGGCGGCCGCCGGATTGCGGGTGCTGGCGTTCGCGTCGCGGGAGCTGCCCGGTCCGCCCGGCACCGACCGCGACGACGTCGAAAGCGAGCTGCGGTTCGCCGGGCTCATCGGTCTCCTGGATCCACCGCGGGAAGGGGTCCGCGAGGCGGTGGAGCGCTGCCATCGCGCCGGGATCCGCATCCTCGTCGTCTCCGGCGACCATGGGCTGACCGCCGCCGCGATCGCCCAGCAGGTCGGCATCGGCGGAAGCGATCCGCCGGTCGTCTCCGGCCGGGAGCTCGATGCGATGTCCGAGCAGGAGCTCGATGCGCTGCTGCGCACCGGGGACGAGATCGTGTTCGCTCGGGCCTCACCAGAGGCCAAGCTGCGCATCGCGGACGCGCTGCGCGACGACGGTCACGTCGTGGCGATGACCGGCGACGGAGTGAACGACGCCCCGGCGCTGCACAGCGCCGACATCGGCGTGGCGATGGGACGATCGGGAACCGACGCCGCCCGCGAGGCCGCGACGATGGTGCTCACCGACGACGACTTCAAGGGCATCGTCGCCGCCGTCGAGGAAGGGCGCCGCGTCTACGCGAACATCCGCAAGTTCATCACCTACATCTTCGCCCACGCGCCCGCCGAGGTGATTCCGTTTCTTCTCTTCGCGCTGTCGGGCGGAAGCATCCCCCTGCCGCTGACGGTCATGCAGATCCTGGCGATCGATCTGGGAACCGAGACGCTGCCCGCCTTGGCGCTGGGACGCGAGCGGGCGGAGCCGGGCGTCATGAGCGCGGCTCCGCGCTCGCCCGAGGCGCGCGTGATCGACGGGCCGCTGCTGCGCCGCGCGTGGCTGGTGCTCGGCGGGGTGTCGGCCGTCTGCGTGATCGCCGTGTTCCTGTGGGTCCTGCTGCGTGCAGGTTGGGCCCCTGGTGACGACATCGACGACGAGCTGCACACGCGCGCGACGACCATGACGTTCCTGGCGATCGTCGCGTGCCAGGTCGGGGCCGCGCTGGCCTGCCGGACGGAGCGCGCGTCGTTTCTGTCGGTCGGTCTGCGCGGCAATCCGCTGCTGCTGTGGGGCATCGCCTTCGAGATCGCGTTCGCCGCGGCCGTCGTATGGGTGTCACCGTTGCAGGCGGTCTTCGAAACCTCGGCCCCAGCGCTTGCCGACCTCGCGATCCTCCTGCCCCTCCCCCTGATCGTCCTCGCGGCGGACGGGCTCTACCGGCGAGGAATCGAGCAGCCAGGGCTCCCCGGCTGACTCCTCCGTAGTCAGCCCGGATCCGAGAGCCAGGACGGGCGCGTATGGTCCGGGCATGAGCGAATCACGCGCGAGCGTCCTGTTGGCTGAAGACCACGCGGTGATCCGCGAAGGTCTTCGCCTGCTGCTCGAGCGCGACGGCGCGTTCGAGGTCGTGGCCGAAGCAGGCAACGGCGACGACGTGCTGCGGTACGTGCGCGGACATCGCCCGGACGTGGTCGTCCTCGATCTCAACATGCCCGGCCGGGACAGCCTGGACCTGCTGCCGGAGATCCCCGAGTGCTCTCCGTCGACTCGGGTGGTCGTCCTGACGATGCAGACCGACCCGGCTTTCGCCCGTGCTGCACTGCGCGCCGGCGCGTCTGGATATGTGCTCAAGGAGGCCGCGCACGAAGAGCTGCTGCGAGCCATCGAAGC
Source organism: Solirubrobacteraceae bacterium (assembly GCA_016462625.1). The sequence continues at coordinate 81,965 of JAEMSV010000003.1, read as the reverse complement.
CGTTCGCGAGGGGCGCACGTACGTCGATCCCAGCGTCGGTGCGCAGCTTGCCTCCGTGCCCGATGAGCCGCCCGGGCAACCCGACGGACTGACTGACCGAGAGGTCGAGGTGCTCGAGCGGATCGCGTTGGGCGAGACCAACGCCGAGGCGGCGGCCGCGTTGTTCATCAGCATCCGGACCGTCGAGACCCATCGCGCCCACATCCAGCAGAAGACCGGGTGCACGAGCCGCTCCCAGCTGGTTCGCTACACGCGTGAGCACGGGCTCCTGAGCTGAGCCCACCCGCAGGACGAGCGTGGTGAAGTACGGACGCCCATCCGCAGAATCGCCGCTGGCACGCCCCGTCGGAATGCCGATGTCACGGTAGGCCGACGAGGCGAGACTCGCTGCATGTCGACCATGCAAGACGTCACGCTGGGACACCGGCTCGCCGCCGACCGACGCGCCCGCAGGACGAGTCGCATGGAGCTCGTCGTCCGGGAGCTGCGCAAGCGCGCAGCTGAGCGGCGCCGCATCGATGGCCGCGTCCCGGCCCCGCTCGGCCTGGCGATCAAGAGCTTCGAAGAGGAGCTGGACGAGCTCCGCGACCGCGAGAACGCCCCCTGAAAGCGACTGCGCGCTCAGCCGCGGCCGTGCTTGACGCGGTCCGCCGTCGAGGTCGATGAACAGCACGCCGACCGCAAGGTCATTCCTCGCTCGGCCGGGGAACGACGACGACCGGGCAGTGTGCGTGGTGCGTGAGGTAGTCCGATGTGCTCCCGACGGCGACGCGACGGATCGGCCCCCAGCCACGCGAGCCCACGACGAGCAGGTCGACGTGGTCGGAAAGGTCCCGCAGGACGATGCCCGCCGGGCCGTTCATGACCTGGCAATCGGGGTCGCCCGGAACCGTGTCCGCGACGCGCTCGAGCAGGTGCTCGAGATGGCCGAGGCCGACGTCGATCGCGGTCGGCGGGACATACGCGTAGGCGCCGGTTGCGACCGGCGGCGTGAAGGCCGCCTGGACCTTGAGCCGCGCCTGCCGGTCCTGAGCCCACGCGCTGGCCAGGGCAAGGGCCGCCTGAGCCTCCGGTGTTCCGTCGTAGCCCACCCCCACGGATGCCGGAGCCGCGCCCGTGACGCCCCGCGGCACGACGGCGACGGGACACGGCGCACCCTGAAGCACCCCGCGCGAGACGTCGCCCATCGCGAGCCGGCCGATCGCCCCACGATGCGCAGAGCCGACCACGACGAGGTCGGCACCGCGGTCCTCGGCGACCTGCTGGAGGGCGCGCGCTGGGGACTTGTCGGTGACCACCACGCGATCGGCCTCCACCACGCCGGTCTGGATGCTCGCGGCCTCGAGGTCGCGAGCCGCCTGCTCCTGTGCGTCGACGGGGTCCGGGGCCGCGCCGGGCATCACGGCCCACGGATCGGGTCGAACGGCGACGAGAATGAGCTCGTCGGGGCCGAGGGCGGCAGCGAACGCGGTGGCATCGCGGCCACCGTCGCGACCGTCGACGCCGACGACGATGGTGCGGAAGGGGTTCATCTGGGTGCGCCTCGCTTGGTGTCGAACTGTCCACTCGATCGTCCCGCCTCGGCGCCGGTCCGCCATCCGCACCCGCTGCGGATCGATCTGCGGCGAATCACTGGCCGCGGCGCGCAGCGCCCACGCATACTTCGGACATGACCGAGGCGCCCGTGGTGGAGATCCTCAGGACGGCGATCGCGGCGACCGGCGAGCAGGTCGAGGCCGTTCGCGAGACGCACGTCTCCTGGGTCGCGCTCACGGAGCGGCACGCGTACAAGCTGAAGAAGCCGGTGTCCCTGGACTTCGTCGACCAGACGACGCCTGATCTCCGGCGGGCGCTCTGCGAGGACGAGCTCTCCGTCAACGCCGACCTCGCCGGGGATGTCGTGCTTCGCGTGGAGCCGATCACCGGTCGCGCAGGCGCCGAACGACTCGGCGGCAACGGCCCCGCCCTCGACTGGGTCGTCGTGATGCGACGCTTCGACGAGCACAAGACCATGGCCGGCCGGCTCGCCGACGGAACCCTGACGGCCGACCACGTCGTGGCGACCGCGCGTCGCCTGCGGGCCTTCCACGACGCCGCCGCCCGCCCCGCGTGCGAGGACCCGGACACCGATCTCGCCGCCGCGTGGGATCGCAACGCCGCCGCGCTGGCCACGCTGGCGCCGCGCCCCGCCCGGGTGGAGGCGCTGCGCCGCGCCGGCGCGGCGTTCATCTCACGACGGCGGTCGACGATCCTCGCCCGCGCCGAGGCAGGCGCCATCGTCGACGGCGATGGCGACCTTCGCGCCGAGCACGTGCTCCTCGAAGACGACGGCGTGGTCCGCGTCGTGGACCGTCTCGAGTTCGATCCCCGGCTCCGGCGTGTCGATGTCGGCGACGACCTCGCGTTCCTGCTCATGGATCTCGAGCGCCTCGGTCATCCTGATGTCGCCGCGGGTCTCATCGCCGCGTATCGAGCCGACGGCGGAGATCCCGGTGACGACGAGCTCGTCGCGGGATTCGCGCGCTACCGCGCCGAGGTGCGCGCCAAGGTCGCCTTCGAGCGCGCCGCCGGCACCGAGTCGGCGTCCGCGCAGACCCGCGCCCGGGCCGAGGCGGACGCGCTGCTGGGTCTCGCCGAACGCCTCGCATGGCGCGCCCGTGGCCGAATCGTGCTGTGTGTCTGCGGGCCGCCGGCCAGCGGCAAGTCCACGCTGGCGACGGCGCTGGGCGAGCGCCTCGGTGCGCCGGTGCTCTCGTCCGATCGCGTCCGCCGCGCCCTCGGCGCGCCGGACTACTCGCCGGCCGGGCGCGGTGCCGTCTACGCAGAGCTCGGGCGTCGTGCCGCCGCCCTCGCGCCGCGTGGCGTCATCGTCGACGCGACGTTCGGCGATCCGCTCCTCGCCGACGCGTTTCGCGACGCGGCGGGGCTCGCGGATGCGCGCCTGGTCTGGGTCGAATGCGTTGCGCCGCTCGACGTCCGGCTCGCCCGGGCCACCAGGCGCGCCGCGGCTGGCGACAGCGACTCGGACGCGGACGCGGAGGTGGCCGAGCGACTCGCCGGCACCCACAGCTCCTGCGCCGCCGCCGGCGAGCCCAGCCTCGAGGTCGACACCCGGGACGACCTCGAGGACCAGCAGGACTCCGTGCTCGCGCGGCTCGATCAGAACAGCCCGGCGGGCTGCTCGTCGTAGCTGACCAGCAGGCACTTGGTCTGCGTGTAGTGGTCGAGCATCGCCAGGTGATTCTCCCGGCCCACGCCCGAGTCCTTGTACCCGCCGAACGCGGCGTGCGCCGGGTAGAGGTGGTAGCAGTTCGTCCACACGCGGCCGGCCTGGATCTGCCTTCCCACGCGGAACGCCCGGCTGCCGTCCCTCGTCCAGACGCCGGCGCCGAGGCCGTACCGGCTGTCGTTGGCGATCCGGACCGCTTCGTCGTCGTCGGCGAACGTGGTGACGCTCAGGACCGGCCCGAAGATCTCCTCCTGGAACACGCGCATGCTGTTGTCGCCACGGAGCACGGTCGGCTCGAACCAGAAGCCTCCGGCCAGGTCAGATGGCATCTCGGGGACGCCCCCGCCGATGAGCAGCTCGGCGCCCTCGCTGAGACCGATGTCGACGTAGTTCTGGATGCGGTCGCGTTGGTGCGCGGACACTTGCGGGCCGATCTGCGTGCGGCGGTCCAGCGGGTCGCCCTGCTGGATCACGGCGATGCGCTCGAGCGCCCGCCCCATGAACTCGTCGTAGATCGACTCGTGGATCAGCGCGCGTGAGGGACAGGTGCACACCTCTCCCTTGTTAAACGCGTAGAGGACGAGGCCCTCGACCGCCTTGTCGAGGAGCGCGTCGTCCTGCGCGGCGATGTCGGCGAAGAAGATGTTCGGCGACTTGCCACCCAGCTCCGTGGTCGACGGGATGAGCCGCTCGGCGGCGCACCGCATGATCTCGCGGCCCGTCTCCGTCTCCCCCGTGAACGCGATCTTCGCGATCCGCGGGCTCGACGCGAGCGCGTTGCCGACCTCCGCCCCCGCCCCGATCACGATGTTCAGCACCCCAGGCGGGACGTGCTCTTCGATGATCTGCGCGAGGAGCAGGATCGACCAGGGGGTCGGGCTCGCCGGCTTGATGACGGTGCAGTTGCCCGCGGCGAGCGCCGGCGCGATCTTCCACGCGGCCATGAGGATGGGGAAGTTGAACGGGATGATCTGCCCGACCACCCCGAGCGGCTCGCGGAAGTGGTACGCGTACGTGTCGGCGTCGATCTCGGAGATCCGCCCCTCCTCCGCGCGGATCGCCGCGGCGAAGTACCGGAAGTGGTCGATCGCGAGCGGGATGTCCGCGGCCAGCGTCTCGCGGACCGGCTTGCCGTTCTCCCAGCTCTCGGCGACGGCGAGCACCTCGAGGTTGTGCTGCATCGCGTCGGCGATCGCGGTCAGCACCGCAGCCCGCTCGGTCGGGGAGCGACGGCCCCAGTCGGCGCGGGCCGCGTGCGCGGCGTCGAGTGCGCGGTCCACGTCGGCGGCGGTCGAATCGGGCACCTCGCAGAACGGCCGGCCGGTGATCGGCGTCACGTTCTCGCGGTAGCGCCCGGCGGCGGGTGGGACCCACTCGCCGCCGATGAAGTTGTCGTACCGCTCCTCGAGCCGGACCAGGCTATGCGCCGTGCCGGGTACGGGAAAGACAGTCTGCTCGCGTTCGATGGTGGCCATGGTGCCCTCCTAGGCGCGTGCGACGGCCTGATGGCCCGCCGGGGTTTCGATGGGGGTCGGCGTCATGCGGAAGACGGTGCGCGGCTGGTGCGCGCTGCCGTCGAGAACCGCCTCGATCGCCTCGTTGATGTCGTCCAGCTCGCGCTCCTCACGGAGCACGCGCGTCTTCCCGCGGCGGTGGAGATCGAAGACCTCCTCGAGGTCGTGGTGGGTGCCGACGATCGAGCCCTTCACCGTCAGGCCGCCGAGCACCGTCTCGAAGATGGGCAGGCGCATCTCGTTCTCCGCAGGAAGCCCGACGCAGACGAGCGTGCCGCCGCGAGCCAGGGATGCGAGGGCCTGCTCGAACGCCGTCGGGTTGACCGCGGTGGCGATCGCCTGGTTTGCGCCGCCGAGGCGCTGCAGTGCCGCCACCGGGTCCTCTTCGCCGGCGTGCACGACGTGATCGGCACCGAGCGCCTTCGCGGTCTCGAGTCGCTCCGCGTTGATGTCGACGGCCACGACCTCCGCGCCCGTGACCTTCGCGTACTGCAGGGCGAGGTGCCCGAGACCTCCGACCCCGAACACCACGACCAGGTCGGCCGGGCGCGCGCCGGACTCCTTGACGGCCTTGTAGGTCGTGACGCCGGCGCAGGTCAGCGGCGCGGCGTCCGCGGGATCCACGCCGTCCGGCACGACGACGACATTGCGCGCGTTGCCGACGACGTACTCGGCGAACCCGCCGTTGATGGAGTAGCCGGTGTTCTGCTGGCTCTCACAGAGCGTCTCGCGCCCCGTGTTGCAGTACAGGCAGTCCCCGCACGTGTAGCCGAGCCACGGAACGGCGACGCGCATCCCGGTGCTCAGCCCGTGATCCCGTCCGGCGCCGACCTGCTCGATGACGCCCACGCCCTCGTGGCCGGGGATGAACGGCGGCTCGGGCTTGACCGGCCACTCACCACGCGCGGCGTGGATGTCGGTGTGACAGAGCCCGGAGGCCTCGACCCGGACCAGCACCTGTTCGGCGCCTGGTGAGGGCATCGGGACGTCCTCGATGGCGAGAGGCTCGTTGAAGCTGCGGACGACGGCGGCTCTCATGGTGGTTCCCTGGTCGTGAGGGGTCATTGGGCAAGGACGGACGCGAGGTCCAGGGTCGAGATGAGGCCCACCGGCTGGTCGCCCTCGACGACGATCACGTGGGAGCAGTCGTAGGCCGCGAGCGCGGCGGCGACCGACGCGAGGGTCTCGTCGGCGTCGACGGTGAGCGCCAGGGTCGCGGCGATGGTGCCTGCGGTTGCGTGCGGGTCGTTCGCCGCAGCGCCGCGGACGAGGTCGAGGTCCGAGACGACACCCCAGGTCAGCCGCTCGCCTCTCCGATCGAGGGTGAGGCCCTCGGTGATCACGCAGTGCACGCGATTGGTGGCCATGAGCGCCGCGACTTCTGCGAGCGGGGCGTCGGGCGTGCAGGAGATGATCGGCGACCGCATCGCGTCGCGGGCGATGACGTTGGGCAGGATCTCAGTGGTGACAGGCATGTCGCTCCATTGGTCGAGGGGGCGCTACGGGCGGGCTCGCAGCGGGCGGACGCGGTCGTGCAGGACGGCCCCGGGATGGGCCGCGACGTACTGCTTGGCGGCGCGCAACGCGTCCTCGTAGTGCGCGTACAGGGCGTACGGCTCGTCGGCGTGGTTCAACGTGACGATCCACGCCTCGGACGGGATCTTGCGAACGTGGACGCAGACCCCATGATCGGGAGACCGATCGAAGCGTCGAGGGCGTGGGACAGCCATACGACGACCGTAAGCCGCCCGGCGTCCGGCAGACATCCGTCGCGCGCCGCGGCGTGCACGGGAGTCATCGGGACTTCCACTCAGTAGTTCTCCCACGCTGCCGCGCGAGGGACACGCATCACCCGGCCTGCGCGCCGATGCCCAGTCGGACCACGGACTGCGCCGCAACCGGAGCGACCAGCGGAGGGCTCCCCAGCGGGATCGGGCCACTCGCGACCACGACGGCCTCGGTCGAGACCGGGCTCGCAGCGACCAGCGCATTGGTCATCCCGGTCTCGTCGACTGACGGGCTGACGGTCTCGGCGGCACCCCAGCCCTTCGCACCCGCTGCGCGCGTCGCCGCAAGGAGTCCCGCGCCGCGGGTCGTCCACACGGCGACAGCGTGACCGTCCCGGCCGATGGCCAGCCCCTGAAGGCGCGACGCCTGCCCCGCAGCGGACAGGCTCTGCCGACCTCGCACGCTCCCTGCTGCCACATCTGCCGCCCGGACGATGCTCTTGCGGCGGTCATTCCCGGTCCACAGCACGACGGCTCGGCCGCCGGTGATGGCGGTCTGGACCGCGACCCCCGTGATCAGCGCGTTGTCGCCCTGAGGCAGTTGGGATTCGAGGGTGAGCTGCGAGCCGAACGACTTCCCCGGCGCCGCCTCGGCAGCGGCGAAGATCCCTGGTCCGCCGGCGTTGCCGGAGCTGCCGGCGCGCTGCGCGAGCCACCCCACGAGCATGCGCCGTCGGTCGTCGATCGAGGCGGAGATCCGCGTGAACCGCGGACCGAGGAACGCCGACCCGCCGATCCCGAGTCGCTGCTCGCTGCCGATCCGGCCGTTGGCGGTGATCAGCCGGGCGCGAACGTCCTGGCGGTCGTCCCACGCGAGCAGGATGTCTCCCGAAGCGTTGACGGCCAGCGCTGACGGACTGCTGCCCACCGTGCGGCGGCCGTAGTCGAGCGTGCGCCGGAACAGGTTCTGCCCGCGCCCGCGGATGAACAGCCTGGACCGGTAGCCGACGATCCGCGTCGTCCCGATCTCCGGGACGCTGACGGCGACCGCGGCCACGCCGCCGGCATTCGAGGCCAGCGCGGTCACGACGGCCGCGCCCGGATCCGCGAGCGCACCCGGTTTCGGCACGAAGCCACGAGCGAGCACCTGACGGGAGGGGAAGTCGCCCGTCACGTTGCCCCGGGTCACCGCGGCATCGAGTGGCGAACCACCGGGGCCGCGCTGATCTGACGGGGCGTCAGCGCCGCCCGCGAGGTAGACGCCGGACTGCCCGTGCAGGGCCATCGCGGTGGGAATGACGCGGCGGAACGTCGAGGACGTCACCGCGCCGAACACCCCACGGGATCCGGCGAAGCGCGTGTACCCGAGGCCGCCCGCGTCGCGGCCCAGAACGGCGAACCCGGTCCCCCCTGGTGTGAAGCCGAACTCGGCAGGCGCCATCGAGAGCGTCAGCCCGGCCGTTTGCGTCCACGCGGCAAGATGCGCACCGTTCAGCGGCTGCGGATCGGCCCACGGCGGTGATGCGTGAGCGGGGGTGTTCGCGAGAGCGAGGCAGCAACCGGCTGCCACGAGCGCGGCGTGTGCAGAGGACATGCACCGACCATCGCCGTGCGGGTAGTCACCCGCATCAGCCCTTTCCGCGCAGGGCCCGACCGAGACTCCCACAGTCCGCGCTCCGTACTTCCCCGAGACAAGTCGGGAACGCCCGGAAAGGTCCTGAGTCATGAGCGTAGTTGGCCCGGTCGCGCCCCAGGAGCGACGGTGATCGACTCGGAGCATGAGTGCAAAGCGCCTGGCCACGTTCTACGTCGCCGTGATACTCGCTGGCCTCGGGGCGCCCGGAACCGCGAGCGCAGCGCGCCCCGTCCTGCCCAACACCTGGGGAAGCACGCACTTCGTCATCCACTACGCGCAGACCGTCGTCCCCGTGAGCACGGCGCAGGCCACTGCGGCCGCAGCCGAGGAGGGATACGCGCACCTCGTGACCGGAGCGGGAGGCGCCCCGAACGCCGGGCTGCGCCCGCCGATCAACGACGGCGACGGCCGCACGGACATCTACCTGACCACCTGGGACGCGTATCCGGACTACAGCGGAGGCGTGACGCTGGACGACACCACGGCACCCTACGCCGCCTGGTTCATCCTCACCCCCGACCTGTCGCTCAGCTCCCTGCGGTTCCGCGCGGTCCACGAGTTCATGCACGTGCTTCAGCAGGCCTACCAGCCGTTTCCGTCGGCGCCCATCGCCGGGATGTGGACGGAGAGGACGGCGAACTGGGCCGTCTCATGGTCGCTCCCCGAACCGGAGATGACCCCGATGGACTCCAACTTCTACGACTCGCCGATGGCCCCGGCGCCGTGGCTCCCGCTCGATTGCTCCTACGGCACCTGGCCCACCGTCAGCGGCCGTCCGTGCGGCAACGGCTACTGGCAGTGGCTGTTCATGGAGCGCCAGGTCGAGGACTACGGCGTGGACTTCGTCGATGGCCTGCTCGAGCGCGTCAAGGCGTGCGTGTCGAGCTGCGCGACCAGCACGTCCGACCAGACCTTCCTCAATGCCGAGATCGCGGCACAGGCGGGAAGCGGTGCGTCGCTCGCCACGAAGTTCGGCCGGTACGCCTGGCAGGTCTGGGACCCGGCCGTCTGGACGAACCCCGCGCTTGGGCGCATGCACGAGCGGATCGGCCGCCCTCCCGCGTGGCGCTGGGACCGCTCGAACCTCGGACCGGGCGAGAGCGGCGGCAGCTACGTGATCGACCACCTCGGCACCCGGTACGTCCTGGTGCAGAACTTCGGCGACCCCGCCCCGGGTGGTCCCAACGACGTGCTCTCCTACCGCGTGACCCGGCCGGCGGCCGGACAGCTGCCGTCGTGGGTCTACCTGACGCGTGCGAAGGGGGGCACCTCCTGGAGCTTCCACAACGTGACCGCGGCGACGGGCACGATCCCCTTCGACGGAGCGCTCACCAGAGAGGTGGTGATCCCGCTCACCAACACCGGCACGAGCGACGGCCAGAGCTTCTCGATCGGCCTGTGGATGAACCGCGGCACCCCTGCCGCGCCTGCAAATGACGTGCAGGCCGGAGCGATCGCTGCCACCCTCGACGCGCCCGTGCAGACCGACACCGTGTACGCAGGCGGGCGCGGAAGTCTCGAGACGACCGGCTGCACCGCGACGGACATGAGCGCGGTCCTCAACGGCGTCTGGTTCCGCTTCACCGCACCGAACACCGGCCAGTACACCTTCGACGCGACCACGAGCACGCTCGATCCGGTCATCGTGCTCACCGACCGCGGCAGCACGACGTTCCGGGGCTGCTCGACGCTCAACGGCCGGTATTCGGTCCCGCTCACCGCAGGTGACCAGCGCGACGTCTACGTCGGCCGCCAAGCGTCCGACACCGGGGACGCAACACTCGCCCGGCTGGTCATCAGCGGGCCACCGTCGAACACCGCCGCACCCGTGATCTCGGGGACGGCGCGGGACGCCCAGCAGCTCACGCGCGCGAGTGACGGAACTTGGACCGGGTCGCCGACGTCGTTCACCCGGCAGTGGCGGCGCTGCGACCTGGCCGGTGCGAACTGCGCCGCAATCGCGGGTGCGACGGGCACGACCTTCACGCTGACGCCCGCGGACGTCGGGAAGACCATCCGCCTGCAGGTCAGCGCGTCGAACACGAGTGGCACGGGAACCGGGGTCTCCCTCCCCACGACGGTCGTGGCCGCGCGGCCGCCCGTGAACACCGTGGTGCCTGCGATCACCGGCACGACGCAGGAGGGCAAGACGCTCTCCGTCACCAACGGCACGTGGACCGGCACCCCCGTGATCGCCTACAGCCGGCGCTGGGAGCGTTGCACCGGCGGAACCTGCGCGGCGATTCCCGGTGCGGTTGCTTCCACCTACACGGCAATCGCAGACGACGCCGGGCATCCGCTCCGTGTCACCGTGACGGCGACCAACGCAGCTGGGTCCGCGGACGCCACGAGCGCGATCACGGCGCCGGTCTCGGCCGCGCCGGCTCCGACTCCCCCTGGAAACGAGCCGTTTTCCGGCACGACGGCACCGATCGTCGGACCCGAGCCGCTGACGCTGCCGCCCACCCAGCCGGCCCGGACCGTCACGCTGCAGACCCGCCGCCTGTCGCTCGACCGCCGCGGGCGGATCGCGCTCCGGGTGCGATGCAGCTCGGCGGACGGCGCGGCCTGCCGGATCGCGGCGTCGCTGAAGACCGCACGGAAGGTCCGCGTGGGTGCCCGCCGTCGGGTCCTGACGCTGGCCACGAAGTCGGTGACCGTCGCAGCCGGCCCAACGCGCACCGTCACGCTCAAGCCCGGACCGACCGCGCGACGCGTTGTCCGAAAGGCACGGACGGTCCGCGCGACGCTCGTCCTCGGCGTCCGCCAGGCCGACGGCTCGACCCGCGCCGTCACGGCCGCGGTCACGTTGCGAGCCTCCTGAGCGTCACCCATTCACACCTCTGCCGTCGACACCCCCTCGCCGAGCAGGTGCGCCAATCTGACCGACGGCGCGGGCGACCCACGATCGCCAGCGCCGCCGTCTGTCAGGGTCACCCGCGGATCTGGCCGTCGTGGTCTGAGCGGAACCGGCGCAACCGCAGCGCGTTGGCCACCACGCTGACACTGGACAAGGCCATCGCGGCACCGGCGATCACGGGGTTCAGCAGACCTGCCGCTGCCAGCGGGATCGCCGCGACGTTGTAGCCGAAAGCCCACACGAGGTTCTGCTTGATCGTGCGCAGCGTCGCCCGCGACAGCCGGATCGCATCCGCTGCCGCCCGCAGATCGCCGGAGACCAGGGTGAGGTCGGACGCCTCGATCGCCACGTCGGTGCCCGTCCCGATAGCCAGCCCGAGGTCGGCCTGGGCGAGCGCGGGCGCGTCGTTGACGCCGTCTCCGACCATCGCAACGACCCGGCCCTCGCCCTGCAGCCCCCGAACGACGTCAGCCTTGTCCGACGGCATGACCTCCGCGATGACCTCGTCGATGCCGACCTCCGCGGCGACGGCCCGGGCCGTCGCCTCGTTGTCGCCGGTCAGCAGCACGGGCCGCAACCCGAGCGCCTTCAGCGACGCGACCGCCTCGGCCGATGTCACCTTCACCGTGTCGGCCACGACCAGCACCGCGCGAACCTCACCGTCCCACGCCGCCACCACCGCGGTCCGGCCCTGGGCCTCGGCCGCCTGCTTGGCGTCGAGCAGCGCGGTCGGGATTGGCAGGCTCCAGTCGGCCATGAGCGACGGGCGGCCGACCTGCACGCCGTGGCCGTCGACGATGCCCTCGACGCCGAGGCCCTCGCGGTTCGTGAAACCCTCGACGGCCGGAAGCGCGCCGAGCTCCTCGCGAGCACTGCGGGCGATCGCCTGGGCGATCGGGTGCTCGGAGGCGTCCTCGAGCGCGCCGGCCAGCCGCAGGATCTCGCTGCGGTTCCCGCCCTCCGCGATGACGACATCGGTCAGCGCCATTTTGCCGGTGGTCACGGTGCCGGTCTTGTCGAGGACGATCGTGTCGACCTTGCGCGTCGACTCGAGGACCTCCGGGCCCTTGATGAGCAGGCCGAGCTGGGCGCCGCGGCCGGTGCCCACGAGCAGCGCCGTCGGGGTGGCCAGCCCGAGCGCGCACGGGCACGCGATGATGAGCACCGCGACGGCCGCGGTGAAGGCGAACGTCGCGCTCTCGCCGGCGCCGAGCCAGAAGCCGAGCGTCGCGACGGCCAGTCCGATGACGATCGGGACGAAGACCCCCGAGACACGATCCGCCAGGCGCTGCACCGGCGCCTTCCCCGTCTGCGCGTCGGTCACGAGCTGTGCGATCTGCGCGAGCGCCGTGTCCGCGCCGACCTTCGTCGCGCGCACCACGAGCCGCCCGCCGGCGTTCACCGTCGCGCCTGCGACCTCGTCGCCCGGGTGCTTCTCCACCGGCACGGACTCGCCGGTGAGCAGCGACTGGTCGACGGCCGACGTGCCCTCTTCGACGACGCCGTCCGTGGCGACCTTCTCGCCCGGGCGCACGACGAAGCGGTCCCCAACCGCGAGCTGGTCGGCGGGAATCCGCCGCTCGGTTCCGTCCTCATCGAGGACCGAGACCTCCTTGGCACCGAGCTCCAGCAGCGCCTGCAGCGCCGCTCCGGCCCGCCGCTTGGCCTTGGCCTCGAAGTACCGGCCCGCGAGGATGAACGTCGTGACGATCGACGCCGTCTCGAGGTAGATCTCGTCCCCGCCCGCTCTCCGCTCGGGGATGAGGTCGAACGCCATCCGCATCCCGTTCATCCCGGCGTCGCCGAGGAACAGCGCGTACAGCGACCACAGCCAGGCCGCGAGCACGCCGACGCTGATGAGCGTGTCCATCGTCGCCGTGGCGTGCTTGAGGTTCGCCCAGGCGGCGCGGTGGAACGGCCACGCGCCCCACAGGACGACCGGGGTCGCGAGCTGGAGCGACAGCCACTGCCAGTTGTCGAACTGCAGCGCCGGGATCATCGCGATGAACAGGACCGGCGCCGACAGCAGTGCGCTGGCGATGAGCCGCCGCCGCAGGGGCGCCGTCTCGTCCCGGTCCCCATGCTCGTCGGCCGGGGCCCCGCGGTCACCCGACGGCAGCGCGGCGTCGTAGCCGGCGGCCTGCACGGCCGCGACGAGCTCCTCGGGCGCGACGGACTCCGCGTCGAAGTCGACCGTCGCCTTCTCGGTCGCGTAGTTCACGGTGGCGGTGACGCCGTCGAGCTTGTTGAGCTTGCGCTCGATGCGGTTCGCGCACGACGCGCACGTCATGCCGGTGATCGGCAGCTCGACGTGCTCCGTCGGCGCCGTGACGTTCGTGGACGACATGGCTACGCCACCTCCTGGGTGAACGCGACGGTCTGGATCTCTCCGTCGACCTGGAACTGCAGGAACAGGCGGTACGCACCGGTCGTGGGGAACGTGGCCTCGAAGCCGATGCCGTCCCCGTGCTCGGTCGGGTGCACGTGCAGGAACGCGAGGTCGCCCTCGCGCAGCGCGACGAGGTGTCCGCCGGCACCGAGATACGGCTCGGTGTCGACGGGACGACCGTCCTTCGTCACGGTGAACCGCAGCTCGGCCTCCTCGCCGTGGCGTGCGACGGGCGCCGCGAGGCGCACGTCGTAGCCACCGTCGCTGACGGCGGTCGTCTTCGGCCGCGGCAGCGGGCGAAGATCGGCCGCCCCGTCCACCCGAAGGTCCGACGCGAGGGTGGTCGTCTCATCGCCGGCGGAGAAGTCGGCGAACATGCGATAGGAACCGGCGTCGTCGAGGCGCACCTCGGTGCTCCACTCGCCGTCGGTGTTCATCTTCGGGTGCAGATGCTGGAACCCGGTCAGGTCGCGGCGGGCGACGATCAGGTGCATGCGCCGCTCGTGCTCGACGTCGAAGGCGCGCACGGCGCGGCCGCGCTCGTCGACGATACGGAAGCGCAGCTGCTCGGTCGCGCCGCGGCGCAACTCGGGGGTGGCAAGCTCGATGCGCATGCCGTTCTCGGCGACCGCGAGGCCGCGAACCGGATGCGCCTGCCGCTCGCCGGTGTGGCTGGCAGTGGACATGGCGTCCTCCTTGGCGGCGCCCCCGTGGGCGCCCTCGGTCATGGAGCCGGCGCCGGCGCGCTCGGAGCGCGGCTCGTCGCCGGAAGGATCGGTCGCGCCGCCGGCCACCGCGCCCACGCCGAACAACACGGCAAGGACGACGGCGAAGGCGGCGAGCTTCGCGGGCGCGCTCATGAGAAGACCTCGTAGCCCGCGTCGGCCACTGCACGACGGACGGCGTCCGCGGACACGTCGGCGCCGGTGACCGTGAGGCGACCCGTCGCGAGATCGACATCGACGCTGTCGACCCCCGCGATCTCGGCAACCTCCTCGCGGACGCTGCTGACGCAGTGGCCGCACGTCATCCCGGCAACTCGGTACTCGGTGGTGGCAGTGGTGCACATGGTGCTGCTCCTTTCGTATACCCCAAGGGGGTATCGCATGAATGGAGCAGAACGTAGCAGATACCCCCCGGGGGTACAAGTACGAAATCGCTGGCGAGAAGTCCAACCCACGAGCCACCTGCCGCAAGACGATGTGGGCCCTGGGCCCTGCGAGTCGAGCGCGCCATGACCTAAGTTGACAGAGACGTCTGTCAGATGGGACGGTGCGCACATGACGCCGCTTCGCCTACTCCTCGTCGCACCACTCACCGTGTCCGACACCTTCCCCGCACAACGCTCACCCCGATGGGTGGACCGTCGGCAAACAGCCCGTCGCCACCCCGTCCTGGCGGCCGTCTCCCACATGAAGACGATCTTCGCCGTCGCGCTCGCCGCCGTTTTCGCCACCGCGCTGCTCGCCGCCCCCGCCCATGCCTCGCGCCTGATGTTCTGGACCGGCGAGGAGATGCACGGCTCCTCGGGCCTGGCCGGCTACGGGGTGCCGAAGTCCGAGGACTACTGGGACCTGCCGCGTGACCTCAGCGTCTACACCCCGGCGCTGTGGGACGTGCTCGAGCGCCATCAGACCCAGCTCGGCTTCAACTTCCGCTACCGCCGCGACTTCGGTCCACGCCCGACCGACCCGCCGCAGCGCAACGAGGTGCTGCCGTTCCTGCGTGAGGCCGCCCGCCGTCAGATCCCGATCAAGGCCTTGATCCAAGTCCCCTACGCCGACGGCTACTGGTCGAACGAGGACAACGGCGCGACGATCGCCGACGCCGCCGACGCGTTCGACCGCTGGGCGCGCCAGCACGGGCTGCGCTTCACCGATGTCTCACTCGACCTCGAATCGTCGATCCAGGACACCGACGCGTTCTTCCGGGTCGGCAAGGACCCCGTGGCCGCGCTCGGCGCGCTTGCGCACAACGCCGGACCGCGGCGCCAGTGCCGCGCCGCGGAGCAGTACCGGGGGATCGTGCGCTCCCTGCGCGGCCGCGGCTACGCCGTCACCTCGGTGGCCCACCCGTTCGTGATCGACGACGCGCTCGACGGCAAGGCGGCGTTCTCGGACTTCTTCGACCTTCCGCTCATCGGACGCGGCCAGTACGACGACATCGGGTTCATGACGATGCGCACCATCTACGTCCAGGCCACCGGCGTCGACCCCGGACCCAGCCTGCAGCTCAGCTACGGCCGTGACATCCGCCGGCTGTACGGCGACGAGGGCGGCATCTCACTCGGAGAGGCCGGCGTCGGCCCCTACAAGGACGTCGACGTGATGGCCACCGACGTGCGCGCCGCGGCCTCCTCCGTCGACGGAATGGTGGGCCTGTACTCCATCGAGCAAGCGGTCAAGGCCTACGGGGTCGCGGGCGTCGAGCGGATCATCGAGGCGGGCGAGCGCCCGCTCACCACCGCCGAGCGCAACAGATTCAGCAGGCCCAGCGCCGGAACCCTGCTGGCCCGCACCCAGATGCGTCTCATCGACGCTCTCGCTGTCGCCTCGACGTCGCTGGCCGCACTGAACGGTGAGCGCAGCGCGCGGGCCAACCGCTTCTGGGGGCCGTGCCGGACCTGACGACGGCCGCCGCCGTCATCCCACACACGTCGGCAACGGGCCGCGGAGGGCCGAGAAACATGCCCTGGGCGTCGACTTCCCCAGCCCCTGGTCCGCGGGGACCGGAATCCGGCGCTCTGTCCTGTCGGGACACAGTGTCCTCCCTGCAGCTGGCAGTGTCGTCGGCGTCGCGCGCTCAGATATCGACTGCACATAACTGCAGCTGTGCATGTTACTGTCGTGTTCATGGGACGGAGAGGAGCCGCCGCGTTCGTCGCGGTGACGCTGGCGTTTGCCATCGGCGCGCCATCGGCAGCGGGCGGAGAGCTGGTCGAGATCACGATTCCCGCTGCTGACGGGCAGATATCCGACGCATGGCTGCCGGGGTATCGCAACCCGCCGCGCGCGATGGTCCTCCTCCCCGACGGCTACGACCCGCAGCGCGCGTATCCGCTGCTGGTGCTG
Source organism: Solirubrobacteraceae bacterium (assembly GCA_016462625.1). The sequence goes on along the minus strand of JAEMSV010000003.1, from coordinate 65,539 downwards.
CTCGGCGGCGTCGCGAACACCTACAAGAGCTGGGCCACCGCCGGACAGATCGCAACGACCGCGGAGGGCTTCCCCGGCATCATCGTCATGCCCGAGGGCGGGACCGGCTTCTACACCGACTGGTGGAACGACGGCCGCCGCGGTCAGCCGGCGTGGGAGAGCTACCACCTCGAGCAGGTGATCCCGCAGATCCTCGCCCGATACCGCATCCGCTCGGAACGGCGATACCACGCGCTGGCCGGCGTCTCGATGGGCGGCCTCGGCGCCGCGCATCTCGGCGCCCGGCTGCCCGGCTTCTTCGGATCGATCGCCGTCATCTCGGGCGCCGTCGACCTCGAGCTGGTCCCGCGCATGGTCAACTTCATGTCGATGGTGCCGCCGCTGACTGCGGGCCGGCTGTCCGTCGACACGGATGTCGACGCGATCTACGGACCGGCCGGCGGTTTCTACGCCCGCGGCCACAATCCGACGCGGCTCGCGGCGAACCTCCGGCATACCCGCGTCTTCGTCACGTCGGGCGACGGCCGGCCCACACCCGGAGTCGCACCGAACCCCGGTCCCGGCGGGGTCCTCGACACCGTGCTCGAGGGGCTGATCATGAGGCCGTCCTCTGACGCCTTCGTCCGAGCGCTGCGCGCGGCAGGAGCGGACGTCACCCATCGCGTCCACGCGGGGATCCACGACCTCCCCAACTTCCGCACCGAGCTGCGCGACGCCTTCGCCTGGGGCCTGTTCGAACCAGTGGCCGAAGACCCTGTCGACTGGATCGGCGACACGGTCGCGACGCGAGGACGGCTGTGGGGCATCGGCTACCGCTTCGACGCCGCACCCGATCGGGTCGTCCGGTTCGAACGGCAGGGCGACCGACTCACGGTCACCGCGGCCGGATCGCCGGCCATCCTGACCACTGCGGGCGGCTGCACCGTTCGCGTTGCGACGCCGGGCGCGATCATGCTCCCCACGGCATGCCGACCCAGCGCGCCGCCCCAGCCGGGAGCGCCGGAGCCTGCCCCGGGCACGTCGCCGCCGGTCGCCGATCCGCCGGACCCCGGCCGCACCGAAACGCGCCGGCTGGGCCGCCACTCGTACATCGTCTACACCCCGACGAGCTACAGCCCGTCCCGTCCGGCGCCGCTCGTGGTCGTGACGCACGGCGCGCAGACCACCGCCGAGCAGCACATGCGCATCACGCTCTACAACCGCCTGGCCGAGCGCGAAGGACTCGTGCTCCTCTACCCCGACGTCGACGACGCGGCCGCCACGGCGCCATACCCGCTGACCCGCTCCTGGCGCATGTACGACCCGGCCAGCTGGCGCCGCGGTGGCGGGGACGCAGCCGCGATCGCGGGGATGACCCGAAACGTGATGGCGACCCGAGCCGTCGATGCCGAGCGGGTCTACATGGTCGGCACGTCGGCGGGAGGGTTCATGGCATCGATCATGGCGGCGGCGTACCCCGATGTGTTCGCCGCCGTCGGCCTCATCTCCGCCGGCGGCTACGGCGACGTCGCATGCCTGGGCGGAAACCCGCTCACCGCGCCGGTCGGCGTCAACGCGCGACTCGCGCGCGCCGCGATGGGCTCACGGGCGCGGGTCGTCCCGCGGCTGGTCCTCGGCGGCGACCAGGACCTCGCCGTCCCCCGCTCCTGCCAGAGCCGAGCGCTGGACCAGGGCATCCGGACGAACAACCTCGTCCTCGGCACGAGCCAGAGCCACCCGATCGCGCGGACCGCCGCGACGGCCCGGGAGGAACGCGTGCCAGGCGGCCGCTCCTCGCGGGTTCTGAGCTACCGCGACCCCAGCGGCTGCCTCATCGCCGAGCGCTGGACGGTCCGGGGGCTCGGTCACTTCTGGCCCGGGGGCTCGGCGGATCTCCGATGGGGCCGGAGCGATGTGCGTGCGCCGAGCGGCGCCGAGATCTCGTGGCGGTTCTTCTCGCGCTATACGAAATCCGGAACGGAGATGCCCTGTGCCGAAGCTCGCTAGTTGGCTGATCTCACGCCGGGCGCTGCTGGCGCTCGTCGTCTTGGCCTGCGCCCACGCCGCGCCGGCGTCCGCCGCCGACACCTGCAATCCACTGTCGACCGAGACCTGCCTCGCGCCGTTCCCGTCGGACTACTGGGCGGACGACGACCCGACCTCCCCGACCGGGAAGCGCGCGAACGTCACCGACGAGATCCTGCGCGATGACCTGCTGCACCAGCTCCCCGTCGATGAGGGGATCTCACCGAGCGGCATCTTCAACGGTGCGACCGGCTTCAGCGCCGGCGCGGGCGCCGTCTTCGAGTTTGCGCAGCATCAGGGCCCGGTGCCGCCCGACGGCGGTGACCTCGTCACGGCCTACGACCTGACTGCCGGCGAGCGGGTGCCCGTCCACGCGTTCATGAGCGTCCACGCGCGCAACCCGCTGGTGGTCGGCGCACAGCAGTCGAACGTCCTGCAGGTCTTCGCCCGGTCCCGCTGGCCATTCGGCCACCGCATCGTCGTCGCCGTCTCCACCGGCATGGGCGCCGGCGACCCCGCCTATCCCGCCCGCGCCGCGAAGGCGCAGCCCGGCCGGGCCGCGGCGTACGTCGGCGAGGTCACGACGGCGCTCGGCGCGGCTGGCCTCGCTCCGGCGAGCGTCCGGACCGCCACCCTCTTCACCGTCCGCAATCGGGCCGAAGTCGTCGACGCGACCCAGCGCCTCATGGACGACACCAGCTCACGCCCGCACGAGACGCGCGACGTGCGTCCGCGGTGGGACCTGCAGACGCCGTGGAGCGGCGCGATCGTCACCGGCCAGGTCCGCGTCGACAACTACCGGACCCGCGGCGGCGAGGGACCTGTCGACTTCACCGGCAAGACGCGCAGCGACCAGTGGCTGCCGTTTCAGCTGACGCTCCCGCGCAGCGCCGGCACGACGCCCGCGCCTCTCGTGATCTACGCGCACGGCGTGAGCGGGCAGAAGGAGACCGACATCCTCGTCTCGCAGATGAACGCCTCACTCGGCCTGGCGACGATCTCGATCGACTGGCCGAACCACGGCGTGCGTTCCGGTCCCGACGGCGGCTACATCCTGAACCTGCTGAACCCGGGCGAGCTGGGAACGCTCTCCGGGATGTTCAACCAGGCGACCCTCGACCTCACCGGCCTGTACCGCGCCATCGGCGGGCTGAAGGTCGACGTCCTACGCCGGGCGACGGCGGTGAACCCGATCGGCCGGGGCGGCGACGGGCGACCCGATCTCGACACCAGCTCGATCAGCATGCAAGGCACCTCGCTGGGCGGCGTGCTCGGGATGAACTTCGCGGCGCTGGCGCCGAAGCTCGACTTCATCGACTTCCACGTCACCGGCGTCGGCCTCGGCCATGTGCTCTCGCAGTCGGTGCTGTGGGACGTGTTCGGCCTGTCCATGCCCAGGCGCCGCAACGGGACCGAGGACGCCGTGCTGCAGGGCGCGCTCCAGCAGGCGGTCGATCCGGCGGACGGCATCAACACCGCCGACTTCATCCGCCGTCCGCGAGCGGGTCAGACGAAGAAGCCGATGCTCGTCATCATCGGCGACACCGACGCCGTGGTGCCGAACCCGACCTCGGTGTCGCTGGCGAACCTGGTCGACCTGCCGCTCACCGGCCCCGAGCTGCACCCGATGCCCGGCGTCCGTCGGGTGGCCGACTTCGACTCCGACGGCTACGCGATCCGCCAGTACCCGCCGTTCATCGGCCGGCTGCCGATCGCGCTGGCCGGGGAGACCACCGCCCACGCCGCGTTCGCCTGGCCGAGCGCGTTCGAAGCGCAGATGCGGTTCATCCGGCGCTTCGGACCGCGCTGATCTTGGCTGACATCCGATGCGATGGACGGCGCGCGCCGAGGCCCGGTTAGCCTCCGGCCATGACCGGTCGCATCGCCCACATTGCTATCAACGCTGACGACGATTCCACACGCGCGTTTTACGCAGCGGTGTTCGACTGGACGTTCACGGACTGGGGGCCGCCGGGCTTCTCCCGGACCGAGGTGCCGACCGTCGGGCCCGCGCCGATTGTCGCTCTGCAGGACCGCCGCGAGCTTGTCTCTGGCCTTCGGCTGAACGCCCCTGAGCTCACGGTGGCTGTCGACGATCTCGCCACGGCCGAGCGCGCAGCCATCCAGCACGGCGGCACGATCGTGATGGCGGCCACCGAGATCCCTGCAGTCGGGACCCTGCTGTTCGCCGAGGATCCTTCAGGGAACATCGTGGGAATCATCGAGTTCGCGAGCTAGACGCCGCCGGGGCTCAGCCGCCGACCCACTGGCGAACGCGCGTACACGGGATCGGCGTCCGGTCAGCAGGGTCGAGGGCGTGCAGTGCGAGCGCGACGGACCGACGGTCGTAGACGATCGCGGCGTGATCGATCCGATTCAGGTCGCACCCATCCTGGACGACGATGTTCCGCACGCTGTCGCCCTGCAGCAGCGAGGACTGCCACGGCGTGACGATCTCGTCGTAGCGCGTTTGGATGACCACATAGCTCACGCCGACCTCGGTCTCGCGGCCCTCGTTCAGGCGCGTGAGGAAGGGTGAGCCCGAGGTCTGGTCGCGCCACGCGGGGCTCGTCGACCGCGTGAGTGACCGCACCAGCCGCACGAGCCACGGCGGCCCGGTGATGCCTGAGGTGAGCGGCAGGATCGCCCCGTGATTCGACGGCGAGAACCCCAAGAGCGTCGCGACCTTGCTCGCCCCACCCTCGAACCGGAGGTACTGACGGGGCATCATGCCGCCCTGCGAATGCCCGACCAGGTCGACCTTGCTCGCACCCGTCGCCGCGAGCACACGGTCCACGAAGACGCCGAGCTCCCGTGCCGAGCGATCGATCGCCGCGTTGCCGAAGGATGGCCCGGTACCGCCGTAGTTCAGTGCGAACACGCAGTAGCCGCGGTTCTTTAGCTCAGGGCTCACTGCGCGCCACGTCAGTGCCATGTTCGCGCCCGTACCGTGGACGAGGATCACCGGGCGCGGGTGCTCGGCCGTCGGTCGGCATGACCAGTCGTTGGCCCCCGGTAGAACGTTGGGCTTGAGCACGCCGACGGCGATGGCGTCCGGAAAGCTGTAGCGCGGCGTCAGTGCCGCGAAAGCGGCACTTGGCACGACAAACGCGCAGGTCATCACACCTACGAGCACGGCGAAGCAGCGATGCACGATGGTCTCCCCCCGGATCCCAGCAGTTGAACGACAGCGTACTGATACAAGCGCTATCGCGTAGGTGGCGACTCGGCACTCGAGCGCAGACCGCACCGCAACGCGCCGCGACATAGGCGTTCCGCGCAGCGCCGCCAGCTTCGCCACGCCGCTCCCCGTCGCGGCGCATGACCCAGGCCGAGCGCCGGGAGGCCACGCGCACCGCGCGGCTCGCGGCGACGATCGCGTGCCTCGTCGACGAGCTCCCACAGGGCGAGGACCGGCTGCCGACCCTGCTCGACCTGCTCTGGGACGCGCACCAGGGCGACCTGTTCGTCGCGCTGAGCAGCCTCAGGACGCCTGAACCAGGCGATCGCTGATCGCAGGAAGGCTCCCGGCGATCACATCGGCGACGACGACCCGGTCGCGTCCTTCCCTCTTGGCGGTCAGGAGCGCCGCGTCTCCGCGTGCGAAGACCTCGTCGTACGAAAATCGCTCGTCGACCCGCGATTCGGCGACACCGACGGACACGGTCATCGGGATACCGACGACAGGCTCGCGCGCGACGGCGACGCGGACACGCTCGGCGACGGTCGCCGCCATCGTCGCGTCCGTGCCCGGGAGCAGGACGACGAACTCCTCGCCGCCGATGCGGTAGATCGAGTCGAATGTGCGTAGCTCGGCGCGCATCCGGTAGGCGACCTCCGCGAGCACACGGTCACCGGCCTTGTGGCCGTGATCGTCGTTGACGGCCTTAAAGCGGTCCAGATCGACGACGAGCACGCTGACCTGCTCACCCGTGGCGGCCACACGGTGGGCAACCTCAGGTAGCCGCGCCTCAAGCGCCGCCCGGTTCAACGTGCCGGTGAGGCCGTCGCTGATCGCGGCGACGCGCAGCTCGGACACGAAGTGGCCCATCCCCCAGCCGGCGATCGCGAGCGAGATCATGAGCGCCACCGGGAAGACGACGATCATGGGGTTCGCCAGGATCTCGGCGCTCCCGACCGACAGCGAGGAGCCCACGAGGGCCACGGCACCCGTGACGACGAGGATCGCGGAGCCGCGCGCGGGCAACGACGCGCCGCAGCCGAACATCGTGATCGCGAAGATCGACAGGCCGAAGAAGATCGATGGGCCCGTCACGAGCACGGCCACCGCCGCGCCCACCTGCAGGAGGATGAACCCGCCGAGGAACGCGAACTCCGGGCGCCGCAACCTGGGCGTGAGTCGGACGACGGCCTCCCCGATGATCCCGCTGATCACGACCGGGACGAGCAGCTCCCAGCCGACCCACGGGACGACCGACAGGATCGCGATCGTCACGAGCGCGCTCGTGAGCAGACTGAACGACTCGGTGCGCACGGTGAGGTCGACGAGATGGGCGCGCTCGATCGCATCGCGCACGAGCCAGTTGCCCTCGCGACGATCGACGATCCGGACATCCCATCCGTCCGCCGGGTCGGCATTGACCCGCGAGGCTTGACCACCCTCCGTCGTGTCGTTCGGACGCGCCTGCGCGGCCGCACGCGTCGACGCTCCGGCGAGACACACCCGGTCGCGACCCTCCTCCTTCGCGAGGTAGAGCGCGGTGTCGGCCGCCACGAAGAGAGCGCCGTACTCAAAGCCGTCATCGGGCGAGGACAGGGCAACGCCAAACGACGCGGTCATATCCACGCCGTCCAGCGCAGAGCGCGCGACCGCCTCGCGCATCCGCTCGGCCAGCTCGGACGCCGCCTGTTCGTCTGCGCCGGTCAGGACCGCGACGAACTCCTCGCCGCCGTAGCGGAACACCGGAACGGTTCCCGCGGCCTCGCTGAGCCGGGTCGCGGCGGCGACGAGCACCTCGTCACCGACGCCGTGGCCGTGCTCGTCGTTGACCTGTTTGAAGTGGTCGAGATCCGCGACGACGATTGCGACGCGCTCGTGGGTCCGCTGCACCTGGTGCGTGAGCTCGGTGACCCGGGATTGCAACGCCACTCGGTTCAGCAGGCCGGTCAGCTCATCGACGACGACCTCGTCGCGGGTGACGAGGTCGGCATCCCGCACGGCCATCGCCGCAACCGTGATGACGAACAGCAGCAGCGCTGGAAGCCAGAGCGCCGGCGGCATCGCCGCGATCTCGTCAGGTGCGGTCAGGAGGGTCACCCCGATGAGGCCGACCACGGTCCCGACGGCACCGGCGACCACCGTCGCCCGACGGAAGGCCGTGGCCGCCAGCAGCATCGGAAAGATCGGCGCGCACAGGACGTACACCACCGGACCCTCCATGAGCCCGACACTCACCAGCACCATGAGCTGTGCGAACACCCACGCAGCGAAGAACGACCAGGCGCCCCCGCGCGACCGGATCGCCGGCTGCCTCGTCACCGCGAAGAAGGCTCCGGCCGCCGCCAGCGGGATGAGCTGAAGCCAGCCGTAGACCGGCACCGCCACGACGGCGGCCACCAGCAAGATCGCGAGCGCACACAGCTGCACCCGCGCCAGGCGGTTGCTCATATCGCGCAGCCGCTCACGCTCCGCGTCGTCGCGATACAGAAGGCGGATCGCATCCATGCATCCCCTGTGTCGGTGATCCTGGCGACTCGGTGCAGCTTTGCGCCCGCCGGTAGCCAACCGTCGCAAGGGCCCTTCCCCAAACCAACGGATGGTCCATGGTCTGCGCCCGACGGGGCGTCGGTACAGCGCGAGGACCTCCGGCAGCCACGCCGCAACACGGTCGAGCGTCATCCACTCGATCGGCGCCTCCCGAGGGTTGCCGTTCGAGGTTCGCGAGGCTCGATCGGTCCGGTGGCTGTTCGCCAGAGCAGCAACCGGGCGCTTCGGCCACGACCAGCGGCGCGGCAGTAGTCCGCCCGTTGGGTGGCGGTCGAGCAGCGAGCGTCAGCCCGCGACCGAGGGCGGGAGACCAGCCGCGACGCTTCGCCCAGCCGGGACGGCCCGCGGGATCTCGACGACCGACCCCGTGTGCGTCGTCACGAACGCGCTCGTCGGCGAGAAGCCCGCGCCGCTCGAGCCCAGCGTGATGCCCGCCGCCGTCAGGAGCCCCCGGGCGAGCGCGCACGCCGAGCCGCCGGGCGCGATCCGCCAGACCTCGCCCGCGAGGTACGCGTTGGCGTAGAGGTTCCCGGCCGCGTCGATATCGAGGTCGTCGAGCAGCACCCACGACTGCGACGCCGGCGGCTTCCAGTGCACCCGGTGCGCGCCGGTGACGGTGTCGATCGCCATGACGCGCGTCGCCCCGAACGAGCGGTTGGCAAACAGTGTCTTGCCGTCGGCCGAGAGCGCCAACCCGTTCGTGTCGGTCGCGCGATACCAGCCGCGCTGCACCCTGCCCTCGGGCGAGACCCGATCGAGACTGCCGACAAAGTCGTCGGAGGCGTACACGGTCCCATCGGCCGCGCGAACCACCCCGTTGGTCATCGACAGACCACGCGCATAGGTCGTCTTCTCCCCCGTCTCCGGGTCAAAGCGGATCAGACGCGCGAGACCGGTCGCCGGCGCGAGCAACCCGCCGACGCTGTTGCCCTGACCGACGAGCATCGTCCCGCCGGGCTCGAGCACCAGGCCGCCCGGGCTGTCAATGCCAACCGCGACCGTCCGCGTGGCCGCGCCGGGGGCGTCGAGCGCGCGCACCTGGCGGCGGCTCTGGTTGGTGTAGAGCAGGTGACCCTCCGCATCGAAGGCGGCCGACTCGAGCTGGCCCGGCTCACGGACGAGCGACTGCTTCGCGCCCACCCCCGGGCAGGTCGGCAGCGCGGCCGACGCGTCACTCGCCGTGAGCGCCAGGCACGCAGCGACGGCTGCGGCGGCCGCGGACACACATCCTCGTCTCCCCATCGGGGCGACAATAACATGCTGCTCTGCATCTATCTACGCCGACCTACTGGTGGCCAGCGCGGCCCGCGGCTCCTTCATGACCGCCTCCGAGGGACCGATACCTCGTGAATGCCGTCTCGGTTCGACGCGTTCCTCGGAGCGCCCGATCGCCTCCGCCTGCTCGAGATGGAGCAGCGACTCACGCTCCCGCGCACCGTCGGATTCGCTGCGCTCGCGCTGCTTGCCCTGCGCCTCGTTCCGGAACACGGGTGGTGGGGGGCCGTGCTTGTCGGTCTCGGGTTCGTCGTCGCCGCGTCGACCCGTCCGTTCCTCCAGCGAGCGGTGCGCCCCGAGCGCTACATCGTCGCCGTGGCCATCATCAACCAGTCACTCATGGCGGTCAGCATCGGGGTGACCGGCGGAACCGACAGCCCACTTCTGTTCTGGGTGCTGCTGGTGGTCGTTGCGCTGCCCAGTCGCGTGGCGCCCCGCGCGGTCTGGGCGGGCTGCGCGATGACGGTGGTTCTGGTGCTCATCGGGATCGCGATCGACGATCCCGCCGCGATCATCGCCGACCCTCGGGCGCTCTCCGTCGTCGCACTCACCGTCGGCGTCACCGCGTTCCTCCTGCCCCTCATGAGAGCTGAGGACGACTACCGCCATGCTGCAGGAGTGGACCCGTTGACCGGCGTCCTGAATCGCCGCTCGCTCGACCAACGCCTCGCGGTCCGGCTCGACGCCGATGTCGACACATGGCTGGTCATGTGCGACATCGACCACTTCAAGCAGATCAACGACGGCCACGGCCACGATGTCGGCGACCGGGTGTTGCAGGACCTTGCGGGCCTGCTCCAGGACGAGGTGCGGCCACAGGACGAGGTCTTTCGCCTCGGCGGCGAGGAGTTCCTCATCCTGCTCGCCGATGCCGATCGTGACGTCGCGCTGGCGGTGGCCGAGCGAGCGCGCGCTCGCGTGGAGTCGACCCGGGCCGCCGGCGTGAGCGTCACCGCTTCATTCGGGGTCTGTGCCGCTGTGGCGGACGCGGACTTCACGTCGGCGATGGCGGGCGCCGACGCAGCGCTCTACGAGGCCAAGCGCTCCGGACGCAATCGCGTTGTCTGCGGACTCGCCTAGAGCCGCTCGCCTCCCGATCACCCCTCGCTCAGCAGGGATTGGGCCATCGGGTCGGCGGCCGCCCGGCGGCGACGCGCGTGAGCGGGCCGAGCACGCCATCGAGCGCCTGGTAGACAGCGCGGTCAAAGCGAGTCGCAGCGCTCGGCGGCCGGGACGCGGTGCCGGGCAGCGGATCCTCAGTTGCGGCGATCAGCTGGCCGATCGCGGCTGGGCCGCCATACGCGCGGACGACGGTCTCCAGCGAGAACAGGCCGACAGAGCCGGTGGTGCTGGCAGCCGCCGTGCGCAGATCGCCGATCAGGGCGCGCAGTCCACCCGGGCCGCCGTACGGCCCAAAGCCCGGGACGCCGAGGACGAGATGGGCGCTGTCACCGAACGCCCGTCGCGCGTCACGGCCGTACGAGCTCTGCAGCGTCGGCCCCGGATCAGGCAGGCCGCCGCCCGTGAAGACGCTGCGCATGGCCATCACCCCGACGCTGTCGAACTCCCCCGGCATCACGACCGGCAGGTTCATCGCGTCTGAGATCGCCAGGTCACGATTCCGCACGTCATCGACCACCCACGGATGCACGGACGCCACGACCGAATACCCGTGACGTCGCAGCCAGCCGACCACCTCGTCGCGCAGGTAGCGGGCGGCCACACATTGGCGGTTCGGGCCGAGGTTTCGGGTCATCGTGCGTGCCGTCGCAAACGGGTCGCGGAACGCACGAGCGAACGTCTTCGTGTCCGCGGTGGATGATTCGAGGTCCAGAGAGACGCCGCTCGGCGCCAGCCCGTTGGCTCGCGCCCAGGCGTCGAAGTCGCGAACCGCGGCGAGCGTCTGTGGGCCGTTGCGCTCGGTCGTCCAGTACCCGTCGCTGTACGGCACGGTCAGCCAAGCTGTCCATGGGATCCCCCTCTCCTCGATCTTGCGGATCGTCGGCAGGGCGTCCGCCCGATTGGCGCTCGCGACATCGCTTGGAACCGAGCCGAAATCGCGGTGGTGACGGAGGTGGAAGGTCAGCGTCGCTCCACCGGCTTGCACGGCGTCGAGTGCTGCGTTCTCCGCGGCGTCGCCGCCGAATCGCGAGCGGGCGTCCGTGTAGTAGGTGCCCGCCGGCGGGTCATCCAAAGGGCTGGCACCGGAGACGAGATCCTCGCCCATCGCGAAGGACAGACGTGCGGCGCCTGCCGAGGCGGGAAAGAGGAACACGACGGCGAGCCCGGCGAGGCAGACCCGCAGAAGGCAATCCCGGCTCATGCGAGAGCTCCCGGTCCACCGACACCGGCCGCGATGACCGGAGCAAGCACGTCGCATGCGTACGCGTGCAGCTCCGATTCATCGCGGGGATCCGGGTCGTCGGGAGGGAGTGCGACGTAGGTGAGAAACAGCCGAGCCACCAGGTCGGCGGTCCGGTCGATGGCACGCTGATCGGCGTCGGGCAGCTCGTGACGAAGCTGGCCCGCGATGAACCCCCTTCCCAGGTTCAGCACAAGCCGCTCGTTGGCAGACGCCGTCGCCATGGCAGCGCCTGGGTCGGACTCGGCGACCCGCCGCAGCAGTGGGTGCCTGCGCACGAAGGACATCGCCGCCACGAAGCCCATGGCCATCCGCCCCTCGGCCGCCTCATCGCCGGCCAGGCCTGTGGCGACTGCGGCGAAGAACCGCTGGCACTCGCGCACGACGAGGGCGTCGATGAGCTCGTCTCGCTTGGAGAAGCGGCGGTAGACGGTGTTGCGGCCGAGCCCGCTTCGCTGCACGACATCGTCCATGCGCACGCGGCCGATGCCGACCGACGCCGCCTCGTGAAGAGCCGCATCGAGGATTCGCATACGTGTCGCATCACTCACGTCGTCGGCCGGGGGCGCGACGAACGCCCGCGACACGAGCGTGGCGAGATCAGCCGGCACTACGCGGCCACCGGCTGGGACGCGACCTTCGGGGTCATCGGTGCGGAGCCGCGCATTCGGGCCTCTGCCATTGCCTTGTACGGAGGCGTGCCGCACCCCCAGCGCAGCCCGCGTGCGATGAGCTGCAGGTAGGGCTCGACGACGGCCCGTTGGACGAGCTCCCCGTGGTGGAAACCGGTGAGATCGCGCGCCCAGTCCGGCTGGAGCGACATCGAGGCGTGCACGCTCAGCAGCTTGATGCGGTCCGCGACCGGGTCGGGGAGACTCGGACCGAACGGCGCCGTGAGCATGAACTCGAAGAACGTCCGGGTCTGCTCGTTGACCGCGAGGTTCGGCCGCATCGCCTCCACGTAGTCGAGCAACTCGGCGTACGTCTCGGGGATGTCCTCCGCGCCGCCGAGGCGGCCGATGATCGCTTGCTCGGCCAGGTACTGGTCGCGCTCGGCCACGCTCAGTGGCCGGCAGTAGCGGTCGTAGGCGAGCATGATCCCCCAGGGAATGCACGTGTGGACCCAGCCGATGAGCTTGGGGTCCAACGCGCGGAACGGGATGCCGTCAGGGCGGGTCCCGTTGATCTTCCCGTGGATCCCGCGGACCGCATTGATCATGTTCGTCGCGGCCTGCGTGCTGCCGAAGGTCGTCGTAATCACGTAGCCCGCGGTCGTCCGCGCACGCCGGAACGGGTCCTCTCGATACGACGACATGTCGTGCACGCCGGCCATGACCGACGGGTGCAGGATCTCCATGGTGATCGCGCCCGCACCCGCGATGGCCACCGAGGAGACGTCGGCGTGAATGCGCCAGGAGATGCTGTCGGGCCCGAGGAGTCCAGGATCACCCGCCGGACCGCCGAAGAGCCGCGGGTTGTCGTGCCGGCCGACGATCGCCGCGTATTCATCGACGATCCACTGCTTGACGGGCTTGGGCATGCTGTTCTCCAGGGAACTGTACGAGAGGTACGAGTTGGGTTCTGAACGTACCATTAATCCCTATCACGCCGTCAAGGGGCCATCCCGATAGTTGACAGACGATCCTGTCAGATGGGACGTTGCGCGGATGACTCTGCCCCGCCTCGTCCTCGTCCTCGCGCTCGCGCTCGTATGTCCGGCGGCGCTCGCCCGTGCCGATGGCCCAGCGCCGCTGTCCGCCGACACGCGCGCCCCCGCCATCGATTCGACGGTCGGCAGCGGCGCCTTCGGGCACTGGGTCGTCGACGACTTCGGATTGCCCGCATACGACTACGAGATCGACCACACGACCGATCTGCGCGCCCCGCGCATCGAGCTGAACGACAAGCGCGACGCGTGGCACCAGATCGGCAACGACGCGGTCACCGCCGACGCGCACGCTGACGGCTACACCCAGCTGTGGAACCAATCCCGGGTGTCGATGTGGGCGAACCGCTACGACCCGGCTCGCCGCCACTTCGGCGGCGGGTTCGGATGGCTGCGCGACGGCGCATCTACCACGAGCACGTTCTGGCTGGACCGCCCGGCGGGAAACGACACTCCGAGGCGCTTCGGGGTCGGCTACGCGAGCCATCAAACCCGGACTGCCGGCGTCGACGTCTCGGAGGCACTGACGACGCCCTTCGGCGACACACCCGGCATCGTCCACGAGGTCACGCTGCGCAACCGGACCGACCGCGCCCGACCCGTGACCTGGTGGGAGTACTGGGACGTCAACCCGTACGACCAGTTCCTGCGCATTCAGCGCGGTCTGCAGCGCCCGTGGTACGACGGCGCCGGCCGGACCCTGCGGGTCCGGCAGATCGATCCGCTCGACCGTCGTCCACAGTCCATCTTCCTGGCCGCCCTCCCCGGCACTCCGGTCAGTGGATACGAGACGAACACCGGAACGTTCTTCGGCGCCGGCACCCGTGCAACCCCGGCCGCAGTCGCCGCCGACCGGGCGCGCAATTCACTTGCCTCCCCTGCCCTGCCCACGCAGGTGGGCCGAACGATGTTCGCGCTGCGATCGCCGGTCACGCTTCCGCCGAACGGTGAGATCACGCTGCGCTACCTCTACGGAGTCGACCACGACGCAGCGATCACCAGACACGTCGGCGCTGCTGCCGCACAGCCGAACACGCTGCGGAGCACTGCCGCAGCGTGGCGCGCATGGTTGCCGACCGCTGACCTTGGCCCCGAGCTGCGCCACCTCGCGCGCGAGGTCCAGTGGAACGCCTACAACCTGCGTCGCTCGACGCAATGGGAGGAGGAGTGCGGCCACCACATCATCACGCAGGGCAACTGGTACCAGTACGCCTACGGGCAGTCGGTCGCGTTCCGAGACCCGCTGCAGTTCGCGTTGCCGATGACGTACGCCGAGCCCTGGATCACCGGTCAGGTCCTGCGCTACTCGATGCAGGAGCAGGAGCCAAGGTCCGGCATGGTGCCATACGGGATGGGTCCGCACTGCACGCGCGCGGACTTCGAGGGCATCTCGTCGGACTTCAGCTTCTGGCTGATCAACGCCGCCGCCGAGTACGTCATGGGCACCCGTGACGTCGACTTCCTCGATGAGCGGATCCCCTATCTCGCGGCGGTCAACCAAGGGTGGAAGGGCGAGGCGACGGCGTGGGAGCATCTCAAGCTCGCCTACCGCCACCAGGAATCGCTGCGGGGCGCACCCAACGGCAACTACTGGGGGCTGACCGGCGACTGGTCCGACCTGTCGGCGCTGCATCTGCCGATGACCGAGTCGGTGCTCATCACCGCACAGGTCGCGTTCGCCTACCCGCGCCTCGCCGAGCTCGCCGATCTCAAGGGCGACACCGCGTTCGCCGCGGAGGTCCGCACCCGAGCGGACCAGGTCCTGCGCCAGCTGCGCAGTGAGTGGACAGGCCGCGGCTGGTACGCGCGTGCGTACGCCGGCAGCCGGCAGATCGGCCGCGGGGTGATCATCGAAGAGCCGCAGCCGTGGGCGCTGCTGGCCGGCGCGCCGGACGCCGAGCAGACCCGCACGCTGCTGGCGAACATCGAGCGCTTTCTCACCGGCTCATCGAAGATCGGCAGCTCGATCTCGCCCGCGGCGAACGACCCGGACGTCACCGAGCGCAACTGGCTGTACCCATCCAAGGGCGGTGCGGACGGGAGTGCGACGCAGGCCGGTGTGTGGTACTCGCTGAACGGTTCGCTGGTCTGGGCGCTGGCACGCCTGCCCGGCATGGAGGCGAAGGCCTTCGACGAGTGGCGTCGGAACACGCTGACGGCGCACGCGGAGGCGTTTCCCGAGACCTGGAACGGCGTGACGAACAGCGATGACGTGTGCGACGCGCCGTTCAGCCCGACCCCCGAGTTCTGCGCGCTGCGCTGGCCGCTCGGCACCGAGTACGCCGGGTACAACACCCACCCGCACGCGTGGAACGTCATGGGCCTGCTCAAACTCGCCGGTGTCGACGGGACACGCGACGGCTATCGCATCCGGCCCGCGATCCCGCTCAGGCGCTGGAGCGTCCGGCTCGGCGGCGCCGGGGTCGCGCGGGACGGCGCGACCCTGCGCGGCTACGTGCGCCCGCTCGGCGATGGGCAGGTGACGTTTGAGGTCACCCCACCCACCGACGCACCGAGGTGGACGGCGTGGGTCGATGGCGTTGCAGTGCCCGTGACGCACACGGACAAGGCGCTGCGCTTCACCGCCACCGCGACGGCCGGGCGCGCGCTGGACTGGGCGGTCGCCCCGCTCACGCCGGCAGCCGCCGGAGCGGCGTGATCTCGGCGACCGCGATGGCGTCGAGCTCGCGTTGCACGGCGACCGAGACCTGACGATCGATTGCGGTGAGCGTGCGCTGGATGTCCTGACCGTCGGGGCAGTCAGGGCTCGCTTCATGAAGGCCGAGTAGCCCCTCGTCCCCTTCGATCGTGCGCCAGATGTCGCCCAGTGTGAGTTGGCCGGCGTTGCGGACGAGCGTCCATCCGCCGCGAACACCCGGGCGTGATCGGACATACCCGGCCTCGCGCAGACGTCCGAGCACACGACGCACATAGACGGGATTCGCGCCGGCGCTTCCAGCGATGAACTCGGAGCTGAGAACGCCATCACCGGCATCGGCGAGCAGGGTCACCGCGTGAACCGCGACCGCGAACTGCGTGTTGGTGGGTCCGCTCATCGTTCCCCCAGTTTGACAAATCGTGATCACTTTGCCTACGGTTAATTCGTATTCGCTATGACTACGAATTGGAGCGCATGATGATGATTGGCGTGACCGGAGCCTCGGGCCACCTCGGCCGTAGCGTCGCCGAAGGACTGCTCGGCGTACTCCCCCCAGACCAGGTCGTGCTCGTCACCCGCGAGCCGCACAAGCTGGCCGATCTCGCGGCGCGCGGAGCAGTCGTACGCCAGGGTGATTTCGACAAGCCGGCGGGACTGGCGGCTGCATTCGCCGGCATCGACCGCCTCCTGCTCATCAGCACCGATGCGCTCGGCGCCCGGGTACCGGGACACCTCGCTGCGGTCGGCGCCGCGGCGGATGCCGGGGTTGCGCACGTCGTCTACACGTCGGTCGGGAACCCGAGCGACGACAACCCCGCGGTCGTGGCCCCAGAGCACCGGGCCACCGAGGACGCGCTCCGCGCGAGCGGGGTGCACTGGACCTTCCTGCGCAACGGGATATACGCCGACCTTCAGCTCGCGCCCGGCGTCGGCGCCGTCGCGACCGGCACCCTGCTGGCGAACTCAGGCAGCGGCGGCAGCGCCTACGTCACGCGCGCTGACTGCGCCGCCGCCGCAGTGGCCGTCCTGACGGGTGAGGGTCACGAGAACAAGATCTACGACATCACGGGCCCCAAGGCCGTGGATGCACACGGACTCGCGGCCATCTACAGCGAGATCAGCGGCCGACCGGTGACAGCCGTGCTCGTCGACGATGCCGCCTGGATCGCAGCGATGGTCGAGCACGCCGGCATGGCCGAGCCGATCGCCGCCGCATACGCAAGCTTCGGAGCCGCCCAGCGCGCCGGCTACGCCGCGGTCGCGACCGACACCGTCCTGCGCCTCACCGGCCGGCCGGCGACCAGCCTGCGCGAGTTCGTCGGAGCCAACCGCGACGCATTCGTGCCCACCCAGATCTGATTGCGGTCGCGCGGCGCCGTCCTTCCTTCACTATTGACGGCATGCCCGAGATCCCGTTGACCGGAGGGTGCAACTGCGGCGCCGTCCGCTATGAGGTGACCGATCTGCTGGTGAGCGCGAGCTACTGCCACTGCAAACGGTGCCAGCGCCGCAGCGGCGCCGCCGCGTCCCCGAGCGCCCATCCGGCCCCGGGCACGTTCCGGATCACGGAGGGCGAGGACCGATTGAAGTGCTGGAAGCCCGACGACGGAGGCGCGAAGTGGTTCTGCGGCGACTGCGGTTCGGCGGTGTACGCCGACAACCCCAGTCATCCGGACTCAATCGGCATCCGGATGGGCACGTTCGACGACGATCCGGGCATCCGCCCCAGCGTGCACTCGTTCGTCGCCAGCGCCGCCTCGTGGGAGCCGATCCCCGATGACGGCCTACCCCGCCACGCGCACAGCCGTCACCCCAAGTCGCCGGACACCTGATCACCCGCGCGCACGTTTCGCCGCGCGCCGGAAGACAGCTGGCCCGCCAACGTCGAGATCGTCCTGTGCCGAAGCCGCCAGTTCGTCGACACAGGGACATTCACCGGCCGAACGCCGGCCAACGCGCATCGAGCCAGCGAACGAGGTCCGCGACCACGATGTCGCGCTCGGGCTCGTTGAACACCTGGTGCCTCAGGCCGTCATAGAGCTTGATCGTGCGGTCCCGGGATCCGACGTGGTCGTACACGAAGCGACTGCGCTCGATGTCCGCGATGCGGTCGGCCGTCCCGTGCATCAAGAGGACGGGCAGCGTCAGCGAGCTGATGCCGGCAGCGACGGCGTCCATCGCGCGCATCGTCTCTGAGGCCGTCCGCGCGGTGACCCACCCGTCTGTGGTCAGCGGGTCCGAGCGGAACGCTGCGACGACGTCGGGGTCGCGGCTGAGCTCGCGGATCGGCAGGCGGGTCACACGCGCCCGGGGAACCACCCGTCCGACGATGTCGACAAGCGGACGGGCGAGGCCGGCGACCCGGCTCGGCGGCTGCGACGCCGGCGCCGAGAGCGCGAGGCCGGCGACGTTCTCCTGGTGGGCGACCGCATAGCGCAGCGCCAGCAGTCCTCCCCAGCTATGGCCAATCAGGACGGGCTTTTCGGCTGCGTGCGTCTCCGCGGCCCAGCCGACGAAGGCGTCGAGGTCGGCGACGACGCGATCGAAGTCGGCCACGAGCCCCTTCGACCCGGGCGAACGCCCATGGCCTCGCTGGTCGGGCGCGAACACGTTCCAGCCGGCATCGACCAGATCGCGTGCGAGACGATCGAAGCGGCCGGCGTGGTCGCCGAGCCCGTGCAGGGCGATTGCCGTCCGCGTGACACCTGGGCGTGTCCATTGGTGGTGGCTCAGCGGCGCCGAGATCTCAGTGTCCGAGGGCATCGGCGAATTCCTCGATCTGGCCGTCGTTGTGCAACGGCGGACCGTGGCCGAAGCAGACGACCTTGGGGTGCAGCGCCGCGACCCGGCGAATAGCGCGGCGATTGGCCACCAGATCGAGCGTGAACCGTCGGGGCGGTTCCCGCAGCCCCACCCGGCCCGTGACCACATGTCGGTTCAGCAACACGTCGCCGAGTAGGAGCACGCCGTCGGCCTGGCGCCAGAACGACACGTGGCCGGGCGAATGCCCTGGCGTCTCCAGGACCATGAAGTCTCCGACCGCGTCGCCCTCCCGCAGCCCGCGATCGAGCGGGTGGCCCGGACCGGCGAGCTGCTTCCGCTCCCAGCGCGTGATCGCACCGACCGGCCCAGTTGCGGAGAGGTCCCCCGTCTCGAGGGCTTCGCGCTCGCCCTCCGGCCCCCAGAACGGCACGCCGAGTGCGGTGCAGATGGCGCTGCTGCTCCCTTGGTGGTCGGCGTGGGCGTGCGTGACCGCATGCGCCCGAACCTCCAGTCCCCCGAGCTGACGCAAGATGCGCCGCCGGTCGTGGCGGGTTGCGGCGTCGATAACCACGCCGTCGGCGACGTAGACGTTGAACGCGGCGGAAGGCCGCCCGTCGAGCAGGACTACGGATCTGGCCAGCTGCTGCACTGCTTACACCGTAGCGTACGGCGTAAGCTTTGACCGATGAACCCCATGGGCATAGAGGGGCGCAAGGCACCCAACTCACGCAGCGGCATCACCCGCGAAGCCATCGTCGACGCGGCCGCCGAACTGCTCGCGGAGGGCGGCCTCGACGCCCTGACGATGCGGCGACTGGGCGACCGCCTCGGGATCAGTGCGATGACGCTGTATCGGTACTTCGACGACAAGGACGCGCTGCTCGACGCCGTCGTCGACGCCGGAACCGACGAACTCGAGTTGCCGCCGCCGTCAGGCCCCTGGCAGGAGCAGATCGCGGCGCTGATGCGCGCGCTACATACCCGGCTCATGGCCCGCCCGTTCCTGATCGAACTCCGCGTGCGCAGACCGCTCGTCAGCCCGGGAGCGATGCGCTGGACCGAGCGGGGAATGAGGATCCTGCGCGAAGCGGGGCTTGACGAGCGCGCCGCCGCAAACGCCTATCGCGCGCTGTTCGTCTACACCTTCGGAGACGCGACCTATCGCCCGCGCGGCGCCGCCGACGCTGCGGCGCGGCGCACCCGCGCGATGCACCTCGACCTGCCACCGGACGAGTACCCCCACGTCACAGCGGCGACGCGTGAGCTCGCAGAAGCGTTCGCCGAGGACACATCGTTCGAGTCCGGCCTCCAGTTGCTGATCAACGGCATCGCGCAAGGCCTGACCGACTAACGGGGCCCGGATCCCGGCGTCTCCTCGCGGCGAGGCGTGGCAGTGGGCGGACGAGGTCTCGACTCGACCCAGCCGGCCACTTCGGCTTCTACCATCCTCCCGCCTCGCCACGACCACGGCGGTAATCGACCGATGGCCGTGCCGCCCCAGGGACCGGCGTCCGCTCGTATTATGGTATATGTCATATATCATGCGCACATCGGACCGGGACATGTTCGAGTCGAGCAGCGAGGCAACGTGCTGCTGGCCACGATCGCCAACCCTCCGCCTGTCCGGCACCGTCGGTGGGCGGACCTCCAGCTGGGACGCCTGCGACCCAACGCTCCTGTTCGCCACCGTGGCGCGCCGCCCCGGCACATGGCTCCGGTGGTGGCGCGCCGGACTCGGCCAACCAACCAGACCGATCGCCAAGCGCCTCGACCCGCGGCGGACCGCCGCAGCCACGCGATGAACCTCCGGCGCGCACTCGTCATGGGCAACAAGCGCCTCTTCAGCGCCCTGCGCTCGCCCGACGCCGCAACCGTCGTGGACCTCCCGGTCCGCCATCTCGGGTTCGCCGAACTCGCCGCGCACAAGCACAGCCTCGTGGTCAGCTACCGCCGGGACGGCCGCCCGATCGCCCAACCGGTCTGGCCTGGTTACGACGGCGACCGCGTCTACATCTGGACCGAGGCGCAGGCCTTCAAGGCCAAGCGCCTGCGCCGCAACCCCGACGCCCTCATCGCCCCCTGCTCCTTCCGCGGCAAGCCCCTCGCAAACCCGATCGCCGCAACCGCGCGCATCCTCGACGACCCAGACGAGAGGCGTCACGCCGCCGCCCTGATCCAGGCGCAATGGGGCTGGAAGCGCAAGGCCTTCGCCGCCACCGCACGGCCGCTCACCGACGTCATCTACATCGAGCTCACGCCACGAGGCCCTGCGTGACCGCGCGTCGCTCCGACACCCGCGAGCGCATGCTCGACAGCGCTTCCGAGCTCATCCGCCAGCGTGGCGCCTCGGCAACGAGCATCGACGACATCCTCGCCCACAGCGGCACCCCACGCGGCTCGGTCTATTACCACTTCCCAGCGGGACGCACGCAGATCATCGAAGAGGCCGTCGACCGCGCTGGCGGAGCCGTCGAGCGCCTGCTCGCTGACGCCGGCGACGCGACTCCCGTCGAGCTCTTCGACCGCTTCGTCGCAGCCTGGCGCAGCAACCTCATCGCCAGCGATTTCCGCTCGGGCTGCCCCGTCCTGGCTGCCGCCATCGAGTCCACCGATGACGCGCCCACCACGGTCGACGCGGCGCGGCGCGCGTTCACCAGCTGGCGCACCGCCCTGGCCGGCCATCTGCGACAGCACGGCGCATCACCCGCGCGAGCCCGTCGACTCGCCAACGTCATCGTCGGCGCCGTCGAAGGCGCCGTCGTCCTCAGCCGCGCCGAACAGAGCATCCAACCCGTCGACGACGTCACGGCCACCCTTCGACCCCTTCTGCAAGCCGCCTCCACGCCTCCCGCCGCCTGAGGACGGCGCCGCGAGGCCGTTCCGTCAGCCACCAGACGCGCGCTCCAGAGGGTTACTCTGCCCGAATGCAGACACGCGAGCGGATCCTTGCTGCTGCACTGGCGTGCTTCTCGGAAGACGGGTACGAGCGGACGACCGTGGCCCGAATTCGCGAGCGCAGCGGGGTGTCAAACGGCGCCTTGTTCCACCATTTCGCGAGCAAGAAGGCGATCGCGGGGGCGTTGTATGTCGAGGCGATGCGCTCGGTGCAGGAGGGCCATTGGGCGTTGCTGACCGCGCATCCGGCGACGCTCGATGAGGCGATCCGTGGGGTCGTCGCTCACCAGTTGCAATGGACCCAGGACAACCCGGAGTGGGCGGCGTTCCTGTACGCGCAGGGCCATCTGGACTGGTCGTCGACCGCGGCGGCCGAGCTCCACAGCCTCAATCGCGATCTCGCGATCGCCTATCGCGACTGGCTGGCGCCGTTCGTCGACCGTGGCGAGGCCCGTCCGCTCTCGATGATCATGCTCACAGC
Organism: Solirubrobacteraceae bacterium; assembly: GCA_016462625.1. The sequence continues at coordinate 43,706 of JAEMSV010000003.1, read as the reverse complement.
GATCGTGACGGGGCCCGCTCATGCAGTGGCTCAACGCTGGCTGGCCAAGCAGCTCGATGGCGAGCTGACCGGTTTCGTCGATGAGCTCGCGGAGGCGGCGATCGCGGGGGTCAGCAGCACCCCCGGGGCGAGCCGGGCCGAGGCGCCACTCCAGCAGGCGCACGAGAGCCGGGTCCGAGTGCAGCTCCTCACCAGCGATGGCGTCGTGACGGCCGAAGGCGAAGCCGTCGTGGTTCGTCCACCGCCCCGCTGAGGGACGCCAAGCCTCCGTTGACAGAGTGTTACTCCGGAGCGATACTCTGGTCGTCCCCTCCTCAAGGAGCCTCGTGATGACGACCACAAGCATCGCCGGTGAGCTGTTCGGCCTGCCCACGACCCACACGTCGTTGCAAGCCGAGGCACGGGCGCTCGCCGCGACGTTCGCTCCGCGGGCGCGCGAGATCCGCCAGCACTTTCTCGATCACGGCGAGATGCATCCCGAGTTGTGGACCGCCTTCTGCGAGCGCGGCTGGCCCGGGCTGGTCATTTCCCCGGGCCTCGGGGGCACGGACGGAGGGCTGCTCGGCATGACGGTGGTCCTCGAGGCGTTCGCCGCCGAGGGGATCTTGCTGTGGATGCCGGTGCTGGGCGCTGCGATCTGCCATGCCATCGGTCAGGTCGGGCCAGAGCCCGTGCAGGAGCGTTGGCTCGGGCGCGTGACCAACGGGGACACGATGCTGGCACTCGCCGCCACCGAGCCGGAGTGCGGACACAACCTGTTCCGGGTCAAGACCGAGATCCGCCGCGAAGGCGATCACTACGTCATCAACGGCCTCAAGCGCGTCACCTCCGGCCTCGACGCCGCCGACCGCGTCCTGGTCTTCGGCCGCGCGCCGCGCACGAGCGACGAGGAACCCGCGCAGTTCACGGCGGTGCTGGTCGATCCGCGCGCCGCGGGGGCCACGATGACCGAGTTGCCGATGCGACACCGCGAAGGGGTCAGGCAGTTCCAGCTGGAACTCGAGGACGTCGTCGCACCGAGCGACGCCCTCGTCGGCGTCGAGGGCCAGGGCCTGCTGGTCCTCTGGCCCTTCACCCACGTCGAGCGCGTCCTCACCGCCGCGCTGGGTGTCGGCCAGGCCGACTACAGCGTCGCCCGCTCGGTCGAGCGAGCGAAGACCCGCACGATCAGCGGATCGACCCCGATCGGCGCCGAGCAGGCCATCCAACACCCGCTGGCCAACCTGTACGCGCGCCTCGAGGCCGCACGGCTCTTTCTCTACCGGACCGCGGCGCGTTTCGATGCCGGCGTCGACGGCTTCGTCGTCGCCGGAGAAGCCAACATGGCAAAGGTCTTGGGCGCCGACATCGCGTTCGACGCTGCGGACCAGGCGATGCAGACGATGGGCGCCGACGCATGGGACGAGCGCGAAGGCTGGATCGATTGCTTCCTCGACGCGCGCCTCGCCCGGTCGGGGCCCGTCAGCAACGAGTTCGCGCTGAACTTCATCGGTCAGCACGTGCTGGGGCTCCCGGTCCACCGGTAGAGATTTCGACCAGAGCCACCTCACGTTGCAGCGTCCGCCGGCGTTAGACGGCTATGAACCGAGTCGATCTGGAGTTCTCCGCCGGCGATGACGTCTGCGCGGCCTGGCTCTACCCACCGGACGTCGCCAGCGAGACGCCTGCGCCGATCGTGGTGATGGCCCACGGCCTCACCGGCACTCGGCGCGACCGGCTCGGCGCGTTCGCGGAGCGGTTCGCGGCGGCCGGACTCGCCGCCCTCGTCTTCGATCACCGCGGCTTCGGCGACTCGGGCGGCGAGCCCGATCTCTTCCATCCGGCGCGGCAACGCGAAGACTGGCGCGCGGCTATCGCCTACGCGCGCTCGATCGAGGACACCGACCCGGACCGGGTCGTCACGTTCGGCTCGAGCATGGGTGGCGGCAACGCGCTGGCAGCGGCGGCGGACGATCCGCGTATCGCGGCCGCGATCAGCCAGGTGCCCTTCCTCGACATCACGACCCAGTCGTTTCAGTCCGAGCCGAGCGTGCTGGCGCAGATCATCGGAGCCGCGCAGAGCGGCGGGCATCTGCCAGCCGTCGGGCAACCGCACGAGGCCGCGCTGCTCAACGCGCCCGGCGCCGAGGACGGATGGCGTCACGTGGTCGCCATAGGTGAGGACTCGCGTTGGCGCAACCGCGTGTCGGCCGGCTGGCTGCTCGACGCGCCGCCGTTTCGACCCGGAGAACACGCCGCGACGCTTCATTGCCCGTGGCTGGTCTGCGTCGGCGAGGCAGACCAGGTGGCGGCGCCCGGCCCCGCCATCGCGGCAGCGCAAGAAGCGCCCCACGGCGAGCTCCGCATCTACCCGGGCGTCGACCACTTCGACATCTACGACGGCCCCGAGCACGAAGCGGTGATCGCCGACCAGCTCGCGTTCCTACAGCGGTACATCCTCACCGACCACGAGCGTCAGGGGACACACGTCCACCAGGCGTAGCTCTCAGCCAGACGCACGGAGCACGGCCCGGCGCGGTCACCGAAGATAGGGCCGGGAGCCTGATGAGACACGCCGGCACGGCCGCCTGCCTCAGACGGTCCGGTCGGCGACCCGAACGCGCTCAGCCGTCGCGAGGGCAGTTCGCAGCATGGCCGCCGAGACCGGTGCACCAGGAGCTTCGAGCAGGTGCTCGTCCGGCGTGGAAGGATCCGCCACGTAGAGACGCGTGTACGCGGCGGCGTCGGGCTCAAATCTCCAGCTCTCGGCCAACAGGCCGGCGTCAACGGAGTCGAAACCGAGCCGATCGAGCAGGTCAGCCGCCTCCGTCTTCGCGCCCCCGTCGTTCCCCGCGATGGGCAGGGCACTGCGGTCGGGCGCATCCGACGCACGGGCGAGTTGCGGGATGTGATGGGCCAGGATGTTGTTGAACGCCTTGACCAGCGCCGCCCCGGCGAAGTGCCGCTGCACGAGTTCGCTGGTGGTCAGCTCCTCGTCGTCCAGCACGGCGATCCGGCCATCGCGGAACGGGTAGTAGTTGCTGGTATCGAGCACGGTCTTCCCCTCGAGCAGCGCCGACGGGATGGCGGTATACGCCGTCAGCGGTACGGACAGGACGACGAGATCACCCGCACCGGCCGCCTGGTCAACAGTGCCCGCGGTGGCGAGCTCGCCCAGGTCGGCCACGAGACCGGCCAGGCTCTCCGGGCCACGGGAGTTGGCCACGACAACGGGGATCGCGGCTGCCACGGCAAGCCGGGCGACCGCCGAACCGATGTTCCCACTCCCGATGATTCCTAGCGTCGGCATGTGATTCGTCCCTCGGTTCGCGGTCTGGGCCCCGACCTGTCGCCTGGCGCGCGCGTAGCCCTCAACGAAGCCTAAGCCTCACGCGATTCTCGCGGCGGCGGTGCGCCGATCCCAACGTTCGTCTCGGTTGGTCCGCCGCCGTCGCGCGCAGGGAGATTGAGCCTCCCGGGCAGCGCCCCGAGCCGGCACGTCGCCGACGGCCTGTCACGCCAGGCGGTCGACCTCTGGCAGACCCTTCCTGATGCCGCGCTCGAGCGCCCGGGCCACCACGACGTCCAAGCCCGGGACGACAGCACCGAGCTGGATCTCGTACCGCAGATGGCTGCTGCCATCGGGCCCCGGCGAGAACGCCAATCGCCCGTGATGATCGCGCAGCGGCGAGCCTTCCGTGATCCGGTATTCGATCAGCTCGTTCTCGATGACGTTGGTGGTCGTCTCGACGAACGGTGGCAGGAAGCCGACGCGCATACTGCGCGCCGAACCGGGGCCATTGCGCGTGCCGTCTCGCCCGTCGCTGACCCGCTTGATCCGTACCGGAAACAGCGTGGTCAGATTCTCGTGCTCGGCCAGAAAGGCGAACGCGCGCTCGGCCGACACCGAGAAGTCGTAGTCGACGGCAACGTGCTGCATCAGCGGGGCATCCCCTGTTCTCGTGGGCTCGACGACAACGGGACCACTCCGCGCGTCGCTTTTGTGGGACGAATCTCCCTGTGTGTCCCATACTAGCGGAGGCCACTCTCTTCGCATCAGCTTTGCGTGAGACGATACGGTGGGACAGATTCGTTATTATGTCCCAAGCGGGTGGGCGCCCCAGCGCTCAACCTCGTGCGCATGCGATCACCAGGAGCCTTCATGACCAGCAGCAGGACCGAAGCGTCAGATCCCGAGTCGCGGCGACGCGTTGCCGTCTTCGGCGGCGGCGTCGGCGGCCTGACCGCAGCGCACGAGTTGGCGGAGCGAGGGTTCGAGGTCGACCTCTACGAGCGGAACGTGCTGGGCGGCAAGGCCCGCAGCTACCGGCTCGAAGGGACGGGAACCGACGGGCGCGAGGATCTGCCCGCCGAGATCGGCCCGCACGCGGTCATGGGGTTCTACGGGACCCTCCCCGACCAGCTACGCCGCGTTGCGGGCGCCGACGGTGGCAGCGTGCTGGACGCCTTCGCGCCGTTGCCGTCGTCCTGGCTGGCATGGCGCGGAATTGCGGCGCGCTTCCCGACCGGACCCGCGGAGAGCCCGTCCCGGCGGTGGCCCGGCCCTGTCGCTCCGCGTCCGGCGCCCGGCGGAGGTCGGCAGCTCCTATCGGTGCTCACGCTGCGGGACAAGCTGATCCTCGCCCCGAAGATCCTGGCGCTGCTGACGAGCGGCGACGAACGGCACTTCCAGCGGTTCGAGCACCAAGCCGTCAGCGAGTTCCTCTGCCTCGATCAGCTCTCGCCCGAGGCCCAGCAACTGCTCAAGCTCATCGACGGGGCCGGGCTCGGCGTCCTCAACCGCATGAACACCCGGACGCTCGCGCGGGTCCTGACTGGGTTCCTCAGGACCCTCATACGTGACACCGATCTCAGCCACTGGTTCCTGATCGCAACGGGACCGTTCAGCGAGGTGATGTTCGACCCTTGGGCCGAGCACCTGCGCGGGCTCGGGGCGAGCATCCACATCGGACACGAGCTCACGGCCCTCGAGTGCGCAGATGGGCACGTGACGTCCGCGCTCGTGCGCAACGGCGATGGCGTCGAGCGGACCGTGGAGGCCGACTGGTACGTGCTCGCGGTGCCGCCGGAGCGAGCCGCGCCGATCCTGAACGCCAGCCCCTCCGCCATCGATCCCGCCCTCTCCCGAGTCGCCAGCATCGAGCCGACGATCCTGTGCGGGATGTCGCTGTATCTCACCAAGCCCGTACCCGAGCTCCACGACCTGTACTACTCCGCCGGGCAGCCGTGGGGGGTGGCGGCGATCAACTACGAGCGCCACTGGGGAGACCCGGTCGACGCGCGCTATGGCGACGGCACGGTGAAGGCCTACATCTCCATCGACATCCCAGACTGGGACGCGCCCGGCGTCCTCTACGGAAAGCCGGCGCGCGAACTGTCCCCGAGTCAGATCCGCGACGAGGTGCTCGAGCAGCTGCGCCGCGACCTGCCGGACGGGGAGCGGCTGCTCCCGGATTCAGCGATCCACTCCTGGTACCTCAGCCCGACGACGCGCAGCAACGGGTCGGGCGCCGTGACCCACGTCGAGCACCTGTTCGTCAACACCCCCTCGTCCCTGCGCAATCAGCCTGAGGCGACCACGGGCGTGCGCAATCTATTCCTGTCTGCAGCGTACGTCCGCACGGATGCGGGCATGGGGATCGACTCGATGGACAGCGCCGCCGAAGCGGGGCGGCGAGCGGCGAATGGCGTCCTCGCTGCCTCCGGCTCCCTGGCGACCCGCGCCGACGTGCCGACCTGGACCGGAGTTCGCTTCCTCGAACCACTCCGCTCCCTCGACGATGCGCTCTTCCGCCGCCGACGTCGCAACGTCTTCGACCGGCTCGCGGCGCTCCCCATGAGAGCGGCCCGGTAGCCCGGCGGCGCTGATGATGCTCCCCCGTCCGTGGACGCCAACCCCGGAGGCCCTCAGCGCCGAGACCGACCACGACGAGACCACCCAGAGGATCCTCGATGCGGGGGTCGCGGAGTTCCGCGCGTTCGGTGTCCGGCGCGCGAGCATCGACGGCATCGCAGATCGCCTCGGCGTCAGCCGCACGACCGTCTACCGGCGATTCCACAACAAGGACGCGCTCGTCCAGGCAGTCATGCTGCGCGAGGCCCGGCAGTTCGTCGAGGGTGTGCGTGAGGACATCGCCGAGGGGACCGTGCGCTCATGGGTGGAGGACGGGTTCCTGTCGGGCATTGCCCGATATCGCGCCCAGGAACTCACGCACGCGCTGCTGGCGCGTGAACCGCTCGCCGGGATGACCTACGTGATCGGGCCTGGTGCCGGCATGCTGCTCGAGCACGCGATCCAGGTTGCCAGAGCCACCCTCGCCGAGACGCCGGATGCCGGCGAATACACCGCGGAGAGCCTCGATGCGGCCGCGGCCATGACGATCCGGCTGGCCCACTCGATCTGCTACGCCCCGCCCGCCGGCGGGAGTCAGCGCGTCGACGAACCCACGCTGCGACAGCTCGCGCGCGGCGTCCTGCTCCCGATCCTCGAGCCGGCGGGCCGCCGGCCAGGAACCCGACCCACCTGACGTACCTGACAAGCCACCCGGAGGAGAACCGATGAGCACCACCGAAGCAACAAGCGCCGTGGCCACGATGCTGGACGCGCTCCAGCGCGGACTCGATCGCCACCCCGACCAGATCCTCGTCCGGACGAAGGACGGCGAGATCGCCTGGTCGTGGTCGGACGTCGACGCCCGACGGCGTGCGATTGCGGGAGGCCTCCATGCGCTGGGCGCCGGTCACGGCGACTGCGTCGGCCTGATGCTCGCCAACCGCCCCGAGTTCCTCCCGCTGGACCTCGGTGCCACGTCCCTCGGCGCCGTCCCAGTTTCGATCTACCAGACCTCGTCGCCGGAGCAGATCGCGTACATCGTCGGCGATGCGGCCATCGAGATCGTTATCACCGAGCAGGCGTTCGTCGACCGGGTCCTCGCCGCCCGCGCGCTCGCGCCGGGGATCCGGGAGGTCGTCGTCATCGACGGCGACGCGCCCGACGGAGCGATCACGCTCGCCGAGCTGGAAGGTCGCTCCGATCCGGCGTTCGACGTCGAGGCGGCGACGGCCGCGGTCGGGCCGGATGACCTGCTCACCCTCATCTACACCTCCGGGACGACCGGCCCACCGAAGGGCGTCGAACTCACCCACACGAACCTCATTGCGGCAATGGTGGGCATCGGCCAGGTTGCGAAGCTGCGCCCGGGCGGCCGGGTGATCTCGTGGCTGCCCGCCGCACACATCGCCGAGCGTGGTGCGCACTACTACGCGCCGCTTCTGTTCGGCATGGAGATCACCACCTGCGCCGATCCTCGCCAGATCGGTGACTACCTCGCCACGGTCCGTCCGACCTGGTTCTTCGCCGTTCCGCGCATCTGGGAGAAGCTGAAGGCGGGCATCGAGGCCAAAGTCGCCGGGTTGCCCGGAGAGCAGCGCGCCATGGCGCAGGCCGCGATCGAACACGCGCGAGAGAAGGTTCGGCTTGAGCAGGCGGGATGGCCGGTGCCGGCGGACATCGAGAGCGCCGTCGCCGCGGCCGAAGACCAACTGTTCGCGCCGCTGCGCGCGACGCTCGGCCTCGACCAGGCCGAGGCGATCAACGTCGGCGCGGCACCGACCTCGCGCGACGTGATCGAGTTCTTCCATGCGATCGGCGTGCCCGTCGCGGAGATCTGGGGAATGTCCGAGGGGTGCGCCTGCGGGACGCTGAACCCGCCGGCCAGGATCAAGATCGGCACGGTGGGACCCGCGGTTCCGGGCATGCAGATCACCCTCGCCGAGGACGGCGAAGTCCTGCTGAAGGGCCCGACGCTCATGCGCGGCTACCGCAACCTCGCCGAGAAGACCCGCGAATCCTTCACTGAGGACGGGTGGTTCCTCACCGGTGACATCGGCGAGCTCGACGAAGACGGGTACCTGACGATCGTCGACCGCAAGAAGGAGCTGATCATCAACGCCGCCGGGAAGAACATGTCGCCGGCGAACATCGAGGCGACCATCAAGTCCGCGCACCCGTTGATCGCGCAGGTCGCCGTGATCGGGGACCGGCGGCCGTACAACGTCGCGCTCATCGTCCTGGACCCCGACCTCGCACAGGCGTGGGCGCAGCAGCGCGGGATCGACGGGGATCTCGCCGCGATCGCAGCCGACGCGCGACTGCGCGACGAGATCCAGGCGGGGGTCGACGCCGGCAACGCAAGCCTCAGCCGCGTCGAGCAGGTCAAGCGCTTCGAGATCCTTCGCAGTGACTGGCTCCCTGGCGGCGACGAGCTGACCCCGACCATGAAGCTCAAGCGCAAGCCGATCGACGAGAAGTACACCGCCGAGATCGATGCGCTGTACGTCACCTCACCGCCGCCTACGGCTTGAAGGGCACCAGCCGCTCCATCTGACCCTTCTTGTAGGGCTTCGGATCGAAGGTCTCGTTGGGCGCGGGATACGGATTCACGCAGAACGCGCTGGGGTCCTTCGCCGTACACGGGCTGTCGTAGCCAAGGAGCTGGTCGAGGGACAGGGACGCGAACATGTGCACCCACCGGCCGTCGCTGTCCCCGCGGTCAAAGACATCTCGCAATGCGGCAACCGCTGTGGACAGCTCCAAGGAGCGATTCGTCACCCATTGCAGGCTTGCCATCCCGTTCGCGATCGTCGCCGGCGCCTGCTCCGCCAGTGCATCGAGGTCCGCCGTCAGCGCCCCGAGGCGGCGCGCCATCGGGAGCAGCGCCGCGAGGGCGGGCTTCGCCTCAGCCGCCACCGCCGCAGTCTGCCGGACGACCGGCCCCGCCGCCTCGATGCCTCGACGAACGTCGGCCGACCGGCTCGCGAGTCGCCGGACTCGGGGTTCTGCGTCGCGGAGCATCGGCTGCGCGGCGGCAATGGCTGCCTCGGCCTCCCGCGACACTTGGGCGTAGCTCGTTGCGGTGCGCTGGATCTCGCGCGTGCGCCGGGCCAGCGCGTCGCCAGTGCTTCGGCCTGCCGATACGACGCGGGTCAGCGCGGTGTCGTGTTCGCGCAGTGTGGCCATGACCGCCGCTCCCCCGGAGACCAGCGTCGCCAGGTCGTCCTCCTGCCCACGCAGGGCCCGCGCGGTCGTGCTGAGCTCCGCGGTGGTGCGATTGGCGGCGGTGATCGCGGCGCGCAGCCGCGCCGCGCTGTCCGCTCCGCCCAGGCCCTTTGCCAGCGACACAGTGAGATCTCGAGCGTGCTCGCGCGTCTTCGGGCCGACGACGGCGAGCGCCTCGTCTGCGTCAACGGTCTCGACCGTCCGAATCTGCGAGCCCGACGGCACGGCGAGTCCATCGCGCGCGCCCGGCATGAGATCCACGTATGCCTCCCCGAAGGCGGTCCGGTGGGCGACCCGCGCCTGTGTGCCACGCGTGAGCCGCAGATCGTTCTCGACTGCAAGCCGGACGACAGCACGGTTGCCGCGGACCTGAACGTCTGTGACCTCTCCGACGCGGACGCCGCGCACCATGACGAGGGACTTGCGGACCAGGTTCTGGGCATCGGTGACGCGCGTGACCAGGACGAAGCCGGGTTTCGGCGACGGCCCCGGCCCACCGAACGATGCGTTCAACACGAGGAATGCCACCACCGTGAAGACCAGCCCGAGGAAGGCTGCGACGACACGGCGTACGGGAATCGTGACGTTCACGGCTGACCGTCCTTCTGACGGCCCTCTACGGCCGTCGCCATCTTCATGAACCGATCACCGCACTCCAGCTTGGGATCTCCGCAGGTGAGATCCATCGCCTTGGGGAGCAGCGATCGGAGGGTCCGGCGACCTGCGGGAGTCGCCGGCAGACCGAAGTTCTCAGGCTTCGGCGTGGCGATGCCCAGAACGAGCCCCTGAACGAGGGTCGAGCGGTTGTCCTGCTGAGAGAACGCACCGGCAGCTGCGATCCCGGAGCCCGTGAGCGTCGCCTTGTTCTCGTTCATCCCTCCGACCATCCGCTCGACGATCGCGAGGTGCTCGTACAGCGCCCCCTGATTGACGGCGAGCCCTTCCATCGACTTCTGCACGTCCGGCAGAGTTGTCTCCCCTGCCCGAGCCAAACCGCCGACAGCACGGAGAAGGGCCCGCATGTTCGGAGCGGTCTCTTGAACCGCGCGGAGCGTGGGTCCGAGCTGCTTGGCCAGCGGCTCCGTACGCTCGAGCGCCTCTGTGAGCGCAGGCTCGGTGCGTTCGAACTCGTCGAGCGTCCGCTCGAGCTCATCCAACGTGTCGGGCGCCGTCCGCAGTGCTGCGGACAGTGCCCGTCGCTGCTCGGCGGTGACCTGCAGGATCTCGTGTGTCGCGGCAAACGAGGTCCGAAGCTCGCGGCGTCGAGTGGCGATCGTCGTGAAGATCGTGTCGATCTCCGTCACCAGCCTGGCGGTCACCTCCCTGCGCTTCAGGAGGAGGTCCGTGACGCGCGTGGCCGGATCCACAGTGGCGTCGAGACCGCGCAGCGTCTGCGCCAAGTCCCCGCCGCGGCCGTCGAGCCCGCGGCGCGCCTCGGACAGGAGCACGGTGAGCGCGGTCCGCGTGTCGGCATCGAAGGTCGAGTACGCGTCGTCGGGCGTCACCGGCGTGCTGCGCCGGGTCGTCTTGACCTGCGCGCCGCTGGCGAGGGCGCCGCTCGCGGGCGTCCCCGGAGCGATGACGGCCGCCAGGACGTTGGCGGCATTCTGTGGACGCAGCCTGAGCGTCGCGTCGCGAAAGACCCGGCCCTTCGCGGCTGGCTCGAGCGTCATCGTGACGTGGGCCCGCCTGTCTGCGTAGCGCACGGCCGTCACTCGGCCCATCGGGACGCCGGCGACGTACACGAGCGGTTCATTGTCTGGGCTGAGACCGGCGGCGTTCACCATGGTCGCCGTGAGTTCGAACGGCTCCGCGGCCCACGGCGGACGTACCCCGTCCTGGGCGAGCGAGTAGCCGACGAACCCCAGGGCAGCCGCAATCGCGATGACCAGAGAGGTCCGGCCGAGAGGCAGGTGCGTCGAGGTGCTCCGTCCCCGACGGGAGGAAATTGGTGTCGGCATCGCTCAGCCCCCCTCGCTCAGCGGCTCGGGCTTGGTCGGCCCGGCTGTCGACTCGCCGAAGTCAAAGAGGCCACGGAACCCGTAGCCCCAGCCATTCGGGTTCTGCTCCTTGGTCTGGAACGCCGACATCGAGCCGGTCATCCCGGCGGCGGCTGCCAGCATCTGCGCGTACGCCGGCATGCCGCTGAACGTCTGCGAGAGCATCGCGGGCACCAGCGAGCGCCGTGTGACCTCGACGGTCCGGGCGATCGACCCGACACTGCGCTCCAGGCCGGGAGCCGCTCCGGCCAGAATCATGAGGATCGAGGCAGAGCGATCGAGCGTCTCCGGCAACGAGGGAAGCTGCTGGCGCGTCGTGGCCAGTAGGGACCGGGCCACGACGAGCGTGGGCGCGATCTCATGGAGCTGCGGCTCTGTTACACGCGCGAGCCGCGATGTCCGTCGCAGCACACGGTCGGCGCGCGGACCCGCACTCCTCACGCGCTCGAGCACGGGGGCCGCGCGCTGCAGGATCTCGTCGAGCGGCTTGGCGTTGTCGACCGTCAGCGCCGCGAGCGTCGTGTCCACCTTCGCCACGTAGTCGTCGACGGGGGCCGCGCTGGTGATGGCATCGACGGTCTGCTGCATCCCGCGGATCGCCGTGTGCAGCTCGTCTCCCCGCTGACCGCGCATGGCCCGGGCCGCGGCGCCCGTGCCGCGCAGGAGACGGGGCGCCCCCTCAAGCACGTGACCGGCGGCAGCGGCGCCCTTCGCGTCCAGCGCCCGGCTGGTCTCATCCAAGACGTCTGCGACGTCCTCGCGCGCCGGCTGCTGGAAGCCGCTGACCGCACGGTCAAGTGACACGTAGACCGACGTCCGCGACCTCGGAATGACGGCGTCACCGAGCACCGGTGCGCTCGGGCTCCCCGGGTCGAGGTCCGCGTACGCCGTTCCCTCGAAGGCGGTGTGCGGACGGATGGCGACCGTGGCGTCACGGTGGATCGTCCCCACCGGCTCGTCGAGGAGCAGCGTGACCTTGGCATCGTCGCCGACGCGCTCAACCGCGCCGATCCGCCCCACGCGAACGCCGGCCATTCGCACGTCGCGCTGGACGAGGCCGATGCCGGCAACGTCGTCGACGACCACGACCACGCGCTCGGAGCGATTAAGTGGCTTCGGCCGAGTGATGGCCCAGTACGCAGCGCCGACGGCGAAGGCGAGCAGCAGCACACCGAGCAGAAGCGGCCGGTTCGTCGATGTGCGCATCAGCATGACTTCCTGTCGAGGTGGGCGGACTTCGGTGCGGGGAGCGGATTGACGTTGGTGTGGCATCCGAGTGAGATGGATGCCCGCAGCCCGCGCTCGCCGCCGAGCGTCCCGCGCGACGCCGACGCAGCTCCTGCGGCGGCAGCCAGCAGGTCCTCCAGGTAGGGCCCCACCTGCTGGCTGAGGCGGTTCAGGGTCACGAGCATCGGCTGCGCCGTTCCGGCGGTGTCCACCAGCTTCGGCATGATGGCCTCCAGCCGGCGGAGGCTCGGCCGGGTGATCCGATCCAGGTCCCGGATGGGCGCTCTGAGCGCGCGCACGTCGTCAAGCGCATCGGTCGCGTCCGGGGCGATCTCCCTCACGGATCGAAGCGCCGGCAGAGCCTCATCGAGCAGCGCCGTCGCCGACCGCGCTGTGGCGTCGTAGTCCGTCGCGGACTGGAGGTACCGCCGCTGCAGAGCCGCTGTGTTCTCGATGCTCTTCCGCAGGTCTCCCGACACCGCGGCCGTCGCCGACAGCACCGCGTCCAGATCAGCAATGCCCTGCCGGATGTCGTCGGGCCGGCGACCGAGGGTCGCGCGCATCACGGGGCCGGCGTCGCGCACCAGCGGACCGAGCGCGTGCTCGCGCGCGACGGCCTGGAGGAGGGGAGCGCCGTCGCGGGCGAGCGCGTTCAGATCGCGAAGCCCGCCATTCATCGCCATTCCCTGCCCCTGCACGCCGGCAGCGGTCTCCGTGACGATGGCGCCGATCGAGTTCCGGGTCTCCCGATCGAAGATCTCGAGCGCCTGGGGCAGCGACGATCCCACGGCGACAGGCCCCGAGCGCAGCACCTCGCCTGAGGGCAGGGGATCGTCGACCTCCCCGGGATCGATCGTCACGTACGCCAGTGACGTCCCGAGCACGACGCGGACGGCGACGCGCGCGTCACGCCCGATCGGCGCCGACCCGGAATCGAGCGAGATCGTCACACGCACGTGGTCGGCGGCCGGAGCCAGAGCGACGATCTTCCCGGCGGGCTTGCCGGCGATGCGAACCGCGTCCGAGACCTTCAGCGGCGGTGTCCGTCCGGGCACATCGACGCGGAACTCATAGCCGGAGGTCCCCGGAACGCCGTTGGCAGAGACCAGCGCGAGGCCGACGAGCATCGCGCCCAGCGTCAGGATGAGCCCGCCCAGGAGCACGGGACGGCTCGCTAGCGCGTCCACGCGCGTGCCCAGGGATTGAGGTCGACTGGTTCTCATGGGCCCAGCAGGTAGTCGATGACTGCCGCCTCGCTATCCGCAGACGCCTTGCTCGCTGCCGACGAGCCACGGCGCGCGCTGCTCGGATCGAGGCGCTTGAGCGTCGAGACGGTGCCGGTCAGGCAGCCCGGCTCGACCGGACGGCCGAACAGTTCGCAGGTCGGAACCACGATCATCGGCAAGGCCGTGCGCGCGGGGTCCGACTTGGGGTTCGACGACGAGCGCTCGTCGGTCAGCGTCGTGCTCAGGAGCCCGCGTTCCCCCTCCGGATTGCCGATCAGCGCACGCGAGAGATCGTCCGAGATGATGCGGAAGAAGTCCGTGCCCTGGGTGCTGGTGGTCAGCAGACTGAAGTCCGTCGCACCCAGGCGCGAGAAGACGGGAGACCCCGCCTTCAGCGTCGCGGTGGCCGCACCGGTGAGGGTGGTGAGATTCCGAAGCTGGGGCCGGAGATCCGCTGGCATCGCCCGCACGGACGACGCGAGCGCCTGAAGGGACGCCGCGCCATCGCGCAACTCTGCCGACACCGGGGCCACCGACCGGAGCAGCGCGCGGGTCTCGCGCAGGGAGCCACGCGCCCGTGTCATCGTCGCCGGCCCGTCGCGCAGCAGGTCCCGGAGCGCCGGCGACGCGTCGGCGATCGCTCGGCTCGTGACCGCCAGACCTGTGACCGCCCCGTCCAGCCGATCCGTGTTCGACGCGATCTGCGACGTCACGCGCTGTGCGTCAACGACGGCTTGGTCCAGACCGGCCGTCTGGGCGGCGAGCTCGCTCACGATCGACTCGCCCGCCTCGACGCCTGGGCGGAGCCGGAGGATCGCCTCGTTGAGATCGACGCCACGGGCGTCGAGCGCGCGGCTGAGCTCGAGCAACAACACCTGGATGCCGTCGCGAACGTCCGGCTGCAGCGTGTCGAGCACGTCGTCGAAGCGTGGCCGGGCAACAGTCCGGGCGACCGGGATCGTCCGGGTCAGCAGGGCGCTCGACGCGCCGGAGGTGAGCGCGACGTAGCTGTCACCGAGGAGGTCCTGCTGGCGGACCGCCGCGGTGGCGTCTGCGCGCAGCGGGGCGAGGCCGTCGTGCACGTCCATGATCGCGATCGCGGTCCCGCGATCGGAGAGCTCGAGCCGCTTGACCTCGCCGACGACGGCGCCTGACATCCGGACGCTCATGCCCTCCGTGAGCGGCCAGCCGTCCCGGAACTCCGCGCGCACCTCTGTCCCCCCCACGTCCTGACGAGACGTGACGACGATCACGATCACGGAGAGGACCAGAGCCACCGCCATCGTGACGACCGAGACGCGTGCCATCGCAGCGGTCACGGGATGTCCAGATCTCTGGAGGCCCGCTGCGCGGGCGTGGGCAGGGACAGCGGGTCGGGCGTGCCGCTGAGGAACGTCTTGGCGTAGTCGTCCCAGGGATCGCAGGCATTCTGTCCGGGGACGCGTGCGAAGGGCCGCGGCACCAGTCCCGCAGTGCAGTCACTGCTCGAGACGAGCCGGCGCGGCACATCCACGGCGGTGCCGAACACGTTCAGACCGTGCCCGGCGGCGTCATAGCTCTTCACCGCGTTGCCGATGAGCACCATCCAGCCCCACGCCTCCGGCGTCATGACGCGCGAGTAATCGACGATCGGCGCGGCCATGCGCGTTGCCTCGGCTGCAGGTTTGACGATCGGCGCTGCCGCGGCGAACAGCTTCCCCACGGCGGGCGCGTACGTCTGCGCCGCCGTCAGCATGCGCTGTGCTGCCTGCAGCGTGGCCGGCAAGGTCGCTGAGGTCCGCTGCAGCTCCGCCGAGGTCGCGCTGAGCTCGCGGGTCTGGCCGTCGACGGTCTTCAACGTCCGGCTGAGGCGAGGCAGCTCGCGCGGGACACGCCGAAGGACGGGACGCAGGCCCTCCAGGGCCTCCGGCGCCGTCCGCAGGAGCTCGTCGATCTCGCGCTGGCGCCTCTGAGTCACCTCGAGCAGCACGGCGGTCGACTCGACCGAGCGCCCGAGTGCCGTTCGCTGCGACGCGAGCGCATCGACTCCGGCCGCGCTGGTCTGCACGAGCGCGCGGAGCGACGCCCGATCCCGGTTGACCTCCGCGGCCAGGTTCGCCACCTGGTCGAGTGCCGTGCCGCTCGTGCGAATGGTCTCCGCGAGATCGCCGCTGCGGCCGCGGAGCGCCTGGTCGCTGCGCGCGATGATGCCGCGCACCTGCGCACGAACATCGGGCGTGAGCACGGACAGCAGATCGTCGAACTCGACCGGCGCCTCCGTGGCACCGAGCCCGATCACGGACCCGTCGCGCAGGACCGGACCGTCCCCATTCTCGATGTCGACGAAGCGGTTGAGCTGCCCTGCCTGCGAGGGCATCCGAACCGTCGCCGTGGCACCGCGTCGGACGACGTAGTCGCGATCGAGCCGCAGGGTGAGGTGCGGATAGCCGTCGTCATCGAGCTCGACCGACGTGATCGACCCGATCGGCAGGCCGCCGGCGCGCACCTCCGCGCCGCCGATCAGGCCGTTCGCGCTCGTCAGGACGACCGTGAGGTCCTGCCCTTGCGGTTGGCTGCGTTTCACCGCGGCGCCGACGGCGATCACCGTGCCGACCAGCGCCAGGCCGGTGAGCATCCTCGTGTGTCGCCGGCTCATGCGATCGGAATGGGCGGGTCAAAGCCCCAGAGGAGGAGGCTGAGCAGGGGATTGATGAAGGCAATGAGCCCGAGATTGACGAACATCGAACGCGCCACGGCCTCGCCGACCTCCACTGGCCCACCGCGCACGCGGTTGCCGAAGTAGAGGGCGACCAGCAGAACCAGCAGGAACGTGACGACGCCTTTGATCAGCGAGAACACGAGGTCGATCGGCCGCAGCGCGCCGTAGAACGCCTGCTCCCAGCTTCCCTGCGAGATGTCGTGGAACCGAACGTACGAGGCGAACCAGGCGCCGGCCTGCGCTGACGCGACGGCCGCGAGGTAGATCGGCGGGATCGCGATCGCCCCCGCCGCGAGGCGGGTGCTGATGAGGTACACCATCGACGGCACGCCCATCACCTCGAGCGCATCAATCTCCTCGGCCACGCGCATGGCGCCGATCTCGGCCACCATGCCGCAGCCGACCTTGCCGGCGAGAATCACGCCGAAGAGCACGGGCACCACCTCGCGCACCGAGCAGACCGCCGAGAACATCGGCGCGATGACGCCGGCGCCGATCGATCGCGACATCACCGTCGCCTGCAACCCGCAGGTGGCCCCGGTCATGGCGGTGATCGAGACGATGATCAGTGCGCTGCCCGCCGTGATCAGCGCTGCCTGACGCAGCACCTCGCCGCCGTATGGCCCGATGCGCCGAAGCCCCGCGAGCGCGCGCCCCGAGAACTCCACCCATTCGCCCGCCGCGATCATCATGTCCTTCACCGCAGCACCACCAGATCGGGGTAGATGGCCAGGAACACGGACGTGAAGAGCAGGCCAGTGAACCCGAGCGCGAGAAGGCTGGTCACGACCGAGGCGTTGACCGCCCGTCCGACCCCTTCAGGCCCGCCGGTGGCGCCGAGCCCCTTCGCCGACGCGATCAGGCCGATGAGCAAGCCGAACACCACCGCCTTGGCCTGGCTCGCCCAGAGATCCACGTAGCCGGTATTCGCCAGCGCCTGGGCGATGAAGCTGCTGGATGTTGCGCTGAGCAGCGTGACGGCGGCAACAAATGCACCCAGGACTCCCGCGACGACTCCGACCATGTTCAGCACGACCATGCCGACCGTGATCGCACAGACACGGGGCAGCACGAGATTGCGAATCGGGTTGATGCCCATGACCTGAAGCGCGGAGATCTCGTCGCGGATCACCCTCGCCCCGAACTCGGCGGTGACCGTCGTCCCGATCACGCCAGCCATCACGGCGCTCGAGATGAGCGGTGCACCCTCACGCAGGAGCGCGACCGGCACCGCGCCGGCGAGACGGTCCACTGCACCGAACGCCTCGAGCGTCGCACCGCCGGTCACGCCGGTCCCGGAGAACCCGACGAGCAGGCTGATGACGACCACGGGGCCGAACCCGAGGGCGAACACGTTGCCGAACTGGATGAGGAATTCGCGGCGCCACGACGGCCCACGGCTGAAGAGCGCGATCGCGCACCGCAGTCCGAGCCCGCCAATCTCGCCCGCGTTGCGCACCCACACGCCGGGCGGCACTGCGCGCACGCGCGCACGAAACGCATTCGGAGCTCCCGCGTTCACGACGATCGCCGCCCGTGTCTGCAGCGCTTGCTCACCGGACGTCGAACGTTCGGGTACTGGCCTTGGTGTTGCCGCGCGCGCCGACGCGAACCAGCACGCGGTAGCGAGCGCGGGCCAGCCGGGTCGGAAGGGTGATCTGCGCTCGTCCGCGGGCGTCGGTGCGAACGAGGCGATAGCTCACGAGCCGCCACCGGCACAGGCCGGCCACACAGTGGCGTCGTTGGATGTCGAGGCTGATCGACGCCTGGCGCGTCGCTTGCAGGGTGACGCGCGCCCGGCCGCCGGTGACACGAACGCGCAGCGCGCGGATGCGCGTCGCGCCGCGCTTGGATGTCGATGCCGCCTTCGATGACGCAGCGGAGACGCCAGTCACGCAGGCTGCGTCGGCGCAGGACCTCGTGACCTCGTTCTCCATCGCGGTCTGCGGGAGGAAGACCCCCTCCAGCCACCGCCGGAAGTACGCCTCGAGGGTGAACGCAAACCCCGACGCTGAGCCGTTCGTGGTCGTGTCGCGGACGGAGACCACCGCTGCCTTCGGTGTGCCATCCGGCCATCCGAGATCGAACCGCAGGTCGACGGTCAGCCCGAGATCGAGCGGGCTCCCGCCGAGATAGGCGCCCTCGAGACTCACGAGTGGACGGGCGTGCAGGGTCACCCTGATCGTCTCGCCGCCGCAGCTCTCGCAGGTGTTCGTCAGCTGCACCGCAAGATCGGTCAGCCGAACGCGCAGGTTCTCGTTCCGGGACAGGCGGAAGGTGCCGGTGTCCAGGTCGATCCCGCCGACGGCGAGGTCGATGCTCGTCGCACCGTCCGCCCAGGAGAGCGCTCCCTGGACGATCGCGCCGTCGAGGACCACGAGGCCGTTGCCGAGTGTGCATCCGCTGGCGCGGCCGTCGACGCGCAGTGCCGCTCGGCGCGTGCTCGACACGCTGCCCGAGACGCCAACCTCGAGCGTTCCCTCCTGACAGACGACCCGCAGCGTCCCGGCCACGCCCAGGGTCGTGCCGTCCCAATGCAGTGACGCCGCGAGCAGGTGCAGCCCGCGCGCGAGCTGAACGTCGCCGGCCAGCTCGCCGTGGACCTCGGTGGTGACCGACCCGCCGGGTGTGGCCCGCTTGACGCTGCCGCTGGCCTGCACCTGGGTCGTACCGAAAGCCAGGGCCAGCGAGAACGCCAGGGAATAGGTGCCGTCGTCTGCGACCGCTCCGGAGAAGGTCGCTCCGGGTGCCGCACCGCGCAGGCTCGCGGAGAAGCCGTCGCGTCCCGCCTCGAGGTGCGCATCCAGAGAGAAGGCCGATTGCGTGGGTATCAGCGAGGTCGTGATCGACGCGCTCGCGTCGAGGACCAGGGTGAGGCGCCCGCGATCCGATCGCAGCGTGACGTGCACGCCCGATCCCGGGTCGACGGGCAGGCCGGAGACCAGCGAGCAGCCGCGCGCGCCCGCAGCCATGTCAGCCGCGACGGACCAGGTGTTGGTGGCGGTGTAGGCGAGCCGACCGGTCAGTCGTCCCTCGACATCCCCTCCGGCCGGACAGGCAAGACGAGCGCCGGCGGAGATCCGTACCTCATTGCCGACGAAGCTCAGGGTCACGCCGTCGAGCGAGGCGCCGCCCCCGAGAGCGATGTCACCGAGAGGGACCGCGCCCGTGATGCTGTCGCCGTTGCTCTGGGCTGAAGCGCCGCTGGCGAAGCCGCCGGCTTGCGGCGTCACAGTCGCGAGCCGGTCGTACGAGGTCGCAGCGAGCGCGGATGGGCATGCCGAGCCCCCAAGCACGACGGCCACCGAGACAACGAACGCGAGCCGGAACCGGACCGCGCGTGTGAGCAGAGCGCAAGCGCCCTGTTGCCAACCCATAGTCACCCCCATCTCTCCCTGGGACGAACACGCATGTCTGTCCCACCCGACACATTTCTAGCACACCGCCGAGCCAACGCGGAGTATCCAATCTGAGAAACCGCATCTCACCCGGTGCGCCAGGGGCTTTCTATGGCGACCTCGGGAGTGCGGGCCTCACGCGTGGACAATCGACGTGGCGTCTCCCGGGACGGAGGCCGCTTCCCGTACCCGGGCGATCCGGGATGCCCCGAACCTCGCGTCACGCATCACAAGGCGCCAGAGTGCCGTCAGGCGGTCCGATATGTTCGTGCTGATGCCGGCCCCGCAGCCTCCGACCGCACATGAGATTGCAACCCCCGCCGCCCACGACGAGATGGGCGAGCGAATCCTCGACGCCGCGTACGACGAGCTGAACGAGTACGGCGTCTCGCGCGCGAGCATCGACAGCGTCGCTGACCGCCTCGGCATCGGCCGGATGACCGTGTACCGACGGTTCAACAGCAAGGAGACGCTTGCTCGCGCGGTGTTCCGCCGCGAGGCCCAGCGCTACCTCTCGCGCATCCACACGGAGGTCGGGAAGTCGAGCGTCCGAGCCGGGGTCGAGCGCGGATTCATCGTCGGCGTCCTCCAGAACAAGCACCAGCAGCTGATGGACCGGCTGCTCGAGCGCGAACCCGTCGCCGCGCTCCCGTATTTCATCGGGGAAGCCGCCGGAGAGCTCCTCGAGCACGCCATCGCGATCACCTACGCGGCGATCGCCACCGCGCGGGATGCCGAGGAATACGACGCGCGCTCGCTGCGGCTCGTCGCCACCACGATGATCCGCCTGGCGCACTCGTACAGCGTCGCCCCGCCGCCGGGGGGGATCGACGAGAGCATGCTCCGCCGGATGGCCCGCCGCAGCCTGCTGCCGCTGCTCGACCCGACGAAGTAACCGGACTCCCGGCCCGCCGAGAGCTGAGCCGCATCCGGAGCGGCGTGGCGACGCACGTGCGCATTGCGATCAAGACCGCCGACCTCCCCCTGCACGGAGGCCGCTGCACTGTCATTTCCCGGAGGGACAATGGGACAGTCTTGACATTTCGTCCCACACCTGGTTCGCTGATTCCGTGTTGCACCGTCTCTGTGATCACCGCTGCTCCGGCACGAGCAGATCGCTCCCCGGGAACCGCGCCCGATGACGCGCCCGAGAGGACCGGTCCTGCTGACGGGCGCCTTCGGCCACGTCGGGCGCCGCACGCTCGCCGCACTCATCGAGTCTGGCTACGAGGTCGTCGCAACCGACCAGTTCAGCTCG
Source organism: Solirubrobacteraceae bacterium (assembly GCA_016462625.1). The sequence goes on along the minus strand of JAEMSV010000003.1, from coordinate 22,841 downwards.
ACCACGGCCAAGGTCGCCGCGAGATTCGCAAAGACTCCAGGCACGTCGAGCCGCTGGCTCGACCTGCGGGATCGTGCCGCGGTGCTCCAAACCGTTGAAGAGGTTCAGCCGACCGCCGTCATCCACGTCGCTGCGATCATCCCGCCGCTCGCGTACCGGCAGCCCACGCTCGCCTACGACGTCAACGAGGGGGGCACAGCCCACCTGGTCGACGCTGTCGAGGCGATAGGGGGAGCACGCTTCGTCCTCGTCTCGACCATGGGGGTCTACGGCTCCCGGAATCCGCACACGATGGAGCCCGTTTCGTCTGCGACTCCTCCGGCGCCATGCGACGTGTACGGGGGCTCCAAGCTCGCCGCCGAGCACGTCGTGACCAGCTCGACCTTGGATTGGACGATCCTGCGTCTCGGCGCCGTCGTCTCGCCCGAGCTCGTCCTCGAGACAGGGGGCGACGCGTTGGAGCTGGAGTCGATGCTGCCATCGGATGAACGGATCCACGCGGTCGACATCCGTGATGTCGCGACCGCGCTCGTGTCTGCCGCCCAGGCCGACGTCAGCGGGAAGGTACTGCTGATCGGCGGCGACGCCACCTGCCGGCTGACCAAGGAGCAGATGGGCAACGATGTGAGCGCCGCACTGGGGATCCGCGGCGGCTTGCCCGCCGGCCGGCGCGGGGATCCGGCCGATGACGGCGCGTGGTTCGCCGTCGATTGGATGGACACGGCGCAGTCCGAGCGCCTTCTGGAGTTCCAGCGCCACTCTTGGCACGACACGCTGCGCTCCATCCACGATGCCGTCGGCTGGCGCCGTCCGCTCCTACTGCTGGCCTCACCGGTGGCTCGGCTCGCCCTGGCGATTCGCTCGCCGTACCGGCACGACCCGGCGGGCCCCGCTCAGCCCTGGCAGAAGATCGCGAAGAAGTGGGGGGACGACGCCGTGATGTCCGATCGGCCCGCGGACGACGCGATGTCCCACCCACTGGCCACCGGGAGGTAGGCGTGGAGAGCTACGCCGACGCCACATTGCCGACGCGTCCAGGCGAAGGCGAAGCCCTGCTCGTCCCGCCTGCGACCGACTCGGACGACAAGCCAGTTGGAGCCCACACGCCGGGCGGTGGCTGGGAGATATGGATGTTCATCCTCGGCGAGATGACGATCTTTGTGATCATGTTCGGGACCTTCGCGTACCGGCGCAGCCTGGATCCCGAGGCGTTCTACGAATCGCAGCGCCAGGTCCACACGGTGTTCGGCACGACGAACGCCATCCTGCTGCTGACCAGCTCGCTCTTCGTCGTGCTTGCGGTCCAGGCCGTGCGCGAGGGCCGGCGTACGCCGGCGCGTCGCTTGATCCTCTTCGGCGGGGCCTGCGGCGTGGCGTTCCTCCTGGTGAAGACCGTGGAGTGGACCGTCGGAATCAGCGACGGGTTCACCTTCAACGCCAATGAGTTCGCCAGCTACTACTACGTCCTGTGCGGGCTGCACGTCGTCCACGTCGTTGTCGGCCTCGTGATCCTCGCGGTGGTCCGGGAGCACGTCGCTCGGCCAGAGCCGAGCATGCAACTCGTCGAGACGGGTGCCATCTACTGGCACATGGTCGACGTCCTCTGGATCGTCCTGTTCGCCCTGCTGTTCCTGGTGAGGTGACCGTGCAGAAAGCGCTCAGCCAGCGGCCCGTCCAGGTCTGGTTCGTCCTGGTCGCCGTCACCGCGATATCCGTCGTGCTCGCCGAGCGGGGCGATGACGCACACGCGGGTGCAGACATCGCGGACAACCCCGGGCTCGTCTTCAACCTCGGCGTGCTGCTGATCGCGGCGATCAAGGCGCGTCTCGTCATGACCCACTTCATGGAGGTCGGCACTGCGCCACGTGCGCTGCGGTACGCGTGCGACCTCTGGCTCGCCGCCTCGATGGTCGCGGTCATCTCTCTCTTTCCCCTCGGACTCTGGTGAAACCTGGAAGGCAGGTGCCGTATGGACGGCGCAGATCGACGTGACCAGAACATCGCCATCTGGCTCCTCCCCCTGTTCCTCGTCGCGATGGCGGTCGGGTTGGCGTTCGCCGGGTTTCTCCCGCCCCTCGCGCCGACGATGAGCGCCGACGAGGTCGCGGCCTACTACCGCGAGAACACCGGCGCGATCCGGGCGAGCCTGCTGTTCATCAATGTGTGCGGCGCCATGATCGTGCCGTTCTTCGTCGTGATCGCCCTGCAGATCAAGCGCATGCAGCTCTCGAGCAATGCGCTCGCCTACGGATATCTGATGGCCGTGGCGGCAAATGCCGGCCTGTTGATGGTGGCGGACCTGGTGTGGCTGGTGGCAGCGTTCCGCCCCGACCGCGACCCGGCGGTCATCCAGATGCTCAACGACATCGGCTGGGTGTGCTTCACCGCGCCGGTGGGCGCGACCATCGTCCAGTCGATCATGCTGGGCATCGCCATCCTGTTGGACGAGCGCCCGACTCCCATCTTCCCGCGCTGGGCGGGGTGGTTCAATCTCGGCGTCGCCGTCCTGATCGCGCCGAGCGCCTTTGCCGTCTCGACGCAAGACGGTGTTCTGGCGTGGGACGGCGCGCTCTCGTTCTGGCTGCGATACGGCGCGTTCCTCGTGTACCTGCTCGTGATGTTCGCGCTCGTGCAGTCGGCGATTCGGCGACCGTCCGATTCGCCGTCAACGTCCCTCAGCCCGTCGACGCAGGAGGTCCTGGCATGACCGCGATTGCCACCCCGGTGCCGCCAACCACGGTCCGCCGCACGGCGACCGCACGGCCCCGCTCCTACTTGGACCAGTGGTTCTGCCTGTGTACCTATCCAGTCGTGATCTCGCTCCTGACCCTCACGATGTTCCTGGTCGGCCCCTTCCTGCCGCCGATCTCGCCGAGTGCGACGCCGTCAGAGGTGGCGGCGATCTACCTGGCTGACAGCAGCGTGATCGCCATTCCGATCATCGTCCTGGTGTTCACGGTCGGCGTCCAGGTGCCCCTACAGGGCCTGGTCATCGATCGCATGCGACAGATGCCGAACCGGGGAAAGCTCCTGAGCTGGGTCTATCTGGTGTCCTACGCTGGCGCGACGCTGCCGTCGGGCGGCCTGCTCGTCGCGTTCTTCGGATGCGCGGTCCTGCGGCCCGATCGTGATCCCGCGGCACTGCAGGCGCTCAACGACCTCGCCTTCCTGGGTCTCATCGCTGTCATCAGCGGATTCTTGGTGCAGTACGCCGCCCTGGCCCTCGCCATCTTCCTGGACCGCGGCCGAATCATGCCGCTGTGGTTCGGCTATGTCAGCGTCTGGGCCACCGTCTCCGAGTTGCTGTTCGTCCCCGGTTACCTGATTCCGCACGGCCCGTTTGCCTGGAACGGCCTCCTCGACTTCTGGCTGGGACTCGGGCTCTACGGCGTCTGGGCCGTCGGCCTCGTACTCGCGCTGCGGCAGACGATCCTCAAACAGCAGCAAGCGGAACTCGAACGCAGCCCTGCGCTGTTGCCCGTCGAAGCAACCTGATTGAGGAGCCAATCACCAATGTGGTCGGGATCGGCCGGGGTCGTCACGGCCCCGACGTCGACCGATCCCGCTGCCCTCACGCCACAGCGACGTCGCGCATGGCCTCTCCGGTGAACGCGCCGGCACCCGCCGGGCCGGAGGGCCGGGGACGCTCAGGGGCTTCGCTGCCGCGAACGCCTTGAGCTCGCCACCCCCGAGCGCATCGGCCGACAGAGCCGGGCCGCTCCCCGCCAGCCGTTCGGGCGCGCGTACTGTGCGGACGAGCTCATCGAGGTCCGTAGGCAGGATCGATGCTGGGACAGCGGTCATGCTCGGGGAGGCGCCGTTCCCGAAAGCTCGCAGTCGCCGGGCCGCGAACGGGGGGGGTCGAAGTCCTGCAGGAGGGCGAAGGAATCCGACGAACTGCGCGCCCGATGGGAGCAGCACCTCGGCGAGCAGGAGCTCGCGACCCGTGCGGCCCAGCTGTGGGCCCTTGTCGGCGACTCGCCAATCCGACTCGATGCCCCGGCTGGGTCACGCAGGATCCCGGATGGCCACCAGCGCCGGTTCGCCGCGTCGGCTTCCAGCGGAGCGCGATCGTGCCCGCGGAACGACAAATTGATGCCTCATTGATGCCTCGGCACATCACGAACAGCCGCAGCGCCTGGCCTAAGAAACGCAGAAGCCCCGCAACTGCGGGGCTTCACGTGAGGGGTGAGCGAGGGGACTCGAACCCCCGACCGCCTGGACCACAAACCGGGAAGGGCTGTTCTCGCCGGTGCAGTTAGGGCGATTTGCAGCGAATTCACGCTTGTGAAGCGCTCTGAATTTCGCTCCGTTTGATGCCTCGTTGATGCCTCGACAGTGGCGTTCCCGGCCGGACGCCCGCTTGGACGCTGCCGTCACCACGACACGCTCCGTGCCGGTACGCGGTGACCGAACAGCACCGTCAAGCGGACAACTAGGACAGGTGGTCGACCGGTCACAGGCGGTGACCCACGGTCGGATGGACGAAGCGGAGGCTCCTGACCGGCCAGCTCTTCGGGAGGGAACTCAAGCGGCGCCTCGAGCGACGCCGGGCCATACCAAGGAGACCCGCCTGATGCCTATGAGCCCTCAGACACGTAGGCGTCGCGCACCCTGCCGCGCTCAATCTCGACCGTGAGATGCGGATCTGGTTGCGAGCCCAGTTGCCACATGAGCATGTACTCAGCCGCCGGGTCAGAGTTTGCGCGGACATCCTCGTTGCCCAGGACGCCGCGAATCTCCGTCGCCGTCTTCGCTGTCGCCAGACCGCAGCGATCGATCCGCTCAGCTTCTGCGGCGCGATCGGTCAGCCACGCGCTGCTGTCAATGGCATCCGGGCACGCCTCGTCACGGGTGTTCATCACCACTAGCGCCCCTGCGACGAACAGGGCTCCGGCCACCGCGGCCAGCAGAACGATGCGCTTTGCCATGTCACAAAACTCCTAGAAGTCGAAGAGAACTTCCGAACGACGATGAGCGCGGGCAGGGGATGAGCAGTCCTTGGTGGGGTGGCGAGCGAGTGGCGGCGCGCGCACTCAAGAGGACTACGCGGACAGGCTCAAAGTATTAGCCAGCATTTGTCTCGCCTTTGCGGTTCCACTGGACGAAAGGTCGAGATGGTGGCTAACGAGCCACGTGAATCGCCCAGCTGCGCGCGTCTCATCCATGCGGACAACGGACGAGGTGGCAACACTCGGCGCCGCGAGGCGAGCGCCACTGAGCCGACAGACCCCGTCCGATCACGCCCTCGATCCGACGAATTGATGCCTTGGCACCGACCCACTCGCCTCACCCGCGCACCCACCAACAAATAGAAAAGCCCCGTAGAACGGGGCTTTTCGACACTTCACGAGGGGTGAGCGAGGGGACTCGAACCCCCGACCGCCTGGACCACAACCAGGAGCTCTACCAGCTGAGCTACGCCCACCGCGTCGAACAACAAGGTAGCGGTTCGAGCCGCGGGTTCGGCGCGCGCTACGCCACCGCGGGCACCGGCGCGTCGTACGTCACGCCGTGCTCGCCCAGCGCATCGAGGAACGAGCGCGCGTCGTAGGCCTGCGCGGGGGCAAGGCCGCCGGCCTTGTCGTAGCCGTCCTCGGTCATCCGGATCGCGCCCTCGACGGTCGTCACGGCGGTGATGCCGTAGACGTCGGTGCCGTGCAACGTCGCGCGCTGCATCGCGCCGCCGCCGGCGGGCGTCGCCTCGGCCACGATCGCGTACTTCGCGGCGCGCCGCTCCTCGAGCGGCGGGCCCTCGGGCAGCCGGTCGATGGCCTTGGCGGCCAGACCCCGCAGCGGAGTGCGCATGATGCGCGCGGTCAGCGGCATCGTCACGGGGACCGACGCGGCGAGCCGCGGGTGCGGCGCGAACGTCGCCGCCGTGATGCGCGACTCGATCGTCCGCACGTTGACGTGCCGCGGCACCGTCAGGATCTCCCCCGACGGGTAGCGCGCGACCGGCTGGTCACCGAACCCGGGGCCGAAGTCGAACCGCTCGCCGCGGGGCTGCTTCAGCCCGATGTCGCGGAACTGACCCTGCTGGTAGACGACGTCGCCACCGCGCATCATCAGCAGCGCGCTGCGCAGCGTGCCGCGTGTCGCGCCGAAGCCCTTCATCGCGTAGGCGAGCCGCAGCAGCTCGACCTCCTCGATCCCCTCGCACGCGATCGCGCACAGGAGGTCGCCCGTCACGTAGTCGAAGCCCATGCCGCTCACGAGTGCGGCGCCGTTCTTCTCCGCCACCGGACCGTGGACGTCGAGCACACGCCGCATGAACGGCTGCTCGCCGGTCGTGTCGACGTAGTGCGTCCCCGTCGCCGCGGCGGCTGCGGCGATCCCATCGCCCACCTCCGAGAAGGGACCGGCCGCCGCGATCACCGCGGACACCCCATCGAGGGCAGCGCGCAACGCCGTCGCGTCGTCATGCGAGGCCGCGCGGACGACCGACCCTTCGTAGCCGTTGGCCTCGGCGACCGCCTGCAGCGCATCCGCGCGCCGGCCACTCAGCACCACGTCCTCCACCCCACGCCGCCGCAGCTCGGCGACGATCAGCTTGCCGGTGTACCCGGTGGCGCCGTAGACGGCGAGCGTTCCGTGTGACATGTGGTTCCTAGCGGTTGCCGAAGAGGCTGAGCAGGGACAGGAAGATGTTCACGATCGAGACGAAGATGCCGGTCGCCAGCCAGACCACGTCGTCCTCTGTCGCGTGCTTCCGGACGTAGTTGAAGTCGACGAGGATCAGCAGCGACGACACCCCGAGGATGATGATGTTGATGATCGGGCTGGAGCCGGCCCCGACGATGAACATCACGATGCTGACGCCGACCGCGCCGAACACGATGAATGACAGCGGGCGCATCCACGACCTGAGGTCCTTGCTCAGCACGAACCCGAGCGAGCCCATGCCGAGCGTGATCAGCGCGGTGCCGCCCGCGGCCTGAGCCACGGCGGTCGGGTCGCTGTTCAGGTAGTCGGTGAGGACCGGGCCGAGACCGAGGCCGATCACGAGCGAGGTGGCGAACAGCCAGAGCATCGCGACCGGGCCGGTGCGCAGGGCGCCGACGAAGTTCGAGACCAGCAGCATCCCGAAGCCCGTGAACGACAGGATCATCGCCGTGCCGTACTCGAGATCGCGGCCGACGTACGCGCCGAGCGTCAGGAACCCGATGGCGATCGCCACCAGGAACATGACCTGGCCGAAGATCGTGGCGGTGCTCACGCGCGCTCCTGCGGCGGGAGCGAAGATGGCGGACTGCTCGGGCACCTGTTCCTCCTGGGGAAACCGTCGTCTAGCGTTGCGCTATGGCCTTCAGCATCGGCGACACAGCACCGGCGTTCAGCCTCTCCGACACCGACGGAATTGAGCATACGGTGCCACTCGATCCGGCACCGCCCGCCACGGTGCTCGTCGTCACCTGCAACCACTGCCCGTACGTGATCGCGTGGAACCCGCGGCTCCGGGCCGTCACGGAGGACTACTCCGGACAGGGCGTGCGCGTGCTCGCCATCAACGCGAACGACAGCTCGCGCTACCCGGCCGACTCGCCCGAGCGCATGGCGCAGTTCGTCGCCGATCAGGCGTGGCCGATCCCGTACCTGCACGACCCCACGCAGGAGGTCGCCGCGGCGCTCGATGCGCAGGTGACGCCGCACGTGTTCGTCCTCGACGAGCACCACCGGCTCGTCTACCGCGGCGCGCCGGACGGCAACCACGAGGACCCGGCCCAGCACGCGGCATGGCTGCGGACCGCGCTCGACGACGTGCTCGCCGGCCGGCCGGTCGCAACGCCCGAGACGCAGGCGCGCGGCTGCTCGGTGAAGTGGGCCGCCTGAGCGTCAGCGCTCGTGGGCGGCGACGACGCGCGCCAGCAGCTCGACGAGCGTCTGCTGCTCCTTCACCGAGAGTGCCGACAGGAAGTCGTCCCCGGCGGCGAGCTCGGCCGCGCGCTCCAGCAGCACGACCCCGTCCGGCGTGATCGAGACCGCGTGGGCCCGCCGGTCCGCCGGGTCGGCGTCCCGGACGATGAGCCCCCGCTCCTGCAGCAGGTTCAGGAGTCCGACGAGCGAAGCCTTGTCGATGCCGCTGCGCTCGGAGAGCCGCGCCTGGCGGAGCGGCCCGTGCTGCGCGAGCACCACGAGGAGCATCAGCGCCGGCTTGGGCAGCTCGAGCTCGCCGTAGATCTCCGGGTATCGGGCGGCGGCGAACTTGTTGAGCCGGTCGAACAGCGTCGCCGCCATCGCGACTCCGACCGTTTGCATATCAAACGTTTGTGTTGCTAACGTTCGCTTCATGAACGATCCCAGCGTACCCGAGCGCTCCGTCGTCATCACCGGCGCGACCTCCGGCCTCGGGCTCGCCTGCGCGCGCGTGCTCGCGCGGGAACCCGGCTGGTCGGTGGTGGTCGCCGCGCGCCGTCCCGACGCCGTCGCCGCCGAACTGCAGGCCACCCCCGTCCCCCTCGATCTCGCCGACCTCGCCTCGGTCCGCGCCTTCCCTGCCGCGCTGACCGCAGCCGGCCTTCCCCCACTCGGCGCAATCGTCGCGAACGCGGGGATCCAGTACCGCGACCGCCGCCACACGACCGCCGACGGCTTCGAAGCCGCATTCGGAACCAACCACCTCGGGCACTTCCTGCTCCTGAGAGTCCTGCTCGATCAGCTCGCCGACGGCGGACGAGTTGTCATCGTCGCGAGCGGAACCCACAAGGCGCAGCGGATCCGCAACGGCGGCTTCCCGCCCCCGCGCTGGGACGACCCGCGCGTGCTCGCCACCCCCGGCGACGGCAACGGCCAGGTCGCCTACGCGACGTCCAAGCTCGCCAACGTGATGACGATGCTCGAGCTCGCCCGCCGCGCCAGCGACCGCATCACCGTGCTGGGCTTCGACCCCGGGCTCATGCCGGCCACCGGACTCGACCGCGACTACCCCGCCGCGCTCCAGCGCATCTACGCGCGTGTCACGCCGCTGCTGACCCGGCTGCCGGGCATCACCACGCCCGAGGCTTCGGGCGAGACGCTCGCCCGCATGGCCACCTCACCCGAGTACGCGGCACCGACCGGCCGCTACGTCGAGCTCACGCGCGACGGCGAACCGTCGAAGACCGCCCGCGACCCCGAGCTCGCCCGCGAACTGTGGGAGGCCAGCGAGGAACTCACGGCGAGCTGAGGAACGCCTCGACGTCGCCGGCGAACGCCGCGCGGTCGCCGAACAGGAACGCGTGGCTCCCCGGATAGAGCTCGAGCCGAGCGCCCGGAATGAGCGCCGCGGTGCGCGTCGCATTCAGCGGCGGGACGACCGGGTCGAGTTTCCCGCCGGTGACGAGCGTCGGTACGCGGAGCTGCTTCAGCGCATTCGCGTTGGCGTTGGACCGCAGCCACGGGTCCTCAGCCGCGACCTGCTTGCGCACCGTGCTCGCGCGGACGTCGAAGTCGTCGGGGATCTCGCCGGACTCGCTGGCGGTCTCCAGCCGCTTGAGGAACGCCCGCCCCTCCGCGCGACCCGCCTTCGTGCGCGGGTACAGGACGCGCAGCACCGCGTCGTCCGAAGGGTCGGGATCGCTGTCGATGTCCTGGTCGTCGTCATCGCCGAGCACGGCCTGGTCGCCGCCCGGGTTCGTCCCCGCGAGGATCAGCCGGCGCACGCTCTCGGGGTGCCGGATCGCCAGCTGCTGCGCGACGAAGCCGCCCATGGACCAGCCGAGGACATCGGCCTCCTGCAGCCCGATCGCGCGGATGAATGCGTGCGTCGTGTCGGCGAGCCCGGCGAACGTGATGCTCCCCTTCAGCTTCGAGGACTTCCCCACGCCGGGGTAGTCGAACAGGATCAGCCGTCGCTCCCGGGCCAGCAGCGCGAGCATCGCGGGGTCCCATTCGGCCATCGTCGAGCCCGTCCCGATCGCCATGACGAGCGGGGGGCCGCTGCCGCGCTCGTACCAGGCGATCTTCTCGCCGTCGACGGTCGCGGTGCGGACCTTGGCTTGGAACGGTGCAGCGCCGGCGGGCGCTGGGGCGGACGCGGCGACCACAAGGGCGACAAGGACGAGCACGAGCTGCACACCCCGCGAGTCGGTCAGCGCGCGGCCCGCTTGAGCCGTACCCGCTTGCGAGCTCCAGCCCACCGGCGTACCTTCGCTGGGTGGACTTCGATCGCGGTCCATCTGCCGATCTGGCCCAGCATTTCGCCGGCGTGCCCGACCCGCCGGCGGCTGACGACTTCTGGTTCGACTGGGGCCCGGTCTTCTATCGCGGCCGGCTCGACGGCTCCGCGCGCGTCCTGTGCCTGGCCTCTGACCCGGGGCCGACCGAGCGGATCGCGGGCCGCACGCTCGTCGGAAACGCCGGACAGCGGGTGCAGGGGTTCCTGGGCAAGCTCGGCCTGACGCAGTCCTACGTGTGCGTCAACGCGTGGGCGTACGCGCTGCACCCCGGCCGTGCCAGCGCAGAGCGCGCGCGGCTGAGCGAGACCGCGCAGCTGACGTGGCGCAATGCGCTGTACGACGAGGTCGCGGGCGACGCGCTGGAGGCGATCGTCGCGTTCGGCGGCATGGCGCAGGAGGCGCTGCACCAGTGGACCGGACGGCCGACCGGCGTCGCGGTCCAGGAGATCCCCCACCCCTCCGCGCGCGACGAGGGCGTGCTGCTCGACGACTGGCGCGCCGCGATCGACGCGCTGCGCCCGATCGTCACGCCCGACCCCGACGGCGACAACACCGGCCCGAACTACGGGACGACCTTCGACGAGACCGACTACGCCGCGATCCCGCGCGGGGACCTCCCGTTCGGCGCCGCGCCGTTCCTCGGCGACGACGCCTGGGCGCGACAGAACGGCGGCCGCAACACGGTCAAGCGCCCGTCGCCCGACGACGGTCACACGCTGATCTGGCGAGCCCCGGACTAGCGATGGCCCTCACCCTGACCGGCACGGTCGTGACAGCCGACCGGGAGCGCCCGATCGTCGACCCCGGCGCGGTCCACATCGGCGACGACGGCCGGATCGCGGAGATCACCGACGCGCGCACCCCGCCGCCCGCCGGGTTCGACGCCGCACCGCAGATCGACACCGGCGGGTGCATCTACCCCGGCCTGATCGACCTGCACTCGCACCTCGGCTACAACACGCTGCCGCTGTGGGAAGCCCACGGCGTCCCGTATCTGCACCACGACCGCTGGCCCGACGAGGACGACCCGCCCGACTACGCGAGCACGATCACGTGGCCCGCGCGCGTCCTCGGGCAGGCGGCGGCCGAGGCGCTCATCAAGTACGTCGAGATCAAGGCCCTCGTCGGCGGGACCACCGCGATCCAGGGCGCGCCCCACACCACGCGGCCGATCGACGGCTGGCTGCTGCGGATCGTCGACACCGAGCGGCTGCCCGCGGGCGAGGACCTCATCATGTGCTCGGCGCTGCAGCAGGACGTCGACCAGCTGGAGACGGTCGCGCCGAAGCTCGAGGAAGGGCGCGTGCTGATCTACCACGTCGCCGAGGGCATCCCCGGCTCGATCGTGCACGACGAGTTCGACGACCTCGACACCGCCGGCTGCGTCCAGCCCGGGCTGATCGGCGTACACGCCACCGCGCTCACGACCGAGGACTTCGCGCGCTGGCAGCGCGAGGTCCACAAGCACGACCGCGACGCGCAGGCGACCGTCGTCTGGTCGCCGTTCTCGAACCTCTGGCTCTACCACCGCACGACCGACGTCGTCCACGCCGACGAACTGGGCGTCCGGATCGCGCTGGGCAGCGATTGGTCACCGTCGGGAACGAAGAACGTGCTCGGTGAGCTGAAGGTCGCCGACACGCTGAACACGACGCTCTACGGGAGGCATTTTTCCGACGCCGATCTCTGCGACATGGTCACCGCGAACCCCGGCGATGCGCTCGCGGTGGCGTGGGGACCGCAGGTCGGGATCCTCCGTGAGGGCGCGTGCGCGGACATCCTGGTCTGCGCCCGCCATCACGACGACGAGCACCGCAACCTCATCGAGGCGACCGAGGAGCACGTGCAGCTGGTCCTGGTCCGCGGCACGCCGTTCTACGGCACGCCGGCGCTGATGCGCGCGGCGGGCGCGGAGCAGACCGACGCGATCACCGTGCGCGGCCTGCGTCGCGCGGTCGCGGTCCGTCAGCCCGGGCACAAGGACGCGAAGCTGGACTGGCGCGGCGTACGTGAGCAGCTCGCGTCGGTCCGCGAGGACCCGAAGGGCGCCTTCGAGCGCTCGCAGACGCGCCTGGCGATGGTGAGCACGCTGACGTCCGACGGCGATGCGCCGCTCGCGCTGTTCGGCGACATGCCCGTCGGCGACGACGGCATCGGCATCCTCGCCGCCGAGCCGCCAGACCACCTGACCATCCCCCGCCCGGACAGCCTCACGCACGACGCCGCGTTCTTCGCGGCGGTCGCGCGCTCGGGGCCGCCGGAGCTGCAGCCGTTGGCCCGCTACTACGAGTAGTTAGACGACGGCCTTGCCGGCGTGCAGCCGCCGCCGCGTGTCCCACAGGTACGCGTTCAGCGGGAAGTCGCGCAGCAGGTGCGGCATGCGTGCCGCGCGCCGCGCCAGCCGGCCGAAGTGCGCGTCGTGCTTGCGCTGGGCCTCGTCGTTCCAGGGCAGCCCGAGCTCGTCGCGGAACGGCTTGGGCAGGAACCCGAGCTGCGCGAAGGTGGCTCCCGGCGCGTTGGCCTTCGCCAGCCGGCGCCCGTAGCGGCCGAGCGGCTCGAAGAGGAAGCGGTTGGTCGCGATCCCCTGCAGGTAGTGGCGCGTGAAGTCGTCCATCTGGATCTTCGAGCACCCGTCGGCCCAGTACTCGTCGAACGCCTCAGGCGTCTCGGGCCACATGCCGTCGGGCATCTGCAGCGTGGTGCCGAAGCGCTTGCCGTGGTTCAGCAGGCGCACCCGCTGCTCACGCCGAAGCGGCCCGTACATGCGCGTGTAGACGTCCTCGGTGCCGAAGTACAAGCACGCGGCCACCCACAGCTGCAGCTCGGGATCGAACGCGTTGTACTGCACCTCGTCGTCCGGCTTCGAGTGCACGGACGCATGGGAGCGCGCAATCTCGCTGCGCAGCTTCAGCCGCTCCTCGACGGTCCCGTGCATCGAGATGACGAGGAACGCGCTCGTCGTGCGCAGGCGCTTGAGCGGGTGCTTGTCGACGCGGCCGCTGTCGACGGTGCTCTTCGCCACGCCGTGGCCGACGGGCAGGCGCGAGAGCTGCATGATCACGTTGGCCCCGCCGAGGAGCAGCGAGAAGCCGCACAGCGTGTCGCGGACCTCCTGCGGGACGGGCTCTTCAAGGAGGACCGTCGAGTGGCCCGGGCGGACGGCGGTATCTGCAGGCATGTGCCATCAGACTATTGCGACCCACGGCGGTGTCAAGATCAGGGGTGTGAGCGGACCACGCGTCTACGGAGGAGAGACGGCGGACGAGCGGCGCGCGCGTCGGCGCGAGCAGCTCATCACCGCCGCGCGTGAGCTCCTGCGCACGGAGGGCTGGGGCGCGACGTCGATGCGCTCGGTCTGCGCGAAGGCCGGGCTCTCCGACCGGTACTTCTACGAGAGCTTCAGCGACCGCGACGCGCTGCTCAGCGCCGTCTTCGACGAGATCGAGCGCGACGCGGTGCGTAGCGTCGGCGCCGCGATCACCCGAGCCGACCCGGAGGATCCCCGTGCGCGCACGCGCGCGGCGATCGCGGCGCTGGTCGATCTCATCGCCGCGGATCCGGCGACCCGCCGGGCGCTGTTCGACACCCCCGACAGCGCCGGCATCCACCAGCACCGCCGCCGCGCGCTGCGCAACTTCGCCGTGCTGCTGGCCGGCGAGATGGGCGCCACCGCCGAGGAGCGCCCCTCAGCGATCGATCGCGAGCTGACCGCCCACGCGCTCATCGGCGCGTTCCAGGAGCTGCTCACCGCCACGACCGAGGGTGAGCTCGACATCTCCCACGATCGCCTGGTCGACCACGCCGCTGCGATCGCCGGCGCGGTCGCTCGCGTCAGCTCGGGCGCCTAGCCGCCGACCCACTGCTTGGTGCGCGCGCACGGGACGGGCGTGGTGTCGTTCGGATCGAGCTCGCGCAGCGCCATCGCGACGGCGCGGCGGTCGTAGACGATCGCCGCGTGGTCGATCTTGTCGATCTCGCAGCCGTCCTGGACGACGATGTTCTTGACGTTGTCGCCGGTGAGCAGCGCCGAGGTCCAGGGCGTGACGATCTGGTCGTAGCGCGTCTGGATGACGACGTAGCGCACCCCCGGCTCGGTCTCGCGGTCAGCGTTCAGCCGGGTGAGGAACGGTGACCCGGCCGACTGGTCGGCACACGCCGGGCAGAACCCCCGGCTGATCTGGCGCAGCGCCGACTCCAGCCAGGCGGGCGCGGTCGGCTGCTCGACCTCGTCACCCTCTTCGCCGGAGCCGTGATTCGACGGCGAGAACCCGACGAGCGTGCCGACCTTCGCCGCCCCGCCCTCGAACCGCAGGTACTGCCGGGGCATCATCCCGCCTTGCGAGTGGCCGGCCATGTCGACCTTCGCGGCCCCGGTGGCGGCGAGCACCTTGTCGACGAAGGTGGCGAGCTGGCGCGCCGACTGGTCGATCGGCGCGAGTGCCCCGGCCGGGATGCCGCCGAGCTTGCCGTAGTTCAGCGCGAAGACGCAGTAGCCACGGTTCTTCAGCTCCGGTCCGAACGCACGCCACGTGAGGTTCATGTTCGCCCCGGTGCCGTGGACGAGGACGATCGGCCGCGGGTGCGCGGAGGTCGGCTTGCACGACCAGTCGTTCGTCCCAGGGGGTGAGCCGTTGGGCTTGGCTTGGCCTCGGGCGATCGCGTCGAGGAAGTTGTAGGACGGCTTGAGGTCGGCGGCGGAAGCGACCGGCGCGACGCCCAGCACGGACAGGAGTGCCGCGCCCGCTACCCCGGCGGAACGCAACGCATGATTCAGAGACATCTGCCGACCCTCTCAGAAGTGGACCATAGACAACCAGTACCGTTTGCTCCGTGGATGCTGCGCAGCGCGCGGACGTGCCGTGGATTCGGTCCTGCGTCGACCACTGTTTCCTGCGAGATCTCGCAGAAACGTCCGAATCCCGGGTGACCACGCACAGTTCTGCGAGATCTCGCAGAAACACGCCCAGGACTTGTGTCGTACCCGGAGATCTGCGATATCTCGCAGATCGGATGTCCCAGGTCTCGACAACTCAGGCCATCGCCACGGCCGTGAAGGACGCCCGCCGCCGGCAAGGGCTAGACCAGGAGTCGCTCGCCCTCGTCGCCAACGTCGGCGTGCGAACCCTGCACCGCATCGAGCACGGCGAGGCCACGGTCCGTCTCGATCGTCTCCTCGCAGTCCTCGATGCACTCGGCCTCGAGGTCGAACTGCGGCCCCGAGCGCGATGAGCCTCACCGTTGTCTGGGACGGCAAGCCCGTCGGCCGGCTCGACCGTGTCGCCGAGCGGTCACGCGAGTACGCCTTCACGTACACCGACACGGATCGTGCCCTGTCGCTGTCCCTGCCCGTGTCTCAGGTGTCCTTCACGCCCGCCGAAAGCCGGCCCTTCTTCGAGGCGCTCTTGCCGGAAGGCACCCTTCGGGAGCAGCTCGCGGGGCAGCTCAAGCTCGCCGCGAGCGACGGCTACGGGCTCCTGGCCGCACTCGGTCGCGACTGCGCCGGCGCAATCCAAGTCGTCGAGCAGCGGAGGATGTCCGACAGCCCGGCGGTCGAGTGGCTCGATGCGGCTGCCTTGGACGACCTCATCCAAGACCTCCCCCAGCGCCCGCTCGGCCTGCGCACCGCCAACGAGCGCGTGCGACTCAGCCTTGCAGGAGTCCAGCGCAAGGCCGTGCTGGTCCGCGATCGAGACGGGCGCTTCGGACTGCCGCTCGACGGGATGCCGAGCACCCACATCCTCAAGCCGCAAGCCCTCGAGTCCCCGTTTGCCGAGACCGCGATCAACGAGTACTTCTGCATGCGTCTCGCAGGCGCATGCGCACTGGAAACCGCGGACGTCGAGTTGCTGACGCTTGCCGGCCGGCCCTGCCTCGTGGTCACGCGGTTCGATCGCGACCTCGGCGAGACTCCCGTCCGCCGCATCCACCAGGAGGACTTCTGCCAGGCGCTCGGGCTCACCCCCGACTTCAAGTACCAGCACCAGGACTGGACCGTCCCCTCGTTCGCGGCCTTTGCCGCCCTCCTCGACGACCACAGCGTCCAGCCCGGCGCCGATCGCCTGCGGCTCGCAGGCGCCGCGGTCTTCAACTTCGTCATCGGGAACGCAGACGCGCACGCGAAGAACTTCTCGCTCCTGCATCAGGCGGGCGGCGTCCGGCTTGCACCGCTGTACGACCTGGTGTCGACCGCCGTGTACCCGGACGTCAACCAGGATCTCGCGCTGGCGATCGGCGACGTCTTTGCGCCGAACGTCATCAGCCAGACGGAGTGGACCGACTTTGCCGCCGATTTGCGCTTCAGCGACCGGTTCTTCGTGCGGTGGCGTGACCGGTTCGCCGAGCGCGTGCGCACCGCCGCGCCTGCGTTGCGCAACCGCGCGCGAGACGAGGGCTGGGACGCACCCGTGCTCGACGAGATCGTGGACGTCGTCGAGACGCGGGCCGCGCTGATCGCGAACTCGTAGCGTCCAAGAGAGGAGCGCCCCCGCCAGGATTCGAACCTGGGACCTGCGGATTAGAAGGCCGCTGCTCTATCCAGCTGAGCTACGGGGGCAAGATGCTCGCTCCAACGCTACGCGAATCACAGGTCGCGCTTCTCCCGCGTGTCATCCTCAGTGCAGATGATCGATCAAGCGCACACTGGCCATGACGACACACGCCAGGACGCGCTGGACCTGACCGTCGGCTGCACCTTCGGGCTCGAATCCACTCAGGCCGCGTCCGGGATGGCTCAGGTGGTCCCGTATCTCGAGGCCGGCCTCACCATCCGCAGCGAGCGCTGGGACACCAACGCCGCGCACCACGGCTACCTCGACCACTACGGCAATCGCTGCGAGCGGTTCCACCTCGGTCCGGGCTCTACGCACATCACCTTCGAGGCCGAGGTGACGCTGGCCGAGCCCCACGACCTCATCGTGCCCGACGCGCGCGAGACCCCGCCCGAGCTGCTGCCCGACGAGGTCCTCAGCTTCATCCTGCCCAGCCGCTTCTGCCTCCCCGACGAGCTCGGGCAGGAGGCCTGGGACCGATTCGGCAGCGTCGCTCCGGGCTGGAACCGCGTGCAGGCGATCGTCGACTACGTCCACAACCACCTCGAGTTCCTGCCCGGCTCGTCGAATCCGTGGACCACTGCGGTCGACGCCAACCTCGCCGGCCAGGGTGTCTGCCGCGACTTCGCCCACCTGCTGATCACCTTCTGCCGCGCGCTGAACATCCCGGCGCGCTACGTCTTCGGGTACCTCCCCCACATCGGCGTCACGCCGCCGCCGGAGCCCATGGACTTCGCCGCGTGGTGCGAGATCTACCTCGACGGCCGCTGGTACACGTTCGACGCGCGCAACAACGAGCCGCGCACCGGCCGCGTCGTGGTCGGCAGGGGCCGCGACGCCGTCGACGTCGCGCTCATCACCTCGTTCGGTCCGCTCGCCCTCACGGACTTCCAGGTCCGCGCGGCGTAGCTACGCGACGACCAGCAGCTCGCGGAGCGCGCGCTGCGCGTCCGCGTCGATCCCGAGACCGTCCGCGAAGTACGTCTCGATCGAGCCGTAGCTGGTGTGCACCGTCGCCAACGCGATCTCGAGGTACTCGGGCGCGACGCTGAAGATCGGGCGGATCACCTCGGGGTCGCCGCCGCGCTCCTCGAAGGCCTCGAACAGCGGAGCCAGGGCCGGGATCAGGTCGCGGTTGGAGAGCACGTAGTCGGCCATCACGTCGTCCTCGGAGACGCCCGCGAGCAGCAGCGTCGAGGCGACGGCCCAGCCGGTGCGGTCCTTGCCGGCCGTGCAGTGGACGAGGGCCGGCATCGTGCCGTCCGCCAGCAGGCGCGAGAAGTAGCCGCGGTACGCGGTCTGCGCGCTCGGCAGCAGCACGATGTCGCGGTAGGCCTCGCGCAGCCCGTCCTCCGCACGGCCGTCGCCGAAGAGCTCCGGCGCGCGCGCCGGGTCCTCGAACACGCCCTGCAGCCGGGCGGGCGCGGCGGCGCGGTGGTCACCGAGGACGTCGAGCGCGATAAGCGCCGTGCCCTCCGGCACGCGGTCCGGCGCCATCTCGCGCTCCGGGTCGGTGCGGAGGTCGAAGACCGTCTTCAGACCGAGCGCGGCGAACGCCGACGAGTCCTCGGCCGTGATGCGTCCCAGGCCCGCCGACCGGTAGAGGAGGCCGGTGCGGACCGCTCCGCCACCGGCGACGGGGTAGCCG
This sequence comes from Solirubrobacteraceae bacterium, assembly GCA_016462625.1. The sequence continues at coordinate 4,488 of JAEMSV010000003.1, read as the reverse complement.
CCGACGTCCCGCAGGTTCGCGACCGATGGGATGTCGATGCGCTCGCCAGGGTTCGGAGCGGGGTGTGCCAGGCCGTGTGTCACGGCGCCCGACGATAGCCGCGGACCACCCGCATCAGCGTGAACGGCGTGATTAATGTCTCGTCATGTACGAAGACCTGACGTACGAGCTGCGCGACCACATCGGCGTGATCACGCTCAACCGGCCGCACGTGCACAACGCGCTGCGGATCCAGAGCTACACCGAGCTCGAGGAGGCGGTCCGCACCACCGAGGCGCGCGTGCTCGTCATCACCGGCGCCGACCCGTCGTTCTGCTCCGGCGACGACGTCCGCGAGATCATGGCCACGAACGCCGGGCGTGAGCTGGTCGCCGAACCGCAGCTGCTGCCCGCCAGCGACGCGCTGCTCCACACCGACGTCCCGATCATCGCCGCGGTCAACGGCCTCGCGATCGGCTGGGGCATGGAGCTCGCGCTGATGGCGGACATCCGCGTCGTGTCCGAGCGAGCGAGCTTCGCGGAGTTCTTCGTCAAGCGCGGGCTGTGCTCGGACGTCGCCGGATTCCGCCGGCTGACCCAGCTCGTCGGGCGCGAGCGCGCGGCCGATCTGATGCTGACGGGCCGCCGGATCGACGCGGCGGAGGCCGAGCGGATCGGCCTGGTGAGCAGGGTCGTCGCGCATGACCGGCTGATGCCCGAAGCCCTCGAGCTGGCCGAGGCCATCGCGGAGAACCCGCCCATCGCCGTAGCGACGATCAAGGCCGGACTGCGGCGGGCGGTCGATCCGGACTGGAACGACCTCGGCGAGTGGGTCAGCGGCGCCTGGATGCGGCTGATGGCCACCGAGGACCACCGCGAGAGCGTGCAGTCGTTCCTGGAGAAGCGCGACCCGGTCTACGTCGGGCGCTAGTCAGACATCGAGTCGAGCGCGACGGTGAGGGCGAGGACGAGCGCCTCGTCCTCCCCGGCTGCGACCTCCACGCCGTAGGTGTCGCGTACACGGAACCACTTCTTCGAGATCGACGCGACGAGGTCGTCGTCACGCTTGATCTCGTACTCGTGGTCGACGATGTTGCCGCGGGCCTTCATGTCCGCGCCGCCCTCGATCTCGATGTCGAAGCGGTCCCGGATCCCGATGAGCGCCTTGTGGACCGTCGCAAGCGTCTTGCCGTCGCGCTCGACCCGCATCTTGTCGCGGACGGTCAGCTTCTTCTCCTGGATCTTCGCGACCTCCTTGCCGCTCCGATCCTCGAGCACGAACGTCTCGCGGACGCGCATCGCCTTGCCGTCGACCTTGAAGACGCGGTCGCCCGCCTCGTCCTCGATCCACGAGTCGTCACCGATCGACGCGAGCTTCTCGCGCATCTGAAAGCGCCGGCCGGCCGGCGCGTCGTCACGGTGTCGAAGGAGTCCCATGATCGGAGCCTCCCAGATCCTGCATCGGGGCGGCCGGACTTGAACCGGCGACCTCCGCGTCCCAAACGCGGCGCTCTGCCAGGCTGAGCTACGCCCCGCTGGCCTGCGGCAGAAGGATACGACTCGGCCAAAACCGAGCCCACTGGCACATCGGCGGTACCACTTTTGCGCATTCGGTAGTGGTCTCTGGACCGATGACCCATGCGATCTGTAGGCGAAATGGACGGATGGTGGGTTTGAAGCGTTTTCCCACCTCTCTCCCACCGGATGCGGTCGATCTGTTGGGCAATGCAGCGTCTCTCCCGCACCTCCACCGCCGTCGCCGCCGCGCTCGCCATCGCGCTCGCCGCCCCGGCCACCGGATCCGCGGCCGCCGACTGCCCCGGCGCGGATCAGACCCCCGCAGAAATGGCTCTCCAGGACGCGCGTGACACCACGCTGTGCCTCGTGAACCACGAGCGCACGAGCCGCGGCCTGAAGGCCCTGCGCGAGCACACGGGCCTGCGCACCACCGCGCAGGACTACGCCGAGCAGATGGACGACCGCAACTTCTTCGACCACGTCTCCCCCGGCGGGTCGACCATGCTCGAGCGCATCAAGCGCGGGTCGGACTACCTGCGCAGCGGCCGCAGCTGGGTCGTCGGCGAGAACCTCGCCTGGGGCGCCGGCGGCGCCGAGGCGTTCGACAAGATCGTCCAGGCCTGGATGCACAGCCCCGGCCACCGCAGGAACATCCTCAACGGCAAGTTCCGCGACATCGGGATCGGCATCGTCGGCGGAGCGCCCGTCAAGGGCATCGCCGCGGCGTCCGGCGCCGCGACGTACGTCAACGAGTTCGGCGCACGGGGCTGACCCGTGACCCGCCTGACACCACGTCAGGCGGATAGAATCAAGGGCATGCGCGCCACGTCTTCGTGCCAGTCGGGCTTCCGCCACACCGTGAAGGTGCGCCAGCACCAGATCTCCGTGGATGAGCCGGAGGACGCGGGCGGCACCGACTTCGGCCCCAGCCCGCAGGAGCTGCTCGCCGCGAGCCTCGCCTCGTGCACGGCGATCACGATGCAGATGTACGCCCAGCGCAAGGGCTGGAGCCTCGAGGGCGTCGAGGTCGACTGCGAGTACTCCCCCGCCGAGCGCGGGTGTCCCACCAAGTTCGAGCTCGTCCTGCGGATGCCGGATTCCATGGACGACGAGCGCGTCGAGCGCCTGCGCGTCATCGCCGCGAAGTGCCCGATCCACCGCACGCTTGACGGCGAGGTGATGTTCCACGAGCGCGTCGAGCGGGCCCAGCTCGCGCGCTGAGTACACGGACGCCGTCCGCGGCGTTCTGCTGGATCCCGCCGCCGCCGCGGCGATGGATGTCCATGGCCGCACCGACGCCGCCGTCCTCGTCCCGCTCTTCGTCGCCGACGGGGAGCTGCACGCCGTCTTCACCAAGCGCCGGGAGGACCTGCGCCGCCACGCGGGCGAGATCTCGTTCCCCGGCGGTCGTCAGGACGACGATGACGAGGACCTCCGCTTCACCGCCTTTCGCGAGGCCGAGGAGGAGGTCGGGCTCCCGCCCCACGCCGTCGAGCTGCTCGGCGCGCTGAGCCCGGTCGGGACGTTCGTCACCAGCTACGCGGTCTATCCGTTCGTCGGGATGATTGACCCAGGCTACGCGTGGACGCCTTCGCCCGACGAGGTCCACAGCGTGCTCGAGCTCCCGCTGCGCGAGCTGCGCGACAGCCACGATCGCAAGCGCCTGGTCCGCCGCGGTGTGCCGTTCACGACCGACGTCTACACCTACGACGACAGCGGCGACGTCATCTGGGGCGCCACCGCACGGATGCTCGCCGACCTGCTCGACCGGCTGGCGCCGGTCCTAGGCGACTGAGCGCGGCTGCAGCAGCCCGTCGATCGCCGCGTGCGCGGCGGCGAGCCAGGCGGGTCGGTCCGCCGGGTCGGCGGTCAGCAGCGCGTAGGGGATCTCGTTCATGCGGTTGGCCAGCTCGATCTCCGCGGTCCCCGTCACGAACGCCTCCGCGGGCACCGTGCCGGCCGCCTCGTAGATGACGCCGCGCACCGTGCTGTCGGTCGTGCGCTCGAGCATCATGTTCAGCCGGCTGCCGTGCAGCGCCGCGACCTTGTCCGCCGGGCCGCTCGCGGTGCCCAGCAGCCACAGCAGGAGCGTCACGTTGTCGAGCGCGTAGCGCAGGGTGCCGATCCGGTCGGGGTCGCCGATCCACGGCTGGCCGCCCGCCTCCTCGATCTCCGCGCGCCGCGTCTCGTCACGGGTGACGACCCGGATCGCGTGGCCGTCCGCGGCCAGGTCACGGGTCAGGTCCAGGCCGCGGCATCCGCCGCCCACCATCAGGATGCGCACTCGCTTACCCCCTGCGCAGTTCGTCTTCGACGTCTTCGACCGTGCGCTCCGGCGCGCCGCGGGCCCGGCGCTTGGCGTTCGTCGCCTCCAGGAGCTGCTCGAGGTCCTCGAGCTCGTCGATGGCGTCCTGCTCGGGTGCCCGAGACGGGTGCCACTGCAGGACCTCCGCCCCCGACTTCGGGTGGTACCGCCCGAGGAGCAGGATCGCCGCGCCGAACACGACGAGGATCACGGTGACAAAGATGGCGTAGTCCACGACCCCGCCGAGTCTACGCCGGGTCGGCGGTTCCCAGGATGACGGTGGACTGGGCGCTGAGCACCGCGCCGTTGCCGTGCGCCAGCGCGATCTGCGCGCCTGGGACCTGGCGGTCGCCCGCCTCGCCGCGCAGCTGGCGGGTCGCCTCGATGAGCGTGAAGATGCCGTACATGCCCGGATGGCAGTAGGAGAGGCCGCCGCCGTTGGTGTTGACCGGCAGCTCGCCCCCGGGCGCGATCCGGCCGCCCGAGACGAACGGGCCGCCCTCGCCCTTGCCGCAGAACCCGAGGTCCTCGAGGAACAGGATCGGGTTGATGGTGAAGGCGTCGTAGAGCTGAAGCACGTCGACCTCCGCCGGGGTCACGCCTGCCATCGCGAACGCGCGGGCGCCGGATTCGGTCGCGGCGGTGACGGTCAGATCGGCCATCTGGCTGATGTTGCGATGCCAGTG
>JAEMSV010000259.1 GCA_016462625.1 Solirubrobacteraceae bacterium | reverse complement strand
ACGCGGGCGTGCGCCTCGAAGTCGCCCTGGAGGGCGAGGACGCCGACCGTCACCAACCGCGGCCGGCGAGCAGCTCGGAGTCCTCGAGCTTGCGCGCCTCCAGGCTCTGCATGGCGGTGCCGAGCCCCTCGGAAGCGGCGGCGACACGCGCGGGGTCGGCGTAGTGCGTCGTCGCCTCGACGACGGCCTTCGCGCGGGTCGCGGGATCCTCGCTCTTGAAGATGCCCGAGCCGACGAACACGGCCTGCGCGCCGAGCTGCATGACCAGGGAGGCATCGGCGGGCGTCGCGATGCCGCCGGCGCAGAACATGGGGACGGGCAGCGTGCCCTCCTGCGCGGTCTGGCGGACCAGGTCGTACGGCGCCTGAAGCTCCTTCGCGGCGACGAACAGCTCGGCCTCGTCGAGCATCGTCAGCTTGCGGATCTGGCCGGTGATCTCGCGCAGGTGCCGGACGGCCTCGACGATGTCGCCGGTGCCCGCCTCGCCCTTCGAGCGGATCATGCACGCGCCCTCGCCGATGCGGCGCAGCGCCTCGCCGAGGTTCGTCGCGCCGCACACGAACGGGACCTTGAACGGCCACTTGTCGATGTGGTGCGCGTGGTCGGCGGGCGTCAGCACCTCCGACTCGTCGATGAAGTCGACCTGCAGGGACTCGAGGACCTGGGCCTCGGCGAAGTGGCCGATCCGGGCCTTGGCCATGACCGGGATGCTCACGGTCTCCTGGATGCCCTTGATCATCGCCGGGTCGCTCATGCGAGCCACGCCGCCATCGCGGCGGATGTCGGCGGGGACACGCTCCAGCGCCATGACCGCGGCAGCGCCGGCGTCCTCCGCGATCTTGGCCTGCTCGGCGTCGACGACGTCCATGATGACGCCGCCCTTGAGCATCTCGGCCAGGCCGACCTTGACCCGGAACGTCGCTTCGTCTCGCATCGGGCCCAGTCTACGAAAGGCGCGCCGGCGAACGGCGCGTCGGCCCCTACTTCAGGCGGTAGGCCTTGATGCGGTCCTCGTAGCCCTCGGCGTCACGCGAGTACACGCCGTACGCCAGCGCCTGGATGAGGGACAGCAGGGCGGTGTGCGAGCGCACGTACGCCGGGCTGTCGGAGGAGTAGTAGAGCGTCGTGTTCGAGAGCTTCGCGACATCGGAGAGCGTCGCGTCGACGATCGCCATCGTCCGCGCCTTGCGGTGGCGGGCGAGCTTCATCGCGCGAACGACGAGCGGGTGCGGACGGCCGGCCGACAGCGCGATGACGAGCGTGTTCTCGTCGATCCGGCTCAGCCGGGACAGCGCCTCCTGCGACGGGCTGGCGACGACCTCAGCGCGGAGGTCGAGCAGCATCAGCAGATGGCGGAAGTACGAAGCGAAGAACGCCATCTGATCCGTACCCGCGACGATGAGCTTGCCGGCGCCGGCGATGGCGTCGATCGCGTGCTCGACCTCGGAGCGCGAGACCCGGCGGGCCGTCTCCTCGATGTTCGCGTGGTCAGCGGCCAGCGACGTCTCGAACTCGCTGCGGTCGAGCGCGAACAGCGGCTCGCCGGACGTGATGCCGGCCGAGGCGGGGGTGGCGTGACTGCGGCGGTACTCCTCCCGCGCCGACTGCTGAAGTTCTGGATACCCCTCGAAGCCGAGTGCCTGCGAGAAACGCACGACGGTCGAGCTCGAGGTGTTTGCCCGCCGGGCCAGTTCCTCGGCGGTCTGGAAGGCCACCTCGTCGAGGTGGTCCACGATGTACTGGGCGACGTCCTTCTGCGAACGCGAGAAATCGTCGAAGCGCGCCTGGATGTAGTCGGACAACGACTCGGGCGCGGTGGCGCCCGAAGGCGCGGGGGTCGGAACGGTGGCGGCTCTCTTCATGGGCGGCACCCTGTTTCGACGGGGTGGGCGCGCCTTCCTGCCACGGGTTATGAACTCGCCCGCGCAGAGACCCCTGAGCGGTGCCCCTTACGGGTTGAAGCGGCTCGGTCCGTCGCCGCGGGCGCGCAGCATGGCGCGGTGCGCCTCGGTCAGGACGCGATCGGGGTCCATCTCCCCGCCGGCGACGATCACCAGGCCGACGCTCACGCTGATGGCATGGTCGACCTCCCCCACCCGCAACGGGCGGTCGAAGCCCTCGAGGACGCGCTCGGCGACGACGAGGGACTCGTCCTCCCCCGTGAGCTCCTCGCAGACCATCACGAACTCGTCGCCGCCCGCCCGGGCGACGGTGTCCCCCGCCCGCACGAGCTCGGCGAGCCGGACGGCCGCGGCCTGGAGCAGGCCATCCCCCGTCTCGCGACCATGCTGGCGGTTGAACACCCGCATGCCGTCGATGTCGACGGACAGCACGGCCAAGCTGTCATCGCGGGGCCGCCGACGGCGCACGAGCGCAACCCGCAGCCGGTCACGCAGGAGCACCCGGCTGGGCAGGCCCGTCAGCTCGTCGCGAAGCAGCTCGTCAGCCGGCTGGGACTCCATGGCTCCATCCATCGGCAGATCCGGTACCCAGCCTAAAGCCGCAGGCGGCGTCCCACCCCGATGGGCGGGACATCCGCGCTGCGCTCAGGCGTAGGTGTCGACGTGCTGGGCCGGCTCGACGAGCAGTCGCTCCGGGGCGGCCTGCGGGACCGCCTCGATCGACTGGTACGCGTCCCGGGCCTGCTCGAGCTGGCGCAGAGGCACCTGCCCGTGCTCGGACGGAAGCTGCTGCATGACCTGGGCCATCTGCAGCATCCGGGTGGTGGTTACAGCGTCCATGGGGTCAGTATCGGCCTTCGGCGTCCCGATGGCCAGGATTGTGGACGGATGGTCTGAGGGGGCAAGTCATGGGTCAGACGTAGACGTCGATGATGTGGCCGGCGTTCGGCGGCAGGATGGGCTGAGGGTGCCCGGTCTCCGCGATCACGTCGATCCGGCGGCGCAGCTCAGCGGCCTGCTGCGCGGGGATGGCACCGCCACCCGCCGACATGAGATCCGTCATGAGGGAGGAGAGCTGCAGCATCCGCGTGGTGGCAGAAACGTCCACAAGGCAACAAGTAGCCCCTTGGACAGCCAACGGTATGAATCCTGGACGTATGGCCCGTGGGGTCCAGACCCCATTCGGGACGGGCGACCCCGGTTCCCCACGCTCAGCGGCACATCCCGATCGCCAGCAGTGCTCGTGACGACGGTGATGAGGATGGGCCGGCCGGGATTTGAACCCGGGTCTGACGGATTATGAGTCCGCTGCTCT
>JAEMSV010000107.1 GCA_016462625.1 Solirubrobacteraceae bacterium | reverse complement strand
ACATCAACTTCGCGTGGCCGCAGGCCGAGATCGCCGTCATGGGCGCGGAGGGCGCGGTCAGCGTCCTGGGTCGCAAGGAGATGCAGGAGGCCGAGGACAAGGACGCCAAGCGGGAGGAGTTGCTCGCGCGCTACCGGGCCGAGATGCTCACACCCTTCCCCGCCGCCGAGCGCGGCTACGTCGACGATGTCATCGACCCGGCGGACACCCGCGACAAGCTCATCGTCGCGCTCCAGCGGATCCGGCCGAAGCTCCACGAGCTGCTCGACCGCAAGCACTCGAACATCCCGCTGTAGCGGTCAGGCGGCGCGCACGGCGCGATCGACGAAGTGCAGCTTCTCGACGACCGGCTGCCCGATCACGAACGGGTACGGATCGTCCAGGCCGAGACTGCGCGCCATACCGTTCAGCGGCGCCTGGAGCGCGAAGAACGACCGCAGGATCCCGTCGAACGGCGCGTCGGCGGACGGCGAGGGCGCCCCGGCGAAGCGCACGTCGTAGGCCTCCGCCGTCTGCACGCTGTCGTTAATGTGCAGGTAGTGGGCGAAGGTCTCGGCCCAGTCCTCGGCCGGGTGCATCGTCGCGTAGGCGCTGACGTGATCGTCCATCCAGTTGGCGGGCGGGCCGTTCTCGTAGTGGCGCTCCAGCGCCTCCCCGTAGTCCTCGCGGTCATCACCGAAGAGCGCACGGCACTCGTCCTCGAGCTCGGTGCCGCCGACGATGACGGGCCAGTAGTAGTGGCCGATCTCGTGGCGGAAGTGGCCGAGCACCGTGCGGTACGGCTCACTCATCTGCGCCCGCATCTCCTCGCGGTGCGCGTCGTCGACCTCGGCGAGGTCGAGCGTGATGACGCCCGACGCATGCCCGGTGGTCACGTGCTCGTGCTCACTGGAGAGCAGCTTGAACTCCAGGCCGCCCTCCTGCTCGCTGGCGGACTTGACCGGCAGCCCCAGCTCCCCCAGCTCGAACAGAAGTCGGCGCTTGGCCGCCTCCGCGCCCATGAAGTTCTCGATGGCCTGCGTGTCGTCGGTCGGCGGGCGCTCTGCCGTGAGCGCGCAGCTCGGACACAACCGCCCGGGCGCGTCGGCCAGCCAATTGCAGCCGATGAGGCCGACGTTCAGGCAGCGAGGAAACTCGTCCTCGTTGACGACGAGCTCACGCGTGGACGGATCGAAGCTCTGCTCCGCACCGCACGCCAGGCACTGGGAGTTCTCGAAGAACAGGCGGCGGCCGCAGCGGCCGCAGGCGAAGGTGCGCATTGACACCCAGGCTACGCGGTGGAGGCTGGGCGCCCTAGTAGGCGCCGACGCAGGGCCAGGTGCCCCCGGAGCCGAACGCTTCGCCCTGCCCTAGCTTCATGACATTCGAGAACGCCGGGAGGCCGACGTTTCCACGACGGTCGCGGGCCTCAACGAGAAACACCGCGTACCCGGAGCCCACGAGCGGAGCGATCCGGACAGCTCCGGGCGGGGTCTGCGTCCACGAGAACGGGAACCCCATCTGCAGCTGACTGCGACCGCGCGGCACGCTCACGCGGACCGCGCGCGAGAAGACCACCGGATCCTCCTCACTGGAGCCGCCGCTCGTCCAAAACGCCAGCCCGCCACGGCGGCCGGGAACCGGAAGGGCGTGGATCCTGATCGTCGCGGGTTCGCTCACACTGACGTTCAGGAACGGACCGAGGAAGCCGCTCGGGTACGCCTCGGACCGCGTGTAGCAGAGGCTCGTCGCACTCACGCCGCTGACGAACGGGGGCGTGAGGTCGATCGCAGCCGATGCGGCCGACGGCACCGCAGCGGAGACGACGAGAGCGAGGACCAGCAGACGACGGCAGCGAGCCACGAAGTCTCCTTTGCGCAATCAGGGTGGCGGCAAGCTACCACGCCCCGAAAGACGGACGCCGGCCCGACTCAGGTCGACATCAGCGCAGCGAGAAGCCGGCGCAGCTGATCGCGCTCCGCGGGCGGTAGGCGCAGGAGGAACGCCTCCTCCGCGTCCTCCGCCGCAGCGGTCGCCCGGGGGAGCACCCGGCGGCCGCGTGGCGTCACACGGAGCGCATACGCGCGCCGGTCGGCCGGGTCGCGCTCGCGCTCGACGTAGCCCTCGCGCTGCAGCGCGTCGACGACGGCCACCATCGTCGTCCGGTCGACCCCCATGCGTTCGCCCAGGCGCTGCTGGGACATGGGCCCGTCCTCGGCGACGATCCGCAGTGCGCCGAACTCCTTGCCGCGCAGCGCGAACGGCGCCAGGCGCTCCTCGGCGATCGCGCGGTGCTCGAGGTGCGCGCGGCCGAGCAGGTATCCGAGATTCGCCATGCCCTCACTTTATCCGCTACGCTGATCGTCAGCACTCCTGACGATCTCCGCCCGAGGAGGCCACCATGCCCACGGTCAGCGTCCGGTACATCGTCGACGACGTCGACGAGGCCGTCGCCTTCTACGAGTCCATGCTCGGCTTCGAGGTCCAGCGGCGCCCCGCGCCGGGATTCGCGAGCCTCGCCCACGGCGACCTGCGCCTGCTGCTGAGCGCGCCGGATGGCCCCGGCGGGGCCGCACAGGCGACGCCGGACGGGCGGAGGCCCGAGCCCGGCGGCTGGAACCGCATCCAGCTCGAAGTCGAGGAGCTTCCCCGGCGCGTCGACGAGCTGCGCAGCGCCGGCGCGAGCTTCCGCAACGAGATGGTTACCGGTCGCGGCGGCCGCCAGGTCCTCGTCGAGGACCCGAGCGGCAACGTGGTTGAGCTGTTCGAGCCGGCCTAGGACCTAGGCGACATCGCGAAGCTTCTGCGCCTCGGCGAGGCTCTGCAGCTTCTTCAGCGACTGGTTCTCGATCTGGCGGATGCGCTCGCGCGTCACGTTGAACGTGCGGCCCACCTCGTCGAGGGTGCGCGGGTGCTCGCCGCCGAGGCCGTAGCGCAGCTCCAGCACGCGACGCTCGCGGTAGGAGAGGTTCTCCAGCGCCTCGCGAAGAGCTTCCTTCGTGAGGATCTCCGCGGCACGCTCGTACGGCGACTCGGCGCGCTCGTCGGCGATGAACTGGCCGAACTCCGACTCCTCCTCGTCACCGACCGGCTTCTCCAGCGAGACCGGAGCCTGCGCGGAGCGCTTGATCGAGTCGACCTCTTCAGGGTCGATGCCGGTGACCTCGGCGATCTCGTCGGCCGTGGGCTCGCGGCCCAGCTCGGTGACGAGCTTGCGCTCGGCGCGGCCGATCTTGTTCAGCTTCTCGACGACGTGGACCGGGATGCGGATCGTGCGCGCCTTGTCGGCGAGCGCACGCGCGATGGCCTGGCGGATCCACCACGTCGCGTACGTGGAGAACTTGAAGCCCTTGCGGTAGTCGAACTTCTCGGCCGCGCGCACGAGGCCGAGCGTGCCCTCCTGGATGAGGTCCAGGAACGGAAGACCCTGGTTGCGGTAGTTCTTCGCGATCGAGACGACGAGCCGCAGGTTGGACTCGACCATCTTCTGCTTCGCGTCGAGGTCGCCGCGCTCGATGCGCTTGGCGAGGTCGACCTCCTCCTGCGCGGTGAGCAGGCGGACCTTGCCGATGTCCTTGAGGAACAGCTGCAGGCTGTCCGTCGTCATGTCGGGCTTCAGGTCGATGGCCGTCTTGGCCTTGCGCTGACGCCGCTTGTCGGGCGCGCGGTCGACCGCGTTGGCCGCGACGGCCGACGGGTCGATCTCCTCGACCAGCTCGATCTCCGAACCCTCCAGGAAGGTGTGGAGCTCTTCGAGATCCGCCTCGTCGAGGTCCACCTCAGCCACGGCCTTGGCGATCTCGGCGAACGTCAACACGCCGGTGATCTGCCCCTTGGCGAGGAGCTGCTTGACCTCTTCGAGTTCCTGGAGTTCGACTACTGACATGAAGTGATGGTCTTTCGCTCGTGCCCGGGGTCTCAGAGGAGTCTAGGACGGTTTGCGGGCGCTCATGGGTCGGCTCGCGAACCCATCCTAGGGCGCGCGTTTCAGGGCCGTCAACGCTCGCAAGACGGCTGATCCGACATGTACGGAGAACGAAGCTATCTGTCACAGGTTTCGGCGAAAACCGACAAAAGCTCAAACTGCGATGATGCAGATATGGCCGATAAGTCGAACGAGCGCGATGTCCTGAGCAGCCTTCCCCGCACCCGCCCGGCCCGTCGCAGCGCCAAGCGCGCGGCCGCTCCGGGCGGCGAGCAGCCCGCCGCGCAGGGGCCCACCGCCAAGCCGAAGCCCGCCACCGCGGCCAAGCCGAAGGCGACCGCGAAGGCCAAGCCCGCCGCGAAGCCGAAGGCCAAGGCGACCCCGGCCGCGAAGGCCAAGACGACCGCAAAGGCCCCGGCGGCAAAGGCCAAGCCGACCGCGAAGGCGAAGACGACATCCGCGGCCAAGGCGAAGGCGGCGCCCGCCGCGAAGACCAAGGCGAAGGCCAAGGCCGCGGCCGCCCCGAAGGCCGCAGCGCCCCAGACGGCCGCACCGAAGCCCACCGCACCGGTGGTCCCGGAGGCCGGCTACGCGACGTCGACACCGCCTCAGGCCGCGTCGAACGGGTCGCCCGATCTGCTGGCGACAGGCGTCCAGGCGGCCGAGGAGCTCGCGTCCATCGGCGTGACCCTGCTGCGCCAGGTTGCGAGCTCGCTCGCGTCGCGCCTGCCGAAGCCCTGACGAAGCACCGCGCGTTCTTCCTGCACGTGCGCAAGTTCACGTAATCACGCTTCCTCGGCCCTCGAGGACGCGCTAGGGTTCGCGCCGTCAGCCGAGTCACAGGGCGCCAGCGTCCTGTGAGCGGGGGAACCACCTGCGGGGCGCATGCGTGCGACCCGCCGGGGCGAATCGGCGTCAACGACTCAGGTCCGCGACGCGGTAGCGCACACGCGCGAGCCCGTCAGCTCACCCCGTAGGCCGTCCACCGTCGTACCCGATACCCGTGACCCGTTCGCGAACCGTCCTCGCGGCGCTGTGCGCCGTCTCCGTGACCTGCCCCGCCGCTGCGGGCGCGCAGGAGCCCGTGCCCGCTGCCGGTGGCGCCGGGTTCGGCGAGCCCGCGCTCGCCGCGGAGCCTGCCGCGCTGAACGGCCGCATGACGACCCTGCGCGGCGTGCGCGCGGACGCCGCCAACAAGAAGGTCACCGTCCAGCGCCTGCTGCCGGCGGGCGGCTGGCAGTCGCTCGGCGACACGACGGCGGATCCGGCCGGGACGTTCTCGCTGCCCTGGCGGGCCGCCGAGGTCGGCCGCTACGCGCTGCGCACGCTCATCGACGGCCAAGCGGCCGCGCCGATCCAGGCCCAGACGGCGAGCACCGGACCGGCTGCGCCCGAGCTCGTGGTCTACCGGCCGGTGAAGGCCACCTGGTACGGCCCGGGATTCTTCGGCCGCAAGACGGCCTGCGGCGGCCGGCTGCGTACGGGCACGCGCGGCATCGCCCACCGGACCCTGCCGTGCGGATCGATCGTCGAGATGACCTACGGCGGGCGCACGACACGCGTACCCGTCATCGATCGCGGCCCCTTCCGGCCGGGCGTGCACTACGACCTGACGCAGGCCACGGCGCGCGACCTCGGCTTCGACGGCCTCGAGACCGTCGGCGTGCTGACCGTCTCGCGGCCGGCCGTCAAGGCCGCCCGCACCTAGCGCCCTACGCGGCCTCGACGTAGGCGAGTGCGCGGTTGGTCAGCGCGGTCAGCGCCGGTGCCGGCTCCTCCACCGCCATCGGCCGGTCGCGCAGCACCGCGCGCAGCTCCTCCCCCAGCTCGGCGTCCGCGCGGGCCGCGAGCTGGGCGGCGACGAGCGCCGCCCGGCGCGTCGCCCGCGGGTCGATCGTCCAGACGCACTCGAACCGCCGGGCCGCGTCGCCGGGATCACCGGGTGCGGTCTGGCCGGGCTGCTCCCAGGCCAGCAGGCACGCCGCGAAGCCCGGCGCGTCGATGATGACCGCCCACTCGTTGCCGAGCGCATCCCCGGTGCCGATCGGCACCTCGGCCGGCCGGCCGGGCGGACGCGAAAGCACGGGGAAGTCGGCGAACACGGCGGACGCGTCGGCCATCTCCGCCAGCCGGCGGTAGCGCGGCTCGACCGCGCGGTAGAACGCCTCGCGCTGGAAGGCGCCGAACAGGACAGGTGCGGCGGCGCGTGCGAGCGCCTCGTGCTCGATGGCGCGGCTGAGCGCGATCAGCGTCGCCTTGCGCAGGACCTGCGGGCGCATCGCGCCCTCCGCGGCCATGACCGCGGCGTAGATCGAAGGCCGGTCGGAAGCGAGACCGGTCTCCCGCGCCCGTTCGATCGCCGCGGCGACCGAGAGCCCGCGGTGGCGGTAGGCGACGACGCGGCGCAGCGCTTCGACGTCGTCGGCCGAGTACTTGCGGTAACCGGACGCGGTCCGCTCCGGGACCGGGAAGCCGTGGCGCTGCTCCCACATGCGGATCGTCCCGGCCGCCAGGCCGGTCTGCGCCGACACGTCTTTGATGGCCAGTTCGCTCATCGGATTCAAGGAAGTTTCAACACCATGTGCCAGCCTCCTGCCGGACGCGGATGTCAGGGGTACGGCGCTGCGACCGCGCCGGCTCAATCGAAAAGGCGCCGAGCTCCGTACCCCCGGTATGACCGTTCTCGTGTTCGGCGCCACCGGCGCCATCGGCCGCCGCCTCGTCGAGGTCCTGCTCGCCCAGGGCGTCACCGTCCGGGCCCTCGTTCGACGCCCCGCCGACGCCGGCCTGCCCACGGAGGTCGAGGTCGTCCAGGGCGACGTCCTCTCGGGCGAGGGCGTTGCCGAGGCGCTGGCGGGCGCCGAGCGCGCCGTGTACCTCGTGCACTCCATGGGCGGCGGCGCAGACGACTTCGCCGCCCGCGACCGGCGGGCCGCAGAGACGGTCGGGGCGCTTGCTGCCACCGCCGGCCTCGAACGACTCGTCTACCTCGGAGGGCTCGAGAGCGACACGGCGGACTCCGAGCACCTGCGCAGCCGCCGGGAGGTCGCCGAGATCTTCGCGCGCCACGTGCCCGGCACCGTCCATGCGCGGGCCGCGATGGTGATCGGGCCCGGCAGCGCGTCGTTCCTCATGCTCCACGCGCTCGTCCGGCGGCTCCCCGCGATGGTCTGCCCGCGCTGGATCGACACGCAGACCCAGCCGATCGCGATGGACGACGTCGTCGCCGCGCTCGCGGATCTCGTCACCCGCGACGACGCCCCGGCCGAGGCGCAGCTCGGCGGAGCGGACGTCCTCACCTACGAGGCGATGATGGAGCGCATGGCGCACGCGATCGGGCGGCGCCCACCGGTCGTGATCCGCGTGCCGTTCCTCACCCCCCGCCTGTCCTCCTACTGGGTCACGCTCGTCACGCCGGTCGAGCTGGGGCTGGTCCAGCCGCTCGTCGACGGGCTCGCCGCCGAGATGGTCGTGACCGAGCAGCCGCCGCCCGGCGTCAACGATGCCCCGATGGGGTTCGAGGACGCCGTCGTGGCGGCACTCGCGTAGGGTCAGACGGCGTATGAGCGCCGTGTCCGCCCTCCTCGCCGCCGCTGTGGCGGCCTTCACCGCGTGGCTCGTCCGGGCCCGTCACCTGCTCAACGAATCCCGGCAGATCGCCCGCGCAGTCATCGTCGACCCCGACGACCACACGACGATCGACGCCGATGGCGCGGTGCGCTCCATCCAGGCGGCGGACATCACCGTCCCGGCGGAGATGCTCGACGAGGTGTGGTCGCCGCCCCACCTCGAGCGGCTCGCGCGCACCTACTGGCGTTTCCTCTCGCAGAGCACCCTCGGGCTGATCCGCGTCAAATACCGCGAGGACGGCCGCGACGTGGTCCTCCTCACGCGCCCGTTCGTGCTGCTGAGCTTCCACAAGCCCGAGTACGAGATGCAGGCCGATCGCGGCATCGTCCGCTGGCGGATCGCGCGCGGGGTGCTGGTCGCCCGCCGCGGCCACGACGCCGACGGCTACCTGGAGATCGACGTCACGCGGCGCAGCAGCGGGAGCCCCGAGCGCGCGCTCGTGCACGTCGAGGTCGAGGTCGCCAACTTCTACCCATCGCTGGCCTCCGGGATCGCGACGTGGTTCTACAGCGCGACGCAGTCGCGCATCCACATCATCGTCACCCACGCGTTCCTGCGGTCCCTGGCCCGAGGCGATCTCGCCGAGAGCCGCGTCGGCGCGCTGCGGACGATCGACGAGGTGCCCAACCCCCAGCCGGAGCGGCGCGTCGAGGAACCGGCGCCTCGCTGAACGTGCGCGTTTGAATGAGGTTCACCGCTCCGGGGCGCGATGTGAGAGATTGAATGTCAGCCATGGCGATCACGACATTCGCGGGCCGCAAGGTCCTCATCACCGGTGCAGCCAGCGGGATCGGCCGGGCCACGGCGGTGGCCGCGGCGCGAGAGGGCGCGCAGCTCGTACTCACCGACGTCCAGGACGTCGCGCTGGAGAAGACCGCGCGCGAGATCGAGGCCTCGGGCGGGACGGTGCTGGCGCGGCGCGCGTTCGACATCTCCGATCACGACGCGGTCGTGGCGTTCGCCGACGCCGTCCACGACGCCCACGGCAGCCTCGACGTCGTGATGAACATCGCCGGCATCGCGACCTGGGGCACCATCGACCGCCTCACGCACGAGGACTGGCGGCGCACCGTCGACATCAACCTCATGGGCCCGATCTCCGTCATGGAGGCCTTCGTGCCGCCGATGATCGACGCCGGCCGCGGCGGGCACGTCGTCAACGTCTCCTCCGCCGCGGGTCTGTTCGGCCTGCCCTGGCACGCGCCCTACAGCGCCGCGAAGTTCGGCCTGCGGGGCGTGTCCGAGGTCCTGCGCTTCGACCTGCGCCGGCACGGGATCGGCGTCTCCCTCGTCTGCCCCGGCGGGGTCAAGACGCCGCTGGTCGGCACCGTCAGGATCGCCGGTGTCGATCGGGACAGCCCCGACGTGAAGAAGTTCACGAGCCGGTTCGAGCGCCACGCGGTCTCTCCGGAACACGTGGCGCAGTGCATCCTCACCGGGATCCGCAAGGACCGGTACATGGTCTACACGTCGCCCGACATCCGCTGGGGCCACTTCTTCACGCGCAAGTGGGAGCTGCCCTACGTCCTGCTGATGCGCGTCGCGAACAACCAGTTCTTCTCCGTGACCCGCAGCGCGATGCTGCCGCGGACTAGCCGTACCGCTCGCCCGTCACCGCCCGCAGCTTCGCGCGGTCGTGACGCGCGGTGACGCGGCGTGACGTGCCCGACCGGGAGCGCATGATCAGCGACTCGGTCGTGGCGACCTGCCCCGGGTAGCGGACGCCCTGCAGGACGTCGCCGTCGGTGACGCCGGTGGCGCTGAAGAAGCAGTCGTCGGACGTGATGAGGTCGTCGGCGGTCAGCTGCTTGTCGAGGTCGTAACCGGCCTCGATGGCGCGCTCGCGCTCGTCGGTCTCGGGGCGCGGCCAGAGCCGGCCGATCAGCGCGCCGCCGATCGACTTGATGGCGGCCGCGGAGATGACGCCCTCGGGCGTGCCGCCGATGCCCCAGAGGAAGTCGACGGGCGAGCCCTCGTCGACGGCCAGCAGCACCGCGGAGACGTCGCCGTCGGTGATGAGGCGCACGCGCGCGCCGGCGTCGCGGATGGCCTGGATGCCCTCGGCGTGGCGCGGTCGGTCGAGCACGACGGCCAGGACGTCGCCAACCGGGGTGCCACGGCGCTCGGCGATGAGCTTCACGGTCTCGCCCAGCGGCCGGTCGAGGTCGAGGAGGTCGGCGATGACCCGGTCGCCGGCCATCTTCTCCATGTAGACGCACGGGCCCGGGTCGAACATCGAGCCGCGCTCGGCCAGCGCGATGACGCTGATCGCGCTCGGCATGCCCAGCGCGCAGAGGCGGGTGCCCTCGAGCGGGTCGACGGCGATGTCGAGCTCGGGGCCCGAGCCGTCGCCGATGCGCTCGCCGTTGTAGAGCATGGGCGCCTCGTCCTTCTCGCCCTCGCCGATGACGACGGTGCCGTCCATCTGCACGGTGTCGAGCACGAGCCGCATGGCGTCGACGGCGGCCTGGTCGGCCGCCTCCTTGTCGCCCCTGCCGACCCAGCGCGCGCACGCGAGCGCCGCGGCCTCGGTCACCCGCACCAGCTCGAGCGCGAGGTTGCGGTCGGGCTTCGTGGGATCGGGCTGTTCCAGGACCTTGTGCTCGGGCGTGCTCATAGGCCCGGACCCTAACGATCAGCGGGCGTTCAGGCGTGTTCGGCGCGGACGGAGTCCGCCACCGCGACCAGGTCCTCGAGCCCCCACGGCCCCTGGCCCGTGAGGCGCAGGTGCAGTCCGTCGTCGGCCCAGGACAGCTCGTGGACGGGCTTGAGCGAGGGGTCAGCGTCGGCGAGCGGCATGGTGCGGTGCGCGTAGCGGCCGAGCGCTACGGGCTCGGCGGGCGGGTCGAAGGCGCGCGGCGGCGCGGGCGCGTGGCCCGCGTAGAGCGCCAGGCGGCCGGGGCCGGATCGGGTGTCGTCGAGGTTCCAGGCGACCTCGACCGCGTCGGGGCCCAGCGCGAAGACGTCCACCCAGCGCGGGAGCGGCAGCACGACGGTCGGCAGCGGGACGGCCCGCCGCAGATGCGCGTCCGCCGCCGCGATCCCCTCCAATGGCTCACGGTCCATTCGCGACGACTCTATGGCGCGCCGCCGGTCAGCGGCGAGATTCCGGCGCGCACGGCACTAGATTCCGCGGCGTGAGCGAGTCCACGTTCCCCCTGCGGCGCCTGCTGCCCGATCCCGGCGAGGTCGACGCGGCGCACGCCGTCGACGGCATCGGTTTCGCGGACCTGGCGCCGCCGGACCGGCCGTACATCGTCCTGAACATGATCATGGCCGCCGACGGCCATGCGACCTTCGAGGGCCGGTCGGGCGGGCTGGCGATCGACCGAGCCGACCGCACGCTCTTCCTCGCGCTGCGCGACCAGGTCGACGCGGTGCTCGCCGGGACCGGGACCCTGTCCGCCGAGGGCTACCGCCGGCTCATCCGCGACCCCGAGCGCCGAGCGGCGCGGGAGGCGCGCGGCCTCGCCGCCGACCCGCTCGCCGTGGTGCTGAGCCGTTCCGGCCGCATCCCCGATGTGCCGATGCTCACCGATCCCGACCAGCCGAGCGCGGTCTACACCGGCGACGACGCGGACCCCGCGGCGGCGCTGCACGATCTGCGCGCACGCCACGGGATCCGGAGCCTGCTGTGCGAAGGCGGGCCGACGCTGAACGCGGGTCTGCTGGCCGAGGGCCTGGTCGACGAGCTCTTCCTGAGCGTGTCCCCGCTGCTGATCGGCGGCCCCGCGAAGCCCGCGGTCGAGGGCTGGCCGCTGCCCGAGCCGGCCCGCCTCGACATCACGTCGATGCTCGAGCACGACGGAACGTTGTTTCTGCGCTACCGGATCCGGCCGCCGTCTGGGAGTCTTCCGGCCGATGGCTGAACGGCTGATCGGCGTGGACGTGGGCGGCACCAAGGTGTCGGTCGCCTCCCTGCACGGCGGCAAGCTCGACGAGCCCGCCCTGCAGCCCACGATCACCGCATCCGCGAACGCGCTCGTCGACCAGCTCGTCGCCGGGATCCAGGCCGCGGGCGACGCGGTCGCCGTCGGCGTCGCGATCCCGTCGATCATCGACTGGGAAGGCGGCAGGGCGCGCTTCTCCGTCAACGTCCCGCTAAAGGACGTCCCACTGCGCGACATCCTGCGCGAGCGTCTGGGCGTCCCCGTGTTCGTCGACAACGACGCGACCTGCGCGGCGCTCGCCGAGGCCTACGACGACGACGGCCACCTCCTCTACCGCGACCTCGTCGCGTTCACCGTCGGGACCGGCGTCGGCGGCGGCGTGGTGATCGGCGGCAAGGTCCACCGGGGCGCGACCGGCGCCGCCGCCGAGCTCGGCCACATGATCATCAGCCTCGACACCCGCGACGGGGTCCCCCCCGCACGCGAATTCCCGCAGCTCGGCTCGCTCGAGGCGCTGGCCGCCGGGCGGGTCCTCGACGGCATGGCGCTCCAGCACGGGCTGCGCAACGGGCCCGAGGCGGTCCGCCGCGCCCAGGCCGGCGACGCCGACGCCCTGGCGCTCGTGACCCGCCTCGGAGAGCGGCTCGGGCTGGGGATCGCGAACATGATCAACGCCCTGGATCCCGAGATCGTCGTGATCGGCGGCGGCGTCTCGGCTGCGGGAGACCTCCTGCTGCGGCCCGCGACGGAGATCGCACGCCAGTACACGATCACCGGCGGCGGGACCAAGACGGAGATTCGCCTTGCGCGCTACGGACGCACCGCGGGAGTTCGCGGCGCCGCCCTGCTCGCCGGACTCGAACTGGCCGAGGAACACGGTCATGACGCCACGGAGGTACTGACGGGATGAAGGTCGCCATCGGCTACGACCACGC
>JAEMSV010000029.1 GCA_016462625.1 Solirubrobacteraceae bacterium | reverse complement strand
GTCGTCCCCGGCCCGACCATCGAGGTCGCCGGACAGAGCGCCCCCGCCGCGGCTGACAAGACCGCGCCGAAGCTCACCCTCGGTGCCCTGGCGAGCAAGGCGAAGCTCAGCGCGTTCCGCAAGGGCCTGAAGCTGCGCGTCACCACGAGCGAACCCGTCACGCTGGACAGCACCATGGGCGTCACGCCAAAGAAGGCGACGATCTCGGCCTTTGATCTCGCGCTGCTCGAGCGCAGCACCAAGCTCACGGGCACCCAGACGATCACCTTCAAGCCGAGCGCCAAGCTGCTCGGCAAGCCCAAGCGGACGTTCAAGGTCCGGCTCCGGCTCGTCGCCACCGACGGCGCGGGCAACCGCACCACCGTCCAGCGCACGGTCACGGTCACCCCGTGAGGCGCGCCGTCCTGATCGCGGTGCTCCTCACACTGGGCGTCAGCGGGGAGGCCCACGCCGTGGCGGGCGACGTGAAGCTCGGCTGCGTGTCCTCCTCGGCGACCGCCGGTCCCGGGGCGCCTGTGGGCCCGGGAACAGGAGCTTGCACGCTGTTCCTCCCTCCGATTCCCGGTGCGACGGGGCTCGGCGGAGGTGGGCTTGCCGACCCCGAGGTCTCCGGCGACGGCAAGAACGTCTACGCGATCAACACCGGGTTCTTCACTGCCAGCACCGCGGTGTCGACCTTCAACCGGAACGCCGTCACGGGCGCGCTGACCTATGCCAGCTGCATCAGCGGGGACACGGCGATGACCGGCTGCACCCAGATCCCGTCGGCCACCGCCGGGGCGGCCGGATCCGGGCTGGGTGGCGTGGCCGATCTCACGATCGCCCCGGACGGGAAGAACGTCTACGTCACGTCGTCCACCGACGACGCGGTGACCACGTTCACCCGCAACCCGACGACGGGCGCGCTCAGCCTCCTCGAATGCGACACCGGCGACACCGCGGTGACGCCGTGCGCGACGCTCCTGACCGCGACCTCCGGCGGAGCGCGCTCCGCGCTCGACAGCCCGGCCCAGCTCGAGGTGTCACCGCTGAACGACCGTGTCGTGGTGACCACCTCGGCGGACGACTCCGTGGTCTTCTTCACCCGCGATGCCGTCGGGCGGCTGACGCCCGAGACCTGTGCCACCGGCGACGTTGCCGTGGGCCCGGTCGCGGGCGGGGGCAATGGCAACTGCGTCGTGTTCCCCGGACGGGCCACCGTGAACGGCACGGGCTCCGGGCTGGACGGACCCGGGGCGATCGCGTATTCGCCGGATGCACTGAACCTCTACGTCGGGTCGACCTCGGACGACACCGTGATGACCCTGTCGCGGACGAGCACGGCCAACGGGTTCAACTTCGGCCAGTGCATGTCGGGCCAGATCTCCATGGGGCCGCTCCCTGCCGGGAACAACCGGTGCAACCTCACCACCGGCGCCACTGCGGACGGCAAGAACAGCGATCTCGACGGACCGAACGTGATCGTCGTCCCGCCGGACGGGCTCGACGTCATCGTCGCCGCGGGCGGCAGCGACGCCGTCACGACCTTCGGCCGCAGCCAGCCGCCCACGCTGCCCATCGGCGCCCTTTCGCTCACCGGCTGCGTGACGAGCAAGACCACCGTCCCGTGCACGAAGACCCCGGTCACCGGGGCCCAGTCCGGGCTGCAGACGCCGGTCGGGCTCGCGGTTGCGCCCGACAACGTGACGCTCTACGCAGGAGTCGGTGGGTTCCTCAGCACATCAGCGCAGTCACTGACCACCTTCGCGCGCAACGTCACGTTCGGCACGATCGCCTTCACCCGCTGCATGGCGGCTGACACCGCCGCCGGCCCGAGTGGGAGCAAGGCATGCGTATTGCTCCCGTCCGCCCAGCCCGGCGGCTTGAACTCCGGGCAGAGCTTTGGCGGCGGCGTCGCGGTGTCTCCCGACAACCGGAACGTCTACATCACGTCCTTCGCTGACTCGGCCATCACGTGGTACGGCAATGACGCCGACGCCGACACGGTGGGCGACGTCGCCGACAACTGCCCCGCTGCGGCGAACACGAACCAGTCCGACCTCGACGCGGACGGGATCGGCGACGTGTGCGACCCGACTCCCACGCCGCCCGGCCCACCTGCCGGACCGACTCCCACGACGCCGGCCCCCGCCGCGACGACACCGGCCGCCGGTACGGCCAAGCCGTCGAAGGCCGCCCCGGTCGCTCGGGATGCGCCGTTCCCGGCGCAGCTGAAGGTCCGCCGGGCCTCGGTCGCGCTGCGCGCCGGACGGCGGACGCTGCTCGTCGAGGCGACGATCTCCGGCCGCGCGAACGGCAAGCGGATCACGGTCGGCTACCGCAGCTCGGGCGTGACCACCAGGCGCACCGCGACCGTGACGAACGGCCGGATCCGGCTCGCCACCCGCCTGCCCGCGACCCAGCCGCTGAACACCGGCGTCGTGACGCTGAGCCTCGGTGCCGCGGCAGGACTGCGCGCCCAGCAGGTCACCGTGCGCGCCGCGGACCGGTCACCGGCGCTGAAGGTCAAGGAGGCGCGAATCCTCAACAAGAAGCTCCGCGTCGCCGGCACGATCTCTCCGCTGGCCACCGGCTCGGTGCTGATCCGCTTCGACTTCTCCGACAAGCAGGGCAACCCGCTGAGCGTCACCGCGAAGGCCCGGATCTTCAAGGGCGCCTGGAAGACGCTGCAGGGCCTCGAGCCCGACGCCCGCGACGGCGGGGTCGTGACGATCCTCTACCCGGGGTTGGCGCGCTCGCCGCTCGGTCCGCTGCGCGGCGAGCAGGACGCCCGCGCCCTCGGCGTCGGGCGCTGACTCAGGTTCCGCAGTAGGTCACGTAGTCGGCGTCGTCCGCCGGCCGCGTGTACGCCGGGTCGGCCGGCGCATCGAACGGGTGCTGCACCGCGGCGACGAGCCGCTCGTACGGTCTGAGGTCGCCGGCGGTCGCGTGCGCGAGCGCATCCTCGACCGCGTCATTGCGCGGGATGACGATCGGGTTGACGCGGTCCATGGCATCGGCGTCGGGCGACAGCGCGAGCCAGCGGTCGAGCCACGGGGCGCCTGGCACGGGGAACGCGTCGCGATCACCGCGGGCGACGTCGGCAAGCGCGCGGAACGCCTGGGTCCAGTCGAGCTGTTCGACCTGCAGGAGCGAGAGCAGGTCATCGGCGAGCGCCTCGTCCTCGCCGAGCTCCGTGATGCCGAGCTTGGCGAGCAGCCCGTCGCCCCAGTGCGCGTTGAACTGCTCGGGGAAGGTCGAGAGGATCGCCATCGCCTCCTCGGCCGCGGTGTCCTGGGCGTCCCCGATCAGGGGGAGCAGCGCCTCGGCGAGCCGGGCGAGGTTCCACTGCGCAGCGGCCGGCTGACGGCCGTACTGGTAGCGGCCGCCGTGGTCGATCGAGCTGAAGACGGTCTCGGGGTCGTAGCGCTCCATGAAGGCGCACGGGCCGTAGTCGATGCTCTCGCCGGAGATCGCCATGTTGTCGGTGTTCATGACCCCGTGGACGAAGCCGACGAGCATCCAGCGGGCGACGAGCTCGGCCTGCGCGGCGACGACCTTCTCGTAGAAGGCGAGCGCGGGCACCTCGGCGTCGGCCGCCTCCGGGTAGTGACGAGCGATGGCGTGGTCGAGCAGCCGGGCGAGGAGCTCGGGGTCGCCGAGGCTCTCGGCGACGTACTCGAAGGTCCCCACGCGCAGGTGACTGGCGGCCACGCGGACCAGGACGGCGCCGGGCAGCGCGGTCTCGCGCCGCACCGGCTCGCCGGTCGCGATGACCGCGAGCGCGCGCGTCGTCGGGATGCCGAGCGCGTGCATCGCCTCGCTGATCACGTGCTCGCGGAGCATCGGGCCGACCGCGGCCTTGCCGTCGCCGCCCCGGGCCCACGGCGTGCGGCCGGACCCCTTGAGGTGGACGTCGCGACGCCGGCCGGCGGTGTCGACGACCTCGCCGAGCAGGAGCGCACGGCCGTCACCCAGCCGGGGGGAGAAGGCACCGAACTGGTGGCCGGCGTATCCCTGCGCGACCGTGCCGTCGACGCCCTGGCCGAGCAGCATCGCGATGCCGTCGGGGCTCCGGAGCACAGTGGGATCGGCGCCGAGCTCGCGGGCGACGTCGTCTTGCAGGACGAGCAGCCGGGGATCCGGTGCGGGCGCGGCCGACCACGGCACGTACAGCCCCTCGAGGTCACGGACGTAGGTCGAGCTCGTGAGCGCGAGCGGCGGGGCCGCCACCTCTGAGTCGCGCTCGCCGGCGAACATCGCGGCCACCTCGCCGATGCTCTCGTCGTCTCCGCGCCAGGTGCAGCTCACCCTCGCGACGGTAGCGCTCCTCATCACGCTGCTAGAACGTTGACGGTGCAATTACCCGCCGTCGACCCTTCGCAGCGGCCGCGACTCGCGCTCGCGGCCCTCGCGCTCGGCACGTTCGCCATCGGCACGACGGAGTTCGTCGCCATGGGTGTCCTGCCGCAGATCGCCGACGGGATCAGCGTCTCGATCCCCAGCGCAGGACACGTCATCAGCGCGTACGCGCTCGGGGTCTTCGTCGGTGCGCCACTGCTTGCCGGGGCCGGCGCGCGGTTCCCGCGGCGGCGGCTCCTGGTCTGGCTGATGCTGGCCTACGCAGTCGGCAACCTCGTGAGCGCGCTCGCGCCGTCGTACGAGACGCTCATGATCGGCCGCTTCGTCTCCGGGCTCCCGCACGGCGCGTACTTCGGCGTGGCGGCGCTGGCCGCCATGGACCTCGCGCCGCCGGCACGGAAGGCCTCGGCCGTGGCGCTGGTGTTCCTGGGCCTGAGCGTCGCCAACGTCGTCGGCGTACCGGTCGCGACGTGGATGGGGCAGGGATTCGGGTGGCGTGCCGCATTCGCCCTCGGCGGCGGCCTGGCGCTCGCCACCGCGTTGGCGGTCAGCCGGCTCGTCCCGCGTACGCCCGCGAACCCGACGGCGACCTTCCGCCGGGAGCTCCGTGCGCTCAAGCGCCCGCAGGTCTGGCTTGCGGTCGGCACTGGGGCGATCGGCGGCGGCGGCCTGTTCGCGGTCTACACGTACATCTCGCCGATCCTCACCGACCGCACGGGGATGAGCGAGGCCCTCGTTCCGGTCGTCCTGGCCGTCTGGGGCCTGGGCATGGTGACGGGCAATCTCGTCGGCGGGCGGGTTCTGGATCGCTGGCCGGTCCGCGGGCTGTTCGCGCTCTTCACCTACCAGGTGGCGGTCTTCGCGCTCTTCGCCGTCACGTCTGCGACGCCGCTGCTCGCCGTGCCGACGGTGTTCCTCATGGGCATGGCGATTGCCGTCGCGCCGGGCCTGCAGATGCGGCTGATGGAGGTCGCGGGCGATGCGCAGACCCTGGCCGCCGCGATGAATCACTCGGCCTTCAACGCTGCAAACGCGCTCGGTGCCGCCCTCGGTGGCGTTGTCATCGCCGCGGGCCTGGGCCTGACCGCGCCGATGTGGGTGGCGGTCGGCCTATCGGTCGGCGGGATGGCGATCCTGGCGGTCGCGGTCGTGCTGCAGCGCGGGGTGGGTGCGCCGGCCGAGGCGTCCGTCGCGTCAGCGTCCGGCTAGGACACGGCCTGGACGGTGTTCCGGCCCGCGGCCTTCGCCGCGTACAACCGGGTGTCGGCGACCGCGATGACGCCGAAGACGTCGTCGCCATCCTCGGGGCGAAGCGCCACGCCCAGCGACAGGCTCGTGGAGATCGGCGTCCCGCCGGGGGTGGCGAAGTTCAGCTGTTCGATCCGCGCGCGCACGTCCTCGGCGACCTGCGCCGCCTGATCGCGATCAGCACCGGTGAGGCAGAGCATGAACTCGTCGCCGCCCACGCGGGCCACGAGGTCCTCATCGCGCACACGGGCGCGCATGGTGTTGGCGACCGCGACCAGCATCTCGTCGCCGACGAGGTGCCCGGCTCGGTCGTTGATCTCCTTGAAGCGGTCGACGTCGGCCATGACGATCGCGATGCGGTCGGTGTCTCGCCGCGCGTCGGACATGCGCGCCGCGAGCTTCGTTTCCAGGCCACGCCGGTTGTCCAGTCCGGTGAGGGGGTCCTCGTTGGCCAGCCGGTAGAGCCGGTCGCCCTCGCGGCGGTTCTCGGTGGCGTCTGACATCGCCACGCACACGAGCCCGTTGCCGACGGGGCTCACCGCGATGTCGACAGCAAGCGGGCTGCCACCGGCGCGTCGCACCTCGAGGTTCGCGCCGGCGCCCATCGAGCGATGCGATGGCGCCTCGTCGAAGGCCTTGCGATGCGCGATGTGGCGATAGCGCGAGGCCGCGGGAATCAGGTCCTCGGCGACGAGCTCGAGGAGCTCCGCCCTGGTGTACCCCAGCATCCGCGCGGCGAGATCGTTCGCGAGGACGATGTGCCCGGTTTCGCCGTCGGCGACGAGCAGCGCGACAGGCGCGTGGGCGAACGCGGCTTCATGCAGGGAATTCGGGGCGTCGGACACCGGGTGCAAAAGCGGAAGCAGGCTTCCTCGGGTGAACGGCGTTCAGTTCGGAGACTTGAGGCGTGTCCCCGGAACTGGGGACGCAGGGCTCAGTTCAGCGGCCGCGTGTCGGCGGGGAGGACGCCACCCGCGGCGAGCGCGATCGCGGCGTCCTGCAGGGCGGTCAGGGCGACCTGCTGCGTGAACGGCCCCGTGGAGATCCGTGCCACGCCCAGCGCCTCGAGCTCGCGGGCGGGCAGCGAGCGGCCGGGCGCGGAGATGACGGACAGGCGCTGGGGCCCGAGGGCGTCGACGAGCGCGGTGATCTCCTCGCGCGTCCCGACGCCCGGGACGAACACCACGGGCGCACCCGCGTCGAGAAAAGCCCGCCCGCGGGTGATGGCCTCCTGCAGCGTGCCGGCGCGGTCGGCGCCAGGCGCCGCCCGCAGGAACGCGTCGGTCCGCGCATTCAGAACGAAGTCAATGCCGGCGTCGCGGCCCGCGGCGAGCACGGCCTTCACGTTTGCGACCGCCTCGTCGAGCGGCCGCATCTCGTCTTCGAGATTCCCGCCGACCGCGCCCGCCTCGATGACGCGACGCGCGGTCTCGCCGGCGTTGCCGTAGCCGCCCTCGAAGTCCATCGTCACGGGAACGTCGACCGCCTCGGCGATCCGGCGGACCATGTCGAGGTGCAGGGCGAGGGGGATCTGCTCGCCGTCGGGATAGCCGAAGGTGGCGGCGATCGAGTGGCTGGCGGTCGCCAGCGCCTCGACGCTGTCCGCGGCCGCGACGGCCTTGGCGGAGGCGACGTCCCAGACGTTCGCGAGAACGAGGATCTCCGAGGCGGTGTGCAGCTCGGCGAGTCGGCGGGCGCGGGCGGGGAGGTCGGCCATGTCGCGCAGGCTAGCCCTGTGGTCGTCGCCGGACCGGCACTTCGCGCACCTCGTAGCCTGATAGGTCTTGACTTCACACCTCTCCCTGGTCTCCCGCGTCCTCGCCAAGCTGGAACCCGGTGGGGCCCAGCTCTCCGTGTTACGCGTGATCCGCGCGCTGGAGGGCCACGGGATCGCGTCGCGCCTGCTCGTCGGATGGGCATCTCCCAAGGGGCTTGCGCTCGCCGGGCGCATGGGCGTCGAGGTCGAGGTCTACGGCGAGGGCGGTGATCTGCAGTGGGAGCCGGACATCGGCTTCAGTGACTGGCTCGAGTCGCGGCTCTCCGGCGCAGACGTGATCCACGCCCACATGTTCGGCGCCTGGTGGGCAGCCGCGCAGGCGGCACCTCCCGGCGTTCCGCTGGTGGCCAGCGAGCACAACGCGCTGACGTGGCCCCACGGTCGGCCGGCGCTGGCCCTGCGTCCCGCACTCGAGCGCGTCGACCTCTTCTACGGGCACGGCCCCGGCGCCCGCACCGCGATCCTGGCCGCGGGCCTCGCGCCCGACAAGATGCGTCCGGGCATCTCGCCGCTGGGCGACCTGGGGGCGCAGGCCGACCCGAAGCTCCCGGTTCCGCGCATCGTCTACGCCGGCCGGCTGCACCACGAGAAGGGCGCCGACGTGCTCGTCGAGGCACTGGCTCGCCTGCCGCTCGCACCGCAGGCGTTCCTGCTCGGCGACGGCCCGATGCGCGAACAGCTCCAGCGCCGGATCGACGTGCTCGGCATGGGCGAGCGCGTGCATCTCCGCGGCTGGCAGAACCGGCCGGGATCCACGATGGCCGGAGCGACGGTGGTGGTGGTGCCCTCGCGCGACGAGGCGTGGTCGCAGACCGCGGTGCAGGCCATGGCGCTCGGCGCGACGGTGATCGGCACGGATGTCGACGGCCTGCCGGACACGCTCGCCCAGCGTCGCGGCATCGTGGTCGTGCCCGACAACCCCGACGTGCTCGCCGACGCAATCGACGGCGTCCTGACGGGCCGGCGTCACACGGACCTCGCGGCCGCCCGCCGCTACGCCCTGCAGTTCACCCCGGCCCGGGTGAGCGCCGAGTACGCCAAGGCCTATCGGGCGCTGCACGGCGCGAGCAATCCGCACGCGCCGGTGGCGCAGGCGTCATGAGCACCGTCGGCTGGGTGTCCGAGGACCTGCACGCGTGGCACGTGCTGCGCCCGCTGCTCGATGCCGGGCCGTACCTCCCGTGGAGCTCGGGCGCGATGCGTCCGGGCGGCCTCGTCGAGGTCTGCAACGAGATCCTGCTCGGCGAGCGCCAGCGGGTGCTGGAGCTTGGATCCGGCGCGAGCACCCTCCTGTTCGCGCGCCTGCTCGATCAGCAGGGCGGCACCCTGGAGGCCATCGAGCACGACGCGCGCTGGGCCGCCTGGGTCACCGCGCAGCTCGAGCGCGAGGATCTCGGTGGCGTCGCGCGCGTGACGCGCGCGTCGCTGCGGCCGTCGCCGCACGCGGCCGGTGAACTGCCCTGGTACGCCGCCGACTCGCTGGCCGAGGTACTCGACGACGCGCCGTTCGACCTGCTGATCGTCGACGGCCCGCCCGCGCACGCGGACGGTCACGGTCTCGCGCGGTACCCGGCGCTCGGTGCGCTGGCCGCGCACCTGACCGAGGACGCGGTCGTCGTGCTGGACGATGTCATCCGGCCGGGGGAGACGGACGTCCTGGAGCGCTGGGAAGCCGAGACCGCGTTCCGGTTCGTCCGTCACGAGGTGCAGGGCATCGCGATCGGGCGACGGCCCACCGACTGACGCTGGCTACGCGCCGCCGGGGAGCGACAGGCGCAGGATCTTCTTGTACACCGACCGGTACTGACGGCCGAGCCGCCCGGTTGAGTACGGCAGCCCGTAGTGCTCGCAGACGTCCCGCACCTGGGGCGCGATCTCGGCGTAGCGGCTGCTCGGCAGGTCCGGGAAGAGATGGTGCTCCACCTGGTAGGACAGGTGGCCGGTCAAGATGTGGAACAGGCGGCTGCCTTCGAGGTTGCACGAGCCGAGCAGCTGCCGGACGTACCAGCCCCCGCGGGTCTCCTGCTCGAACTGTTCCTCGGAGAAGGTCTCGGCCCCCTCCGGGAGGTGGCCGCAGAAGACGATCGTGTGGACCCAGAGGTTGCGGATCGTGTTCGCGGCGACGGCGCCCGCGAGCGCCTTCGGCGCCGAGCGCCGGCCGCTGAGGAGCGGGAAGAGGACGTAGTCCTTGAGGAACTGGCCGCGCACCTTGCGCAGCATCGCCGTCATCTCGGTGCGGGCCTGCTGCTTGGACTTGCGCCCGTCGCGCACGGCGTCGAGCTCCATGTCGTAGATGGCGATGCCCCACTCGAACGTCAGGCCCATCAGGAAGAAGTAGATCGGCTGCAGCAGGTAGACGGGGTGCCACGGCTGGTCGGCGTCGACGCGCATCGCGGAGTAGCCGAGGTCACGGTCCTTGCCCAGGACGTTCGTATACGTGTGGTGCTGGTAGTTGTGCGCGTGCTTCCAGGACGCCGCGGTCGAGACGGCGTCCCACTCCCAGGCCGAGGAGTGGATGTCCGGATCGCGCATCCAGTCCCACTGCCCGTGCATCACGTTGTGGCCGATCTCCATGTTCTCGAGGATCTTGGCGGCGGCGAGGAGCGCGGTTCCGCCGACGAGGGCGGGCCGGCGGCGGGCGAACAGGAGAAGCAGACGCCCGGCGACCTCAAGCTGGCGCTGGGTGGCGATGACCCGCCGGATGTACTGGGCGTCGGCCTCACCGAGGTCGGCCATGGTGGCGTCGCGGATCGCGTCGAGCTCCTGCGCGAGGGCGTCGAGCTGCGCATCGGTGAGATGGGGAGCCGGACGGCCCGGGGGCACCTCGGTCAGGACCGGGCGCGCCGGTTCGTACCGGGTGCGCGGCAGGGTCGCCGACCGAACGGCGGTGAGCGACCACGTCGCCAGGAGAAGGCTTCGTAGAGGCCGCACCGGGAAGAGACGGTATCGGGCGGCCCGTGCTCGTGGGTCGTGGCGGGTGCTCACGCGACCGTCAAGCGCGCCCGGCTGGATTCGAACCAGCGACTTCTTGCTCCGGAGGCAGTGCCGCCCTCAGCCCTGGCGGGAGCCCAAGCCCTGGAAAGGTCCGGCGCCAGCGTGGGTTTCGGGTGGGCGCTCCTCGTTGTGCACGAGGAGCCAACCGGCACGACGCTCGCCTTGCATGGAAAGCAGAAGCCTGGCGAGACCTACCCAGGCCACGCTTGACTTGGGCGATGCTGTCGGAATGACATCTCGCCGCCTGAACATCGACGTTCGCGAGGACAGGCTCGGTTTTGGCCTCGTTGCTGACGCGCAAGCGTTGGTGCACCTCGCGGATGCGGTCCGGGACTCCGACCGAGTCGAGGTAGATGCCGTCGAGGCCGGGGTCATCACCGTCGAACTGTCTTCGGGACTGCTTGTCTTGAGCCACGCCGGCCGTCACGTGTTCGTCACCGGCGCTCGGTCGTGTCTCGATCAGTTTGCCGAGACGCTGCGGTTCATCGCGGCCGGGCCCGACGTCGCCTCGTCGATCCCATATCACGCTCATATCGAGCACTATCTCGGCCATCCGTGGCTGGCCGCCGACAGCGAGCCAGCGGTTATCACCTTGGTCGACTGAGGCAGGAGCGGCCGCCGACAGGCCGCGAGGGCGGGAGCGAGACTTCTGCTTTGGACGAAGGGCGGCAGTGGGACCCGTCGAATGCCCTGCCATGGACGGAAACGGAGCTCTCCAGTGCCTTCGCGGCGGGCATCTCGACGCCGTCATGTTCGTGATGGACTACGTCGAGTTTCGAATCGGCGGCAATGTGCTCCGAGCTCTGTCACCGCCGAGCGTCGAGCTTCCGGATGATGGACGTGTCACCTTCCCGCGGCCAGGCTCGCGCGATGCGCTCTGCGAGATGATCGATACCACCGTCGAGTCAGCGGCCGAGGCGGGTGAGCTCGACCAGAACACCCGACGCGTGGAGGTACGGACCTGCGCCGGTCACGTCTTGACCATCCCGCTCGACACGCGAACTGGAGAGAGGCGGGAGTGGGCGCAGCTCGTTCCGGCTGACGCACGCGGTCGGCTCCAGGTCAGCGAGATGTTCGTCTGGTAGTCGGGTGCACCGTGGCAACAATCGACTACTGCTCTGGACGACGAGCGCGGTACGGTCGCCGTGATGTACCGGATCCCGGAAGACTTCGACACAAGCATCTTCGTCGGCGCCGACCTTTCGCAGGTGTGCTTCGGCGCGTACATGGTGGGTCTTGAATTCAGTGCGGCGAAGCCACTATCGGTGACCGTCCAGGGCGCGTACATCCACGCGGGCCCACAGACCGAGGGTTGGATCGACGAGGTGCGGCTGCCGACCCACACCTCCCGCCTCATGCAACTGACCAATCACCAAGTCGTAGACGCAACGCGGCTCGACGAGACACGGCTGCGCCTCGACTTCGACCACGGTCAGTCCCTCACGTTGATCGACGACACCGACCAGTACGAGTCGTTCCAGATCAACACCGCCAACAGCCACTGGATCATCTAGTCGACGGCTGTCGCTCCGGACGACAAGCGAAAGTGCCGTGCGGTCGATGACCGCCGCACGGCCGACTAGCGTCAGCCCACGGGACAATGACCTACCCGCAACGGCTCGACGGTTGGGCGGCTGAGAGTGGTGGTAGCTGGCGCGTGTACTCGCAATGGCGGCAGGTAACGGGCTTCGAGCGACATCTGTTCTGGTTCGGAGAGGCGCGCGACCGAGGCGGGGCGGTGGTCGCAGAGGTGCGGGACTACAGGCCGGAGAAGGTCGTCCATGGCGAGGTCAACACCGCGCGGCGACTCTGGAACGCGTTGGTGACTAACAGGTCTCAGTAACGGCGGATCCCGTGGGCAGCTTCGACGTCGCAGGGCGGCTCGCGCCCTGGACGAGGAGCGAGAGTTGCTGCGACGGAGCCAGAGCATGTGGACGTGCAAAGTGCAGGCGAAGCGTGCCCCGGGCGCATTACGCTTCCGCTCGTGAACCGTTCTGCTTCGCTCTTGCGGGTCCGGCAGGTCGCCGCCTTCTTGGTTGGAGTCTGCGCTCTCCTCTGGGCCGCGCGTGCCATCCGATGGGCGACCGGTCTCGACGGCACGCTCATGTACGTGCTCACAGGAACGTTCTTGGTCGTCGGCGTGGGTGTTGGTCTCACGTGGGCCCGGGACGTCGAGCCCTCGCCCGCGGGTACACGGTCGGCGAGCGCGCGCTGGGGAAGCGCCGTCGGCATTCTCGTCGCGGTCGCTGCCGGGTTCGTCGCAACAAAGCTGTTGGGGTGAGTACGCCGGCACCAGGACATCCGACTCTTCGACAGGCCAGAGGCATCGCACTTTCGCATCGGACGACGAGCGACGCTGAGACACTGGCGCCATGGACATCCCCGCGCTGTGGCCTGAACTCGACACGCGGACGCGCGACTGGTTGGTCGAGCACAACGGCGAGCCGCTCCCACCCGCGATCGTCCATGCGCTGATCGAGCGAACGGCGGCTCCGTCGACACCGCATGCTTGGCGGAGGACGACGGCGATGGCCCGATGCTCATCGACGACGCGGTCGACTGGATCGAGGCCGTCGCGAACGACGAAGCAGCGTCGGACACCTGACCGCCGCGCTGCGGCTTCGGGTGATGCCCGGCGCCGCTGGCCCTGTTGACCTCAGGCGAAAGCGAGGTGAGCGGCCCGCCTGGCGATGAGTTCGGTCGTGTGCGACGGTCTGAAGAGTCATGTTCAGAGAGTTCGACGCCCAACTTCAGAAGGGCGACAACCCAGGTGCGTGGACGTGCGTGGTGATGGACGACGCGGCTGAGCTGTTCGGCACCCGCGGACTCGTGAAGATCCGCGGAGAGATCGACGGTGAACCGTTCGCGGGCGCGCTCATGGCCCAGGGCGACGGCACGCACAGACTCCCGGTCAAGGCGGCGCTGCGAAAGGCGATCGGCAAGGAGGCGGGCGACACCGTCCACGTCCGGATCGACGAGCGGATCGGGTAGCTCCCGCCGCACCCGCTACCGCATCGAGGCAACAGCAGCATTCGCTCCTGCGAAGCTCCTCGGCATGGCCCTCGTGAGGTTCCGGCGGCATCCCGGTCCCCCGCCACCAAGTGATGAGTACGCCGCAGTCTTCATCGACCAGCACGGAGATGCCCTGAGCATCTGGCTGGGGACCTTCCACATCCAGCTCTACCGCGAGTGGCGCTGGCCGTACCTAGGTTTCGAGGACTCCGATACGAGCGGGCCGAGGATGGTCGAGTCGAATCGCCAACCAATCGTCCATCGTGACTGTTCGTCGTGATTCTCGTCTCGAGGCCTTAACCAAGAAACCCCGCCGGAGCGGGGTGTTCTCGAAGCGCGCCCGGCTGGATTCGAACCAGCGACTTCTTGCTCCGGAGGCAAGCACTCTATCCACTGAGCTACGGGCGCTCGCAGCGCGTTCCAGACTACCGAGTCGCCGTGTCGACCCGGGGTCTGAACGCCATTCAGCCCCCGTGAACGCCATTCGGGCCTCTGGCTATTGACATGCACGGTTGTCAGACGGAGGGTGGCGGCCATGAAGTCACGACTCGCCCTGACCGTTCTGATGACGTCCATTGCCGCATGTGCCGTCGCGCCTTCCGCCGCATCCGCGGCGTTCGACGGCAACCTCTGCGACGAGGGTGCATCCGTCCTCACCGCGGGGGACGGAAAGCTGTGCACGATCCGCGACCGTCCGTACGGGTACCCGCATGTCGCGCTGACCGACACAGCAGGCACGACGACCTACCGCAAACGCCCGGTCGGCGAGCCGGCCTTCCCGGCCGCCAACATCCTCGGCGGAAAGGCCGCACCGGCGACCTCGCTGCGCTTCGACCTCATGCGCGATGACACGAACCAGAACGCGCCCGTGGTCATCGTCGAGCACGGCGGCAGCTGGATGGAGTACAACGACCCGCTCTTCGGCAAGTTCGCCGGCGGCCGCGGCTGGGGTGAGCCCACCGCGCGCTACATGGCCTACCGCGGCTTCGTCGCCGTCACGTCGGACACCGTGACGGCCAATCAGAATCAGATCAAGCGCATGGGTCTGGACACCGTTGCCCGCGAAGGGCAGCGGAACCGCCAGACGCTGATCCGACTGCTGAAGGCCGAGCACGAGCGCTTCGGGATCGACCCGAACCGCATCTACGCCACCGGCGAGTCCGCCGGCGGGGCGGAGGCGCTGCGCCTCGCGCTGCGGTCCGAGGATCAGGGCGACGTCGCCGCGCGGCGCTTGGTCGGCATCGACGACAGCGGCGTCGACTCGACGGTTCGGGGCGCGTTCGCCACCGGCGGCGCGGACTGCGGGTTCCCCGGCGCGAAGCCGGAGCTGCTGCGGGCCGGGCGCAAGGTCTTCTCGCTCACCGGCGACTGGGTGAAGTACTTCGCCGCGCCGAACCTGATGCCGGTCTTCAGCACGAAGGTCGCGACGTACTCGCCCAGCCTGCTGCAGAGCAGGATGCCGTTCTACAAGTGGACGAACGGGGCCCACGACCAGGTCCTCGACTTCGAGACCGACAAGGGCTTCTCGACCTGCGGGCCGTCGAAGGCGAGCAGCCAGGGCGATGCGCCCTTCGGTCTGCTCAACGGCGCCAAGGACGAGCTGCTGCCGATCGAGAACAGCATCGAGACGTGCGCGATGTACTTGCCGCCGCGTGACCCCCGGGGCCTGTGCGACGCGTTCTACGCGATCGACTCCCCGAACACGTACTACGGCGGGCTGAACATCGACGCGACGACCGACTACGCCGCACGCCATACCTGGGACGGCAACCTCGCGCTGGCCGAGTGGCCGACGAACCTCACGACGTGGCCCGGCATGGGCGCCGACCACTGGATGACGATGGCGCCGTTCGCGAAGACAGGTGCGCCGGCGAAGAACTACGACCCGAAGCTGAGCTGGGGCGATGAGGACTTCGCCATCCGCTTCGCGTGGTTCTGCAAGCACGGCGCCAACGTCCCGCTCTGCTCCAGCGTTCAAGCCCCTCAGTGAGCGGTCCCGTCGCGCGACGCCCTCGTCACGGCGTCGCGCGGCGGTACTCTCGGGCAGTCGATGGACCTTTCGATCTTCTTCGCGGGTACCGGTGGATCGGTGCCCTCGGCGCGCCGCGGACTGCCCGCCACCCTGATCCGGCTGGGCGCCGAGCGGATCCTCATCGACTGCGGTGAGGGCACCCAGCGCCAGCTGCTGCGCTCCGACGGTCTGGCCGACCTGACCGACGTCTTCCTCACGCACCACCACGCCGACCACTGGCTCGGCCTGCCGGGGATGCTCAAGACGTTCGAGCTGCGTGAGCGCGAGCGGCCGCTGACCATCCACGGTCCGCCAGGCACCAAGGCGCTGCTCGAGCGATTTCGCGTCGTCTACGGGCGCCCGCGGTACGGGCTGGAGATCGTCGACCTCGAGCCCGATGAGGAGGTGCGGCGCGACGGCTACGGGATCACGGCGATCCCGGTTCGTCACCGTGGCACCGCGTTCGGCTATGCGCTCATCGAGGACACGCGGCCCGGCCGGTTCGACGCCGACCTCGCGCAGGAGCTGGGCGTGAGCTTCGGGCCGGACTTCGGCCGGCTGCAGCGCGGCGAGACGGTCAACGGCGTGACGCCCGACCAGGTCATCGGCCCGGCCCGTCGCGGGCGCCGGATCGTGCTCACGGGCGACACGCGGCCCACGGACCACGTCGTCGCCGCCGCGCACCAGGCCGACGTGCTCGTCCACGAGGCGACGTTCACCGACGAGGACGTCGAGCGGGCGGGGCAGACCGGCCACTCGACCGCCCGGCAGGCCGCGCAGGTCGCGGTCGAGGCGGAGGTCGGGATGCTCGCCCTCACGCACATCTCGACGCGCTACCACGGGCGCGAGATCCGCGATGAGGCACGGGCCGTGTTCGCCAACACGGAGGTCCCGCGGGACTTCGACAGCATCGAGATCCCGCTGCCCGATCGCGGCGCCCCCGAGCTGCACCGATGGGACCCGCCGCGCCGCGCGCCGGCGCCCGCTCCGAGCGCGTAGATCCGGCCCGTCCAGAGGTGTTGGCGCCGACCGGTCGTGGTAGGGTCGGGGACATAACCCCGTCGTTCCTTTAACCCGGTCCCGCGAGGCCGGAAGGAGCTCCAAGCTTGTCCAACGCGAAGGTCGTCCTCGACCACGACGACGTGCGCCGCACGCTGGTGCGGATCGCCCACGAGATCGTGGAGAAGAACCCGGGATCCTCCGATCTCGCCCTCGTTGGCATCCAGCGCCGCGGCGCCGTTCTGGCGGCCCGGCTGCACCAGCTGCTCGGGGATCTGCTCGAGCGTGAGCTGCCGCTCGGAGAGGTCGACATCGCCTTCTACCGCGACGACCTCGGCCGCGCCGGTCGCGCCGAGTCGCCGGTCCTGCACAGCACGAAGCTCGACTTCGACATCGACGGCAAGACCATCGTGATCGTCGACGACGTGCTCTACACGGGCCGCACCGTGCGCGCCGCGATCGAGGCGATCTTCGACTACGGCCGCCCGGCCCGCGTCCAGCTGGCCGTCCTCGCCGACCGCGGCCACCGCGAGCTGCCGATCCGGCCCGACTACGTCGGCAAGAACCTCCCGACCTCCCGGACCGAGCGCGTCGACGTGCGCGTCACCGAGCTGGACGGCGTCGACGAGGTAGCGATCCGCGAGCAGGAGGAGGCAGTCGCGTGACCCGGCATCTGATCTCCATCGAGGACCTCGATCGAGACGGCATCGAGCAGATCCTCGAACGCGCTGAGGCGTTCAGCGAGGTGACGGATCGCCACATCAAGAAGGTCCCGGCGCTTCGTGGCCGCACGGTGCTGAACCTGTTCTACGAGGCCTCGACGCGCACACGCTCGAGCTTCGAGCTGGCCGCCAAGCGGCTCTCGGCCGACGTCGTCAACTTCGCTGCCTCCGGCTCCAGCGTCGAGAAGGGCGAGTCGCTGAAGGACACCGTCCTCACGCTCGCCGCGCACTCCCCGGACGCGGTCGTCGTTCGCACACCGTGGGCGGGGGCGGCGACGATGGTCACGAACTGGACCGACGCCGCAGTCGTCAACGCCGGCGACGGCAAGCACGAGCACCCGACGCAGGCGCTGCTCGATGTCTTCACGCTGAAGCAGAAGCTCGGCGCGCTCGACGGCCGGTCGATCTGGATCGTCGGCGACGTGCTGCACTCGCGCGTCGCGCGGTCGAACATTCTCGCCTTCCAGAAGATGGGCGCGAAGGTCACGGTCTGCGGCCCGCCCACGCTCATCCCGCGCGGCATCGAGGCGCTGGGTTGCGAGGTCCGCTACGACCTCACCGGCCTGCGCGACGCCGACGTCGTCTACGCGCTGCGGATGCAGAACGAGCGCATGCACGACGCGTACGTCCCGAGCCTGCGCGAGTACGCGGCCCGCTACCAGATCAACGGCCGGCGGCTCGGCGCGCGCCAGGTGCTCATGCACCCCGGCCCGGTCAACCGCGGGGTGGAGCTCTCCGGCGAGGTCGTCGACTCGCCCCAGGCCGTCATCACCATGCAGGTCAAGTCCGGCGTCGTCGTGCGCATGGCGGTCCTGTACGAACTGCTCGCCGGTGCGCCCGCGCCCGAGCGCGTCCCCGATCCGGAGGAGCCGCAGCTCGCATGACCGCACTCGTCTGCGCCCCAACCCCCGCCGCGACGCTGCTCATCCGCGGCGCCCGCGTCCTCGATCCCCGCCTGGGGATCGACACCGCGCTCGACGTCCTCGTCACGGACGGCGTCATCGCGCAGCTCGCCGAGGCCGGCACACTGCCCACGCCCGACGGCGCGGAGGTCATCGCGGGCGAGGGGAAGCTGCTCGTCCCCGGCTTCGTCGATCCGCACGTGCATCTGCGGACGCCCGGCCAGGAGTACAAGGAGGACCTCGAGACCGGCACCCGCTCGGCGGCTGCAGGCGGCTTCGTCGCCGTGGTCGGGATGGCGAACACGTCGCCGACGATCGACAGCGCGCCGGTGCTCGCGTCGCTGCTGGATGCCGCACGGCGCGACGCGCGCGTCCCGGTCGGCTTCGTCGCCACCGTCACGCGCGGCATGAAGGGCGAGGAGCTCACCGAGATGGCGGAGCTGCGCGAGCTCGGCGCCATCGCCTTCAGCGACGACGGCAAGCCGATCGTCAACGCCGGGATGATGCGCAAGGCGCTGCAGTACCAGCGGCTCTGCGGCGGGGTCATCGCCCTGCACGAGGAGGACCCGGCGCTGTCGGGGCCCGGTTCGATGCACGAGGGCGAGGTCAGCGCACTGCTGGGCATCGCCGGCATCCCGAGCGTCTCGGAGATCACGATGATCGCCCGCGACTGCGCGCTGGCCGGCTACGAGAACGGCCGCATCCACATTCAGCACCTCAGCGCGCGCGGGTCGATCGAGACCATCGCCGCCGCCAAGTCGGCCGGGGTGCAGGTGACGTGCGAGGCGAGCCCGCACCACCTGACGCTCACGCACGAGGACGTCCGCTCGATGTCGACGAGCATGAAGATGAACCCGCCGCTGCGCGAGGAGTCCGACCGCCAGGCGCTCATCGAGGGGCTCCTCGACGGCACGGTCGACTGCATCGCCACCGATCACGCGCCGCACGCGCGCGATGAGAAGGAGGTCCCGTTCGAGCAGGCGCCGATGGGCACGACGGGCCTCGAGACGGCGTTTGCCTCGGTCTACACCGAGCTGGTGAAGCCCGGGGTCCTGCCGCTGGAACTCGTCATCGACAAGCTGAGCGCCGGTGCCGCCACCGTCGATCTGCCGCTGACCGCGATCCAGGTCGACCGCCAGGCCGACCTGACGCTGCTCGACCTCGACGCGACATGGGTCGTCGGTGAGCACGGGTACGAGAGCCGCTCGGCGAACAACTGCTTCGCCGGCCGCGAGCTCTCCGGCAAGGTGCTGCTCACCGTCGCCGCCGGGTCGGTCGCGTACCGCGAGCGCTCGCTGCGAATGGCGGCCGCCTGATGAGCCTGCTGAAGCGCGACCGCGCGGCGCTGATCGTCGTCGACGTCCAGGAGGGCTTCCGGCCCGCCATCGAGAACTTCGACGGCGTCGTCGAGCAGACGGTCAAGCTGGTGCGCGGTGTCCGCGAGATGGCCGTGCCGGTCATCGTGACCGAGCAGTACCCGAAGGGGCTCGGCGCGACGGTTCCCGAGGTCACCGAGCACACCCTCGGCGTCGAACCGATCGAGAAGACGGTCTTCAGCGCCGCGCGCGCCGAGGGCTTCGACCTGCTCGGCCGCGGCCAGGCGATCGTCGTCGGCATCGAGGCGCACGTCTGCGTCAGCCAGACCGCGCACGACCTGATCGCGGACGGGATCGACGTTCACGTCGTCGCCGACGCGGTGTCCTCGCGCAAGGCCGCGGATCGCGACCGGGCGCTCGAGCGCCTCGAGAAGTCGGGCGCGACGGTCACCACCACCGAGGCCGCGCTCTTCGAGCTGCTCGAGCGCGCCGGCTCACCTGAGTTCAAGTTCGTCCAAGGGTTGGTCAAGTGAGCGGTTACGTCCTGCTGGAAGACGGCACCACGTTCGAGGGCGACTACGTCGGCGCAGACGCCCACGCGGTCGGCGAGGTCGTCTTCACGACCGGCATGAGCGGCTACCAGGAGTCGATGACCGACCCGTCCTTCGCCGGGCAGCTGATCACCTTCACGTATCCGCACATCGGCAACTACGGCGTGTCGCAGAACGCGATGGAGTCCGATCGCGTGTGGGCCCGCGCCGCGATCATGCGCGAGGCGACCAACCGCGAGGACGCACCCGACGCCGAGGCGGGCTGGCTCGACTGGCTGACCGACTGCGGCGTTCCGGCCATCTCGGGCGTCGACACCCGCGCGCTCGTGATGCACATCCGCGACGCGGGGGCGATGCGCGGCGGGATCTTCCCGGCACGCGTCTCCGAGGACGAGGCGCGGCAGCTCATTGCGGCGGAACCGACCATGGCCGGCAGCGACTTCGTCAAGGTCGTCACTCCGGAGCGGATGAGCGTGCACGGCTCCGCGAACCTCGGCGGCCCGAAGATCGTCGCGATCGACACCGGCATCAAGCTCTCGATCGTCAAGAACTTCATCGAGCGCGGCGCGCAGGTGGAGTTGCACCCGGCGACGACGCCCGCGAGCGAGCTGCTGGCGCGCGACGCCGACGCGTTCTTCCTCGCCAACGGCCCTGGCGATCCGGCGACGCTCGACTACGTCGTCGACACGCTGCGCGAGCTCATCGGCCACAAGCCGACGTTCGGCATCTGCCTCGGCCACCAGCTGATGTGCAGGGCGGTCGGGCTGCAGACGTTCAAGCTGCCGTTCGGCCACCGCGGCGCGAACCACCCGGTCAAGGACCTGCAGACCGGCAAGATCGAGATCACCTCGCAGAACCACGGCTTCGCGGTGCTCGGCCCCAACGGCGAGCAGAAGCTCGCGACCGACGAGCCGATCCGCTGGAGCACCGACGTGGGGGAGGCCCAGCTGTCGCACCTCAACCTGTACGACCGCACCGTCGAGGGGCTCACGCTGCTCGATGTCCCGGGTGGCACGGTCCAGTACCACCCGGAGGCCGGTCCCGGCCCGCACGATTCCCTGTACCTCTTCGACCGGTTCCTGGAGCAGATCAATGCCGCGGCGTGACGATCTTCACCGCATCATGATCCTCGGCTCCGGCCCGATCGTGATCGGTCAGGCCGCGGAGTTCGACTACTCCGGCGTGCAGGCGTGCAAGGTGCTGCGCGAGGAGGGCTACGAGGTCGTCCTCGTGAACTCCAACCCGGCGACGATCATGACCGACCCGGAGTTCGCGGACGCGACGTACGTCGAGCCGCTGATCCCCGAGGTCGTGGCCAAGGTGATCGAAAAGGAGCGCCCCGACGCGCTGCTCCCGACGCTCGGCGGGCAGACCGCGCTGAACCTCGCCAAGGCGCTGGCCGAGGACGGCACGCTCGAGAAGTTCGGTGTCGAGCTGATCGGCGCGAAGCTCCCGGCGATCAACTGCGCCGAGGACCGCGACCTCTTTCGCACGTGCATGGAGGAGGCCGGGCTGAAGATGCCCAAGTCGACGATCGCGCACACGGTCGAGGAGGCGCAGCGCGCGCTGCCCGAGCTCGGGCTGCCGATCATCATCAGGCCGGCCTTCACGCTGGGCGGCCGGGGCGGTGGCATCGCGCGCACCGAGGAGGAGTTCCAGAAGATCGTCCGGGCCGGCCTCGACGCGTCGCCGATCACGCAGATCCTGCTCGACGAATCGGTCCTCGGCTGGGGCGAGTTCGAGCTGGAGGTCATGCGCGACCACAACGACAACGTCGTGATCGTGTGCTCCATCGAGAACATCGACCCGATGGGCGTGCACACCGGCGACAGCGTGACCGTCGCGCCGCAGCAGACGCTCACCGACGCGCTGTACCAGAAGCTCCGCGACCAGGCGATCGCCGTCATCCGCGCGGTCGGCGTCGAGACGGGCGGCTCGAACGTGCAGTTCGCCGTCGACCCGGTGAGCGAGGAGATCCGCGTCATCGAGATGAACCCGCGCGTGTCGCGGTCGTCGGCGCTCGCGTCGAAGGCGACCGGGTTCCCGATCGCGAAGATCGCCGCGCGCCTGGCCGTCGGCTACGCCCTCGAGGAGATCGACAACGACATCACGCAGGCGACGCCCGCCTCGTTCGAGCCGACCATCGACTACGTCGTCGTGAAGTGGCCGCGGTTCGCGTTCGAGAAGTTCGAGGGCGCGGACGCCGGGCTGTCGACCCACATGAAGTCGGTGGGCGAGGCGATGGCGATCGGCCGGACGTTCAAGCAGGCGTTCGCCAAGGCGATGCGCAGCCGCGAGCTCGACACCGAGGCGGTGCTCACGGGCACCCTCGAGGAGCTCATGACCCGGTTGGAGCGCGGCACGTCCGATCGCTTCGACGTGCTCTTCGAGGCCTTCCGCCAGGGCGCGACGGTCGAGGACGTCTGGAAGCGCTCGAGCATCGACCGCTGGTACCTGCACGAGCTCCAGGAGCTCGCGCTGAATCCCGAGGCGCCGTTCACCGGCAGCCGCCAGTACAAGTCGGTCGACACCTGCGCGGCGGAGTTCGCCGCACGCACGCCGTACTTCTACTCGGGCTGGGAGCGCGGGGAACCGCGCCACGAGGTCGTGCGCGGCGACCGCCCGTCGGTCGTCATCCTCGGCGGCGGTCCGAACCGCATCGGCCAGGGCATCGAGTTCGACTACTGCTGCGTCCACGCCGCGATGACCGTCCGCGCGGCGGACAAGGACGCGGTGATGATCAACTGCAACCCGGAGACGGTCTCGACCGACTACGACACGTCGGACCGCCTGTACTTCGAGCCGCTGACGCTCGAGGACGTGCTCGGCGTGATCGAGATCGAGCAGCCCGAAGGCGTCATCGTGCAGTTCGGCGGGCAGACGCCGCTGCGGCTCGCGCAGGGGCTCCAGGACGCCGGCGTGACGGTCCTCGGGACGAGCGTCGAGGCGATCGACCTCGCGGAGGACCGCGGCCGCTTCGGCGACCTGCTCGACCGGCTCGGGCTGAAGGCCCCGCCGTACGCGACCGCCGGCAACACGCCGGAGGCGATCGCCGCGTCGGACAAGGTCGGCTTCCCGCTCCTCGTGCGCCCGAGCTACGTGCTCGGCGGCCGGGCGATGGAGATCGTCTACGACCGCGAGCGGCTCGAGGACTACCTCCGGCGCACCGCCAAGCCGGACACCGACGAGCGCGAGATCTTCCTCGACCGCTTCCTGGAGAACGCGATCGAGGTCGACGTCGACGCGCTGTGCGACGGCCACGACGTCTGGGTCGGCGGGATCATGCAGCACGTCGAGGAAGCCGGCATCCACTCCGGCGACTCCGCGTGCGTCCTGCCGCCGCACTCGCTGGGGCCGGAGATGCTCGACGAGATCCGCGGGCAGACGACGGCCATCGCGCAGGAGCTCGGCGTGATCGGCTTGATCAACATCCAGTTCGCCGTCCACGACAACACGCTCTACGTGATCGAGGCCAACCCGCGCGCGTCGCGGACCGTCCCGTTCGTGAGCAAGGCGATCGGCGTGCCGCTGGCGAAGATGGCCTCGCGCCTGATGCTCGGCGAGAAGCTCGCAGACCTGCAGCTGCCGGCCGACCCGATGGGCGGCGACCACGTCTCGGTCAAGGAGGCGGTGCTGCCGTTCGATCGCTTCCATGGCAGCGACGCGATCCTCGGCCCGGAGATGCGCTCGACCGGCGAGGTCATGGGCGTGGCCCGCGACTTCCCGACGGCGTTCGCCAAGGCGCAGGCCGCGGCCGGAGCAAAGCTCCCCCAGGAGGGGACGGTCTTCCTGACGGTTACCGACACGGACAAGTCCGGGGCCTTCGCGATCGCGCAGCAGCTGCACGACCTCGGCTTCAAGATCGTCGCGACGGCGGGCACCGCGCAGGCCATCCGCAACATGGGTGTGCCGGTGCACGAGGTGCTGAAGAAGGTGGGCGAGGGCTCGCCGAACGTCGTCGACAAGATCGAGAGCGGCGACGTCACGCTCGTCATCAACACGCCGACCGGTTCCGGCGCCCGCAGTGACGGCT
This sequence comes from Solirubrobacteraceae bacterium, assembly GCA_016462625.1. The sequence goes on along the minus strand of JAEMSV010000029.1, from coordinate 20,393 downwards.
GGGAGATCCGCCGGGCCGCGATCGCGCACGGCGTGCCGTGCATCACGACGCTCTCTGGTGGCGTGGCGGCAGCGCGCGCGATCGGCGCGGCGAGGGTGGGCGCGGCTGAGGTGCTGTCACTGCAGGAGCTGCACCCGCAGCGCCTCGGGGTCGCGTGATCTACCGCGCGCTGTTCGCGCTGGTCCTCACCCGGATCGACGCGGAGCGCGCGCATCGCATCGGCGGGCGGGTGCTGCACCTCATCGCCGGGATCCCACCGCTGCTCGCCCTGACCCGCGCCGTGTTCGGCCGGACCGATCCGCGGCTCCGCGTCCACGCGCTCGGGCTGGACCTCGCGAGCCCGCTCGGCGTCGCCGCCGGGCTGGACAAGGAGGCGACGGCGTTCGCGGGGCTCGGGGCGCTCGGCTTCGGGTTCGTCGAGATCGGCACGATCACCGCTCTGCCGCAGGAGGGCAATCCCAAGCCGCGTGTCTTCCGCTTCCCGCCGCACGAGGCGATCGTCAACCGCATGGGCTTCCCGAACCCCGGCGCCGAGGCCGTGGTGCCGAAGCTGCGCGCGCGCAAGCCCGGGGCCATCGTCGGCGCCAACATCGGGAAGACGAAGATCGCCGAGGACGCCGCGGCCGACTACGCGGCATCCGCCCGCGCCCTGGCGCCCCTCAGCGACTACCTGGTGGTGAACGTCAGCTCGCCGAACACGCCGGGGCTGCGCGACATGCAGGCCGTCGAGCCGCTCCGTGGCCTGTTCGCGACGATCGGCGCGGCGCTCGAGAAGGACGGCGTTTCGATTCCGGTGCTCGTGAAGATCGCGCCGGACCTCGCGGACGAGGACGTGCTCGCGATCGCGGACCTCGCGCTCGAGCTCGGGCTCGACGGCATCATCGCCACGAACACGACGATCGATCCGGCGAAGCTGAAGGCGGCCGGTGCGGAGGGCGTCACGGGCGGCCTGTCGGGCCCTCCGGTGGCATCGCGTGCGCTCGAGGTGCTGCGCCTCCTGCGGGGGCGGGTCGGCGATCGGCTGCTGCTCGTCTCGGTCGGCGGCGTCTCGACCGCCGACGACGTCTGGGAGCGCCTGGCGGCCGGCGCGACGCTGGTCCAGGCCTACACCGCCTTCGTCTACGGGGGCCCCGGGTGGGCTCGCCGGGTGAACCGGGAGCTCGCGGCTCGGTTGGCGCGCGAGGGGATCGGCTCTGTCGCAGATCTAGTCGGGTCCGAGGCACGCTGACCCGGGTCTGGGTCCCTGCTGGAGAACGCGGATGCGCCGGGGTCGACCATCCGTCCGGTCCCGTCCACGGGCGATCTAGAGCGGACCCCGGCGGGCCAGAGATCGGCAGGTCAAAAGGCCTGGAAATCCTGAATCAGGGGTCGACCTGCCTCGATGAGTCTCAACCTACGGTTGAGCTTGAGGCAAATTCGGGACCCAAGGGTTGTCGACGACGTGTCAGATGGTAGATTCGCGCCCTCAATGGCGCCGGCCACCAACACGCCCACTAAGCAGACGGTGACCCCGGAGCGCTCCCTCACCCAGCGGATGGATGCCTTGCAGAAGGCGAACGAGATCCGCACTCGTCGCGCGCAGCTCAAGCGCGATCTGAAGGGCGGGCGCGTCTCCATTCACGGACTGCTGCTCGATCCCCCCGAGTACGTCGAGACCGCCAAGGTCTTCGACATGCTGCTCGCTGTGCCGAAGTACGGCCGGGTGAAGGTCAACAAGATCCTGGCTCAGTGCCGGATCTCGCCGAGCAAGACCATCGGCGGGCTCTCCGAGCGCCAGCGCAGCGAGCTCGTCTCCCTGCTCCGCCGCTAGCGGCGTCATCCTCTTCGCGCGTGGGTCGCGTCGTCGTCATCACCGGGCCTTCGGGAGTCGGCAAGGGAACGCTCATCCGTCAGCTCCGCGACCGGATGCCTGACCTGGAGCTCTCGGTCTCGGCCACGACCCGCAAGCCGAGGCCGGGGGAGACGCACGGCGTCGACTACTGGTTCCTCTCGCCCGAGGAGTTCGAGAAGCGGCTCTCCGAGGGCGGCTTCGTCGAGCACGCCGAGTTCGCCGGCAACCGTTACGGGACGCTGCGCGAGGAGCTCGAGACACGCACCGCGGGCGGGCGGCCCGTCGTCCTGGAGATCGAGGTCCTCGGCGCCGAGCAGGTTCGCGAATCGATGCCCGAGGCCCTCACCGTCTTCATCGCGCCGCCGTCGGAGGACACGCTCAAGACGCGGCTCATCGGACGGGGTACCGACTCCGCCGAGCAGATCGAGCGCCGGCTCCGCCGCGCCGAGGAGGAACTCGCGGCGCGCGGCGACTTCGACCGGGTCGTGATCAACGACCGGCTCGAGGATGCGATCGAGGAGCTGGTCGGGATCGTGCGCGGCGCGACGACCTCGTAAGGCGAGGTCTCGCGGCCAGTACCATGGAGAGCATGATCTCTCCCCGCATCGACAAGCTGCTGACGAATGTCGACTCGAATTACGCGTCGGTGATCGTCGCCGCGAAGCGTGCCCGGCAGATCAACAGCTACTACCACAACCTCGGTGAGGGAACGTTCGACGAGTTCCCGCCGCCGATGGTCGACACGATCTCCAAGAACTACCTGACGATCGCGCTCGAGGAAGTCGCCGCAGGCAAGATCAAGTACGAATACCGCTAGGTCGAGACAAGGCCAAGGGGTCGACGCAGGGAGGCAAGTCGATGGCGCGGATCCTCCTCGGGGTCTGCGGCGGGATCGCCGCCTACAAGGCGCTGGAGTTCGTTCGGCTCGCCACTGGAGCCGGGCACAGCGTGCGCGTCATCCAGACGGAGGCCAGCCAGCGGTTTGTCGGTGCGGCCTCTTTCGCCGGCCTGACCGGGGCCCCGGTCCTGGTCGGAGAGTTCGAGCGGGATCCCGCGCGGGGCGCGTTCCCGGATCAGACGCCGCCCGACCACGAGCCGCTGAGCCATCTCGAGCTCGTGGCCAACGCGGACGTGTACCTCGTTGCGCCGGCCTCGGCGAACACGCTCGCCAAGCTCGCCCATGGGCTCGCGGACAACCTGCTGACGAGCGCCGCGCTCGCAACCACCTGCCCGCTGGTGCTCGCGCCGGCGATGAACAACCACATGTGGGATCACCCGGCGACCCGCGACAACGTCGCGCTGCTGCGGGACCGCGGCACGACCGTCCTCGAGCCCGGCGTCGGCCGGCTCGGGTCCAAGGGCGAGTGGGGCGCCGGCCGGCTGCCAGAGCCCGCCGATCTCCTCGCGGCCGTCGACGAGCTCCTCGGCGGACCGTCCCCGGCGAGATCGCCTGGTACTCCCGCGGAGCCGCACCTCGTCGGCGTCCGCGTCCTGGTCACCGCGGGCGGGACCCGCGAGCCGCTCGACGCGGTGCGCTACCTCGGCAACCGCTCGTCGGGCCGCATGGGCTTCGCGCTGGCCGAGCAGGCTGCGGCCCTCGGCGCGGAGGTGACGGTCATCGCCGCGAACGTGTCGCTGCCGCGCGACCCGCGCGTCCGGTACGTCGACGTGGAGACCGCCGCGGAGCTGCAGGCCGAGTGCGAAGCCGCGTTCGAGGAGACCGACCTGCTGCTGATGGCGGCGGCCGTCGTCGACTTCCGGCCGGCATCGGCTCACGAGGGCAAGATGAAGAAGCAGGAGGGCGACACGGACCTCCGGCTCGAGCTCGAGCGGACGCCCGACGTCCTGGCCTCGCTCGCCGCGCGGCGGCGCCCGGGGCAGACGCTCGTCGGGTTCGCCGCCGAGCACGGCGACGGCGCGCTCGCCTACGGGCGCGAGAAGCTGGCCCGCAAGGGCGTCGACGCGATCGTCGTCAACGACATCGCCCGCACGGACATCGGCTTCGACGCGACGGCGAACGAGGTCACGATCGTGACGGCCTCCGGCGAGCGCCACGTCCCCCGCTCGGACAAGGCGGAGATCGCCCGCGCGATCCTCACCGAGGCGATGGCGCTGAGGGGCGCGTCGCGCATCGTGGAGGGCGCCTGACATGGAGCCGGGCGAGACCGTCGAGCCGGTCGCCGGGTCGGAGGTCGCCTCCGCGGCGGCACTCGGGCGCGCGATCGCCCAGAACCTGCGCCAGGCCGTCGAGGTCCGCGACGACGTGCTCGCCGACCTGCTGGTCGCGGTCATCGCCGAGGGCCACGTCCTGATCGAGGACCTGCCGGGTGTTGGCAAGACGACACTCGCCCGCGCGCTCGCGCACTCGCTCGACCTGGAGTTCGCCCGCGTGCAGTGCACGGCCGACCTGCTGCCCGCCGACGTCGTCGGGACCAACGTGCTGAACCAGCGCGAGGGGCGGTTCGAGTTCCGGCCCGGTCCGATCTTCGCGAACATCGTGCTCGTCGACGAGGTCAACCGCGCGTCGCCGAAGACGCAGTCCGGCCTCCTGGAGTGCATGCAGGAGCGCAGTGTGACCGTCGACGTCCACACGCACGAACTGGCTCGGCCGTTCCTCGTCATCGCGACCCAGAACCCGGTCGAGTACGAGGGCACGTACCCGCTCCCCGAAGCGCAGGTCGACCGCTTCATGGTCCGGCTGTCGCTCGGCTACCCGAGCGCGACGGGCGAGGCCGACATGCTCCATCGCCACGAGATGGGAGACCGGGTGGCGGACCTGCGCCCCGTCGCCGACGCGGCCGCGCTGCTCGCCGCGCAGGACGCCGCCGCCCGGGTCCGCGCGAGTGCGCCGCTGCGCGACTACGTCGTCGCGCTCCTGCGGCACACGCGCGAGGATCAGCGGGTCGAGCTCGGCGCATCGCCGCGGGCCGGGCTCATGCTGCTGCGCGCCGCGAAGGCCCGCGCCCTGCTGGCGGGCCGCGACCACGCGCTTCCCGACGACGTGCAGGCCCTCGCGCCGAGCGTGCTGGCCCATCGCATCGTCCTGTCGCCCGAGGCGATCGGCGTCGACGCGGCCGCCGTGGTGGCCGACGCGATCGCGGTCACGCCGGCGCGCTGAACCGTGCACCCGGTCGTCCCCACACGCGTGTGGACCGGCCTTCGGCCCGCGCTGGCGACCGCGCTGCTGGGAGTCGCGCTCGTCTTCACCGCCTGGGGATTCGACGCGGAGCCGCTGTGGGTGCCGGCGGTCGCCGTGCTCGTCGCAGCCGCCGGCGCGACGCTGTGGGTGGCGGTCGCGGCGACCCGCGTCCGGGTCACCCGCACGATCGCGACCCGCCGGGTGATCGAGGGCGAGCAGGCCGCCGTCCGCATCGAGGTCCGGTCCGGCGGCTTCCCGCTGCCGGGCGGTGAGGTGCACGACAGCGCGCTGCCCGACGTCGTGGAGCTGCGCTCGGGCGGCCCCGGCGTCCGGATCGACGCGAAGCCGGCGTTCGAGCGCCGCGGCGTCCACCGGCTGCCGCGCTCGTCGGTCGTCCTGCGGGACCCGCTCGGGCTCGCCGCGCTCCCGGTCACGCGCATGCACGAGGACGACGAGGTGCTCGTGCTTCCCCGGATCGAGCCGGTCCGCATCACTGAAGGCGGTCAGGAACCGGGCGCGCCGCGGCCCGGGCAGGTCAGCGGATTTGCCGCGACCGAGCTTGATGGCGTTCGGCCGCTGCGGGACGGAACGCCGGCCTCACGCGTCTACTGGCCCGCCGTCGCGCGCGGCGCCGACCCGATGGAACGGAGGTTCGTCGCAGACGGAGACGGCCGCCCGCTCGTGGTCCTCGATCCGCGCACGCCCGCGAGCGAGGAGGACCTCGACGCCGCGGTTCGCGCCACGGCGTCGCTCGCCGTCCATCTGGCGCGGCAGACCGGATGCTGGCTGCTGCTTCCCGGCTCACGCCGTGCGGTGGCCCTCGAGCCGACGCTCGGCGGATGGGACGCGCTGCACGCGCGGCTCGCGGTCGTGCAGGCGCACGGCGCCCCGGCACTCGCCGACCACGTCGGGCGGCGTGGCTCGATCATCCTCGTGAGCGCCCTGCGTCGTGAGCGCGCACCGGCCCTGCGTCACGGCGCCGGCGCGCGGGTGCTCGTCGTGCCCGGCGCGCTGCCGGGCCGAAGGGCGGCGTTCGCGGTCGCGGGCTGCCACGGGTACGCGATCGGCCGGCCGGCTCGGCGCGTCACCACGGGAGCTCCGGCGTGACCGCAGCGACCGCACCTGCGTTCGTTCGGCGTCCCGCGCGCACGGGCCCGCTGCTTCCGCCGCTGTTCGCCCGGCTAGCCGGGTTCGCGGGGTTGGGGCTGTTCGGCGCGCTGTGGTGGGGGACGCTCGTCGACCCGCCACGCGGGTGGGCACTCGCGCTGTTCGTGTTCGTGGCCGCGGGAGCTGGGGTCCTGCTCGCGACCGCCCCGGTGCGGGGACGGCTCGGCCGGGCGCTGCTCGCGACAGCCCTGCTCGTGCTGCTGCTCGGCGGGGCGCTGCTCGTCGCCGGGGTGCCGCTGCGGTTCCTTGCGCCCACGCATTGGGACGCATTGGCCGACGGGCTGCGCCGGGGCCTCGAGGCGTCGGCGTCCGTCCGGGTGCCGTACGGCGGTTCCGACCCGTGGGTCCGCTCGGTCCTGGTGCTCGGCGCGCCGGTCCTGCTGAGCCTCGGCGCGATCCTCGCGTTCTGGCCACGCCCGGGCGGCGAGGTCGGCTACCGGATCGCGTCGGCCGTCGCGCTCGGAGCGGTGGCGGCGGTCCCCGCCGTGCAGCGCGAAGTCGGGTCGCCGGTCGGCACGGGCGTGGTGCTGGCGGTGCTCGTCCTCGTGTATCTCAGCCTCGATCGGGTGCCCCGCCGGGCGGCGCCTGTCGCCGCGGGCCTGGTGGGCGTCGCGGCACTCGCCGGCGTGGTCGCCGCGCCGGCGCTCGACCCGCAGACGCCGCTCATCGACTACGAGGGCATCGCGCAGGATCTCGCACCGCAGGCGGGACAGCGCTTCTTCTGGGACCACCGGTACGGGCCGATGGACTGGCCGCGCGACGGCACCGAGGTGCTCCGCGTGCGCGCATCGCGCGGGTCGTACTGGAAGGCCGAGGCGCTCTCCGAGTTCGACGGCGTCCGCTGGCGCCGCGATCGTGGGTCGGAGGACCTGGCGCTCGACACCGAGATCGCGCGGGACCGCTCGGACTGGCGCACGCGCTTGCGCGTGACCGTCGGCGAGATGACGTCCGAGGAGTTCATCGGCGCCGGAACGGTGCTGTCGATCGACAAGAGCCCGCGCCAGCCGGTCCAGTCCGCGCCGGGCGAGTTCCGCGTCGACGACCGGCCGCTGCGGCGGGGGAACACGTACGAGGTCGAGGCCTACGTCCCACGACCCACCGCGCGGGAGATGGCGGCCGCGACGACCGCGTATCCGTCGTACGTCTCCGACGACCTCATCGTCAACGTCCCGCAGCGCGCTCCGGGCCGTCCCGTGACGGAGGTCCAGTTCGCCAGCTTCGGCGCCCCCACCGCCACACTCGCGACGGTCGACGGGCAGGTCGTCGTCGGCGACGACGCCGAGGAGGCGGTCCGCCAGTCGGCGTACGCGCGCACCTACGGGCTCGCCCAGCGACTGCGCGCCGGCGCGGCCACGCCGTACGAGTACGTGCGCGCGGTGCAGCGGCACCTGCGGTCGGGCTACTCGTACGACGAGTCACCGCCGATCCGGTCCGCGCCACTCGACGCCTTCCTGTTCGACGACCGCATCGGCTACTGCCAGCAATTCAGCGGCGCGATGGCGCTCCTGCTGCGCATGGGCGGCGTGCCTGCCCGGGTCGCGACGGGGTTCTCGCCCGGCGCCTTCGATGACACCGACCGCGAGTACGTCGTGCGTGACCTCGACGCGCACTCGTGGGTGGAGGTCTACATCCCCGCGGCCGGATGGGTGGCCTTCGACCCGACCCCCTCGGGGACGCCCGCGCGCTCCCGCGCGCTGGGAACCCGCGCCGGGGAGCCGCGCACCGGAAGCACCGACCCGGGACCGCAGACCGGTCGCGGGCTCGAGCTCCCGTCCGGTGGCGGGGCAGCGCCCGAGTCCGAGCCGGACGGGGGAGGCCTCCCGACCGGACTGCTCCTCACGCTCGCCGGGATCGTTGCGATCTGCGGGACGGGCTTCGCCGCCTTCGGTGTGCGCCGCCGCAGTGCGCGGCGCCGCGCGCCGGTCCAGGTGGCGATGGGTGACCTCGACCGCGCCATGCGCCGAGTCGGTCGGCCGCTGCCCCCGCAGACGACACTGACGTCGGTCGCCGACAGGCTCAGCGGCACGTCCGCCGAGGCGTACGTCCGCACGCTGGCCCGCGCGCGGTACGGGCCACCCGGGCCGGCGACCCGGGCACCGAGCGGCGAGGAGCGCGCCGGTCTGCGCCGGGTTCTCGCCCGTCGTGGCGGCCCGGTGGGATGGGTCCGCGCCTGGTGGGCGCTCCCGCCCTTCTAAAACCGTCGCCAGGATTCGTACAATCCAGCCATGGAGGAGGACAACGTCTACGAGTTGTTCCAGGCTGGATCCCGGCTGCTCGCTGATGGCGACTTCCACGCGGCGACCGTGCCCCTCGCGCGGGCGCGTGATCTCGAGCCCGACAAGGACTCCATTCGTGAGGCCCTCGGGCGCGCGTACTTCCAGGCGCAGAGGTACGAGGCCGCCGCGGCGGAGTTCGAGGCCATCGTCGAGCATCGGCCGACCGATGATTTCGCGCTCTTCTGCCTCGGCCGCTCGCTGCAGCAGCTGGGTCGCCACCAGGAGGCGCGCCATCCGCTGGCGCTGGCCTGCCAGCTGCGGCCCGACCGGCGCGACTACAAGCTGTACCGCGACCGGGCCCGGCGCCGCGCGGCTTAGCGCGCCAGGTCGGCGGCCCGCTCGCGGATCGTGGTCGCGGCCGCGACCACGCTGCCGAGCAGGCGGTCGACGAGCGGCTCGGTGACCGCTTCGGCGGGGAGGTCGGCCTCGACCCAGACGGCGCCGTCGGCGGCGTGGGTGAACCGGACGAGCCGCAGCCGGCGATTGCGATGCAGGAGCTCGTGGGCGGCGACCGCGCCCGGGCCGAGCGCCTGCGCCTGAGCGCGCAGGACGCCTGCGCGCACCGCGAGGCCGATGTCCAGGGGCCAGCCGGCGGCGTCCACCGTGAGTCCCCAATGCCCATCCTGGAGCTGCCTCCAGCCACCCGGCAAGGAGGGGAGATACCCCTCCACAACGCGGCTTGCAGCCAGGGGGTCAGATGTGAACACGGTGCTATCCTCGCACGACAGCTTTCGAGCAGTTCGCAGGACCGAAAGTGGGCGCTCGCCCACTTTTTTCTTTGTCTGAGGAGGGTCGATGAACATCCAAGAGGAGATTGAGACGCGCCTGGCCGAACAGGCCCCGGACGTCGAGGTTCTGCTTGCGGAGGTTCTCGGAGGACGCACGGTGCGGCTCTTCATCGACCACCCGGAGGGCGTGTCGCTGGAGCTCTGCGAGCGGGTCACCAACCTGCTGCCCGAGCTCCGCGAGCGATACGCGCTCGAGGTGTCTTCGCCCGGCACGCGCCGGCCGCTGACGAAGCCTCAGCACTTCCGTCGTTACCTGGGGCATCACGCGCGTGTGCGTACGCGTGACGCCACAGAGGGGCATCGCAGCTTCACGGGCGAGCTCGTCGGCGCGGACGACCGGGAGGTGACGATCGCCGCCGAGAGCGGCGTCGTTGCGATCCCATACGCCGACATCCAGCGTTCCAACCTGATCGAGGAGTAGCTCATGTCCCGCGAGATCCTTGAGGCGATGACCGCGCTCGGCGCGGAGAAGGGCATCGCCCCCGAGCGGCTCATGGAAGCGCTGGAAGACGCGCTGCTCTCCGCTTACAAGAAGCAGCCCGGCGCCGCCAAGTACGCGCGCGTCGACGTCGACCGCGAAACCGGCGACTTCCGCGTGACCGAGCTGATCATCCCCGAGCGCCTCGAGGCGCACCTGATCGTCGAGACCATCGACGAAGGCACGGTGCTCGATCCCGAGACGGGGGAGTACGTCGAGCCGCAGGACCCGGAGATCGATCCCAAGAAGTTCGAGGAGTACAAGGATCAGATCGACGAGCAGGACGTCACGCCGGAGGGCTTCGGCCGCATCGCGGCGCAGACGGCCAAGCAGGTCATCCTGCAGCGCATCCGCGAGGCCGAGCGCGAGCAGATGTTCGAGGAGTACCGCGACCGCGTCGGCGAGCTGATCACCGGCATCGTCCAGCAGAAGGACTCCCGCTACACGCTCATCCAGCTGCGCGAGCGTGTCGAGGCGCTGCTGCCGAAGGCCGAGCAGGTCGACGGCGAGCGCTACGAGCACAACCAGCGCATCAAGGCGGTCATCAAGGAGGTCTCGCCCTCCACGAAGGGCCCCTCGATCATCGTCAGCCGGCGCGACCCTGACCTCATCAAGGCGCTCTTCGAGCTCGAGGTCCCGGAGATCGCCGACGGGCTGGTCGAGATCGCCAACGTCGCGCGTGAGCCGGGCTACCGCTCCAAGATCGCGGTGGTCTCGCACGCCGACGGGGTGGATCCCGTCGGCGCCTGCGTCGGGCCGCGTGGCTCGCGCGTCCGCATGGTCGTCTCCGAGCTGCGCGGTGAGAAGATCGACATCATTCCGTACAACGACGAGCCTGCCCGGTTCGTCGCGAAGGCCCTGAGCCCGGCGCGCGTGCGCGAGGTGCTCGTCGACGACGACGGCCGTCAGGCCACCGTCATCGTCCCCGACGACCAGCTCTCGCTGGCGATCGGGCGCGAGGGTCAGAACGCGCGGCTCGCCGCGCGGCTGACCGGGTGGCGCATCGACATCCGCAGCGAAACCGAGTTCGCCGACCAGTCCGGCAGCCAGGAGTACGAGGAGGAGGAGACCGGCGGCCGCTGTGGCGCCATCCTCACGAACGGGCGTCGCTGCCCGAACTCCGCGCTGCCCGGCTCGCACTTCTGCGGCCTGGACAGCCACCAGGCGCTGTCGCGCTTCGCGACGGCGTCGGTGACGATCATCGCCGGCCTGTCGACCGAGGAGATCTCGGAGCTGGCCGACGGCGACAAGTCGGACAAGGACGTGCAGGAGATCGTCATGCGCGCCGAGGCGGCGAACGCCGAGGCGGCCGAGGAGGCCGAGGAGGGCCTTGTCGAGGACGACGACGAGCCGCTCGCCGAGCCGGCCACCGAGGAAGAGCTCGAGGGCGAGGCCGCGGTGGCTTCGGCCGAACCGGCCGAGGAAGCTGCGGATTCCGAGGATTCCGAGGAGGCCGAGACCGAAGCGGCTGACGAGACCGAAGAGGAAGAAGAGGGCACGCCGGCGGGCGAGGCCGCGGGTGAGGACACGGACGTCTCCGAACAGGAGCCCGCGTCATAACGGCGCCGGAGCGCCGCTGTATCGGCTGTGGCGAGCGCGCGCCCAAGAGGGCGCTGCGCCGTCTGGCTATCGTGGATGACCACGTCGTCGTCGACGAGGATCAGCGGCTGCCGGGCCGTGGAGCGTACGTCCACGACGACGCTTGCATGACTGCGGCGCTCACGCGCCGCGCCCTGCCGAGGGCGTTTCGCCGGCAGGTGCACATCGACGACACACCGGGGCCGGAGCTGGCCCCCTAGACTCGACTGGAACAGATGGCCAAGAAGCGCGTCAACGAACTCGCCCGAACCTACGACATGCCCGCCAAGGAGGTCATGGCGAAGCTTCGTGCTGCCGGCATCGAGGTGAAGGCTGCCTCGTCGGCGATCGACGAGAACGACGCGAAGGCCGCTCTGACGGGACAGCCCGTCAAGAAGGCGCCGGACAAGGCCAAGGAGAACGGCAAGAAGGCTGCCGCCGAGGCCCAGCCCGTCCGCCGCACGACGCTCGCGCGCCAGGAGGCCGAGAAGGCCCAGCGCGCGAAGGAGCAGAAGCAGAACGGCGGACAGGGCCAGCGCGGCCCGGGCAAGCCGGCCACAGGTCCGGGCGCCAAGCGCCCCACTCGCTCTTCCGTCGCCGGTGAGCGCGCCCCCGGCGCGCCCGGCGGTCGCCGCCGTGTCGTCATCGACTCGCAGGCTTCACGCCGCGGTCCCGGTGGCCCGGGCGGTCCCGGTGGCGGCCCCCAGCAGGGCCCGCCGCGCCGGCAGCGCCGCGGACGTCGCCGTCGCGGCACGTACGACGAGACGATCCAGCCGCTCAATACGGCCGCGCAGTCGGCCCTGGACAACCTGAAGGTCCAGTCGGGCTCGACGGTCAAGGACGTCTCCGAGTACTTCGGCGTCCCGGTCCCGGACATCATCAAGAAGCTCATGATGCTGGGCGAGATGGCGACGCTCACGCAGACGCTGTCCGACGAGACGATCGTCGTGCTCGCCGCCGAGTTCGACCGTGAGGTCGAGATCGTCCACGCCGACGAGGAACTCGACGCTGAGCCGACGTTCGACGACGCCGACGAGGATCTCGTCACGCGCCCGCCGGTCGTCACGATCATGGGCCACGTCGACCACGGCAAGACGTCACTGCTCGACAGCATCCGTACGACCGAGGTCGCCGCGGGCGAGGCCGGCGGCATCACCCAGCACATCGGTGCGTACCAGGTCCATCACGACGGCCAGCTGGTCACATTCCTGGATACGCCGGGCCACGAGGCGTTCACCGCCATGCGTGCCCGCGGCGCCCGCGTCACCGACATCGCGGTGATCGTCGTGGCGGCGGACGACGGCGTGAAGCCGCAGACCGAAGAGGCGATCGACCACGCGAAGGCGGCCGACGTGCCGATCATCGTTGCGGTCAACAAGATCGACAAGGAAGGCGCCGACCCGCAGCGCGTGCGCAGCGAGATGGCCCAGCGCAACATCACGCCCGCCGAGTGGCAGCCCGACAGCGGCTACGAGTTCGTCGACGTCTCGGCGAAGGCGAAGCTGAACCTCGAGGACCTGCTCGACACGATCCTCACGGTCGCCGAGCTCGAGGACCTCAAGGCCAACCCGAACGCCGACGCCTCTGGCGTCGTCGTCGAGTCCAAGCTCGACCCGGGCCGGGGCCCGGTCGTCACCCTCCTCGTGCAGCGTGGCACCCTGAAGATCGGCGACGCCGTCGTCGGCGGCTCGCACTGGGGTCGCGTTCGCGCGATGCACGACTACACCGGCGCGCGTGTCACCGAGGCGGTCCCGGGCGACCCGGTCGAGGTCCTCGGCTTCGACAGCGTCCCGGAGGCCGGCGAGTTCGTCCAGGTCACGGAGAACGACCGTCAGGCCCGGCAGCAGGCCGAGGAGCGCGCACTGCGCCTCCGCCAGGAGCAGCAGGCGCGCCGATCCGGCCGCAAGCGCTCGCTCGAGGACGTCTTCAAGGAGATCCAGGCCGGCGAGCTCAAGGAGCTCAACCTGCTCCTCAAGGGCGATGTCGCCGGTTCGGTCGAGGCCGTCGAGGACGAGATCGCCAAGCTGCCCCAGGACGAGATCTCGGTCAACGTGCTGCATGCCGGTGTGGGTGGCATCAACGAGTCGGACGTCATGCTCGCCGCGGCCTCCGAGGCCATCATCATCGGCTTCAACGTCCGCCCGGTCGGCGATGCGCGCAACGCCGCCGACCGCGAGGGCGTCGAGATCCGCTCGTACTCGGTCATCTACAAGGCGCTGGACGATCTCCGCGCCGCCATGCAGGGCATGCTCGAGCCCGAAGAGGTCGAGGAGTCGGTCGGCCTCGTCGAGATCCGGCAGACCTTCAAGGCGTCGAAGATCGGCACGATCGCCGGCTCGTACGTCACCGAGGGCAAGATCACACGCGGGTCGAAGGCGCGTCTCGTGCGCGACGGCACCGTCGTGTGGGACGGCAAGATCGACTCGCTGCGCCGCCATTCCGACGATGTCCGCGAGGTCGCACAGGGCTTCGAGTGCGGCATCGTGCTGGAGAACTTCCAGGACGTGAAGGAAGGCGACGTGCTCGAGGTCTACGAGACGCGTCAGGTCGAGCGCGAGCTGGCGTAGGGGACGGACGTGCTGCTGTGGGCGCGTACGTCGCGCTGTTGACGATTCACCTGCACTTCCCGGAGTCCGGGTCGCTGAAGGAGAAGCGCGCGGAACTCAACTCGGTGAAGGCACGCCTCCGGCAGAAGCTGGGGGCGTCCGTCGCCGAGGTCGATCACCAGGACACCTGGCAGCGGTCGACGCTTGCCGCCGCACTGGTGGCTGGCACGTACACGCTCGTTGAGCACGAGGCGGACGCGGTGGAGCGATACATGGTGGACCGGTTTCCGGATGGGTGCCGAATCGAGCGCACCCTCGCGTCGTTCGAAGAGGTCTGGGGTTAGGATGCCGAGCGATCGGATGCGCCGCGTCAACGAGGCGATGAGGGAGGTCCTCAGCGATGCGACGTCTCGTGGACTGAAGGATCCCCGTGTGGGTTTCGTGACCGTCACCGAAGTCAACACCAGCTCAGACCTGCGTCACGCCACCGTCTACGTGAGCGTCCTCGGCACGCCCGAGGAGCAGAACGCCTCGCTCGAGGGACTGCGGTCGGCCCACGGATACCTGCAGCGCCGCGTGGGCGCAGAGCTCCGGCTCAAGCGCACCCCGACGCTGGAGTTCATGCACGACCAGAGCGCCGCGCGGGCGGCACGGCTGAACCAGCTGCTGCTGGACGAGGAAGGAGACTCGTGACCGGATCTGCCAACGGCGCCACGGATGACGCCAGGGCTCGCGTGCTCAGTGAGCTACGCGATGGCGAGCGTTTCCTGCTCGTCACCCATGAGAACCCCGACGGGGATGCGCTCGGCTCGCTCGTCGCCATGCACGGCATCCTCCTGGCGCTGGGCAAGGACTCGCTGATGTTCATGGACGCTGACGAGTTCCCGCTGCCGTACGAGTACGCGTTCTTCCGGCTCGACAACCTTGTCTCGATCGTGCCCGACGACCTCGACGACCGCACCGTCGTCTTCCTCGACTGCGGGAACATCGACCGCACGCCGTCGGACCTCCTGCGCAACGCCGACGCGCACATCGTCAACATCGACCATCACCACGACAACACGCGCTTCGGCACCGTGAACCTCGTGGTCGCCGACGCGTCGTGCACCGCCGAGGTCGTGTGGGACCTGATGCAGGATCTGGGCATCACCACGACCCCGGAGATCGCCGACGCGCTCTACGTCGGCCTCGTCACCGACACCGGCAAGTTCATGTACGAGAACACCGGCACGCGCGCGCACGAGATGGCGGCCGCGCTGATCGAGGCCGGGGTGGACGTCCACGAGATCTACCGGCGCCTGTACGAGGGGATGCCGGAGCCGAAGCTGCTGCTGCTGGCGCGGGCGCTCAACCACGTCGAGCGCTTCGACGACGGGCGCCTCACGATCACCCGCCTGACCCGCGAGGACTTCCTCGCCACGGGCGCCGAGGACTCGTTCACCGAGGGGATCATCGATCACCTGCGGTCGGTCCGGGGCACCAAGGTCGCCGCGATGGCGCGTGAGCTCCCGGCCAGCGAGTCGGGGTGCCGCTCGAAGGTGTCGCTGCGCGCGACCGACGGCGAGGTCGACGTCTCGGCGATCGCCCGCGCGGGCGGGGGCGGAGGCCACCGTCAAGCGGCAGGCTTCACGACGACGCTGACCGGCGAGGAACTCGTCGCATTCCTGCGTGAGTCGCTCGCCGAGCAGCTCGCCGCAGCTCGGTAACCCAGGCCTCGCCGCGCGCAGTGGACGGCGTCCTCCTCATCGACAAGCCCGCCGGGAAGACCTCGCACGACGTGGTCGCGGCCGTGCGCCGGGAGCAGCCGCGGGGCGTGAAGGTCGGCCACGCGGGGACGCTCGACCCGTTCGCGACCGGCCTGCTGCTCGTCCTCCTTGGGCGGGCGACCCGGATCCAGCGCTTCCTGATGGCGCTGCCGAAGGCCTACGAGACCGTCGCGCAGCTGGGGGCGACCTCGACCACGGGGGACCCGGAGGGCGAGATCACGGAGACCGGAAAGATCCCGCCCGATCCGCCCGTGCTCCCGACCGGCGAGGTGCGTCAGCGCCCGCCGGCCTACTCGGCGATCAAGATCGACGGGGAGCGCGCGTATGCGAAGGCGCGCCGCGGTGAGGTCGTCGACGTGCCGGAGCGCGTCGTGCGGGTCGACCGGTTCGAGCAGCGCTGGCGCGACGGTGACCGGGCCGCGTTCGTGATCGAATGCTCGTCGGGGACGTACGTGCGCTCCCTGATCGCCGATCTCGGCGACGCGTACTGCCTGGAGCTGCGCCGCACCCGGATCGGGAGCTTCGACGTCGCCGACGCTGATCCGGGCCAGATCGTCAGCCTCGCGGACGCTCTGGCGTTCATGCCCTCCGTGGCGCTGGAGGGTGCGGAGGCGAAGGCCGCCGGCCACGGCGTCGGGGTGCCGGTCGCGGTGGACGGGGCCGGTCCGTTCCTGCTCTCCGACGCCGACGGGCCCATCGCGATCGCCGAGCGGCAGGACGACCTGCTCAAGCCCGTCGTAGGCTTCCGCGCATGAAGGTGAGCCGCCTTACCGATGTCGAGCCGCGTCCGCGCCGTGTTGCCGTCGGCACGTTCGACGGCGTCCATCTCGGCCATCGCGAGGTCATTCGCGACGCCGACACGGTCCTGACGTTCGATCCGCATCCCACCACGGTGGTCCATCCCGCGGCCGTCCCGAAGCTGATCACGACGCTCGAGCGCAAGGCCGAGCTCGTCGGCTCGATCGGGGGTGAGGAGCTCGTGGTCATTCCGTTCGACCGGGAGTTCGCCGCGCGGTCCGCGGAATCGTTCATCGACGACGTCCTCGTCGGTGGCCTGGGCGCAACCCACGTCTCGGTGGGGGAGAACTTCCGCTTCGGCAATCGTGCGAAGGGGACCCCGGAGATGCTCGGCGAGGACCCGCGCTTCGAGACCCGGGTCGTCCCGCTGCTGGAGGCAGACGGCGAGATCGTCTCGTCGAGCCACATACGCGGGTTGCTGCTCGGTGGCGCCCTCGCGTACGCCAACTCGCTGCTCGTCGATCCCTTCGTGATGTCGGGGGAGGTCGTCCATGGCGACAAGCGCGGACGCGAGCTCGGATTCCCGACGGCGAACCTGGTCCCCGACGACGAGTACGTGACGCCAGGGCACGGCGTCTACGCGTGCGTCGTCAACGGCGAGCATCTCGCGGCGGTGAACGTCGGCGTCCGTCCGATGTTCGAGACCGGCCGCGGTGAGCTGATCGAGGCCTATCTGCTCGACTGGTCGGGTGACCTGTACGGCGCGGAGATCACGCTGGCGTTCCATCACCGGCTCCGCGGCGAGCGCCGCTTCGACAGCGTCGAAGCGCTCGTCGAGCAGATGCACCGCGACGTCGCTGAGACCCGCCGTCTGCTCGCAGAAGCCGTCTGACAGCCTGCTACCCTGCTCAGCCGCATGACGCTTACTCAGGAGCGCAAGCTCGACATCATCAAGCAGTTCGGTGAGAACGAGAACGACACGGGCAACACCCGGGTCCAGGTCGCGCTGCTCACCGAGCGCATCAACGAGCTCACCGAGCACCTTCGCGGGCACAAGAAGGACCATCACTCGCGTCGCGGTCTGCTCATGCTCGTCGGTCAGCGCCGCCGGCTGCTCAACTACCTCCAGAAGAACGACCTCGAGGGGTATCGCGCGCTGGTCAAGGAGCTCGGGCTCCGCAAGTAGCGGTCTCGGCGGGACGTTCCATGAGCATCATCGAGCCTGGAACGCCGGCCCCCGAGTTCACGCTCAAGCGCGAGGACGGCGAGTCGTTCACGCGCGACGACCTCGCCGGAACGAAGACGATTCTCGTCTTCTACCCCTTCGCGTTCAGTCCGGTCTGTACCGACCAGCTGCAGATCTACGAAGAGGTCCTCGGCGAACTCGCGGAGAAGGGTGCCGTCCTGTACGGGGTCTCCACGGACGCCTCATACAGCCAGACGGCCTTCCGCGAGAAGCTGAACGTCACGATCCCGCAGCTCTCGGACTTCGAGCCGAAGGGCGCCGCGTCGAAGGCATTCGGCGCGTACTTCGAGCCGGCCGGGATGACGAACCGGGCGATCGTCGTCATCGGCCCCGACCAGGTCGTGAAGTGGTCACACCTCGCGGCCAATCCGGGCGAGTTGCCCGGCGCGAACCTCCTCTTCGACGGCCTCGCGGCCGCCGGCTCCGACTGACCCCGCCCGCATCGGCCGCAGCTTTCGCCGGAGGCCGGGGCCCTCGACGTAGCGGTAGGTGACGGCCGCCACCGCGACGCTCAGGGTGAAGACCATCATCACCGTGACGATGAAGCCGGGCCGTCCCGCAAGGCTGAGGTCGTAGCGCCGGACCAGCCCGATGATCGGCATGTGCCAGAGGTAGACGCTGTAGGACACGACGCCCACGTAGACCACGGGGCGCCAGTCGAGTGCCCGTCGTGATCGCGTGGGACTGGCGGACGGCATCCCGACGGCCAGCACGACGCCCGCGAGCACGGCGGCGAGCAGAACGGACTGGACCGTCTCAGGGAGCCGGACGCTGCTCAGGACGGCGAGCATCACGGTGGCCGAGCCGACGGTGACCCGCGTGACGTGCCGCACTTGCAAACGCTGGAGCCGGCCCTCACGGACGAGGGTGACCACGACGGCGGCGACCATGCCGAAGGCGAACATGTCGGCCCAGGTCAGGAAGCTGCGCTCGAGCACGGCGTGCCAGGTCTGACCCCACTGATCGCGAGGATCGGTCCCGGCGGACGCCGTGGCCGCTGCGAGGCCCTTGCCCGCGAGCCCGAGGCCGAGCAGGATCGCGGCCGGAACGAGGCTCGCCAGGACGCGGTCACGGAGCCGCCGCCCGCGCCCGAGGCGGGCCGCAGCGACCGCGAGGACCGGCAGGGTCAGATAGAACGCGACCTCGACGCCGAGCGTCCACGCCGGGCCGATCCCGGTGAGCACGCCGTCGGGGTGGTAGTTCTGGATCAGCAGCAGGTTGGCGACGATCAGCCCAGGGTCGTCGAGGCGTCCGATCGCTCCGCCCATGTCGGTGGCCTGTCCGGTGGACCCGCCGACGAACAACGCGTCGGCGCTCGTCACGGCGAGGCCGAGGACGAGGCCGACCGCGACCAGGATGGCGACGTAGGCCGGCGCGATGCGCCAGAACCGGTTGACGAGGAACCGGCGCGGCTCGGGGAACGCGTACCCGAGGACGATCGACGACGCGAACGGCCGATAGAGGAGGAACCCGGAGAGCACGAAGAAGAGGATCAGCCCTGTGGGAGTGAACGCCCAGAGGAGCGCCGTGAAGCGCCCGGCGGAGTACGGCTCTGCGTGACCCATCCATTGGACGTGGCCGATGAGGACGAGCGTGCAGGCGATCGCGCGGAGCCCTTCGACTCCTGTGAGCCGGCTTCCCCATGTCGGAGCCGTGGTGGTCGGCGGAGTCGTGGTGCTCATGGTTTCGCCCAGGGGTCGTCGCGCCCGGTTCGGGTGAACCGGCGCGCGGAGGAGGAATGGGGGAGGCCGCTCAGCGCAGGGCGAGCATTCAGTGCGAGTCGCGGATCCAGCCACCGCGCAGGCTACGGATCCACACGCGGCTGTTGGTGAATGCCGTTCGGCGAACGGGTGCTCAGGCCAGAGCGCGAAGGGCGGCGGTGACCACGGCGGCGGTGACCACGCACCCCACGACGGACTCCGTCTTCCACATCACCGCGCCCGCGGCCGCGACGCCGACCGTCTCCTCGCCGACCGCGAGGGTCTTGCCGTCGGCGAAGATCTGCGTGACGACCAGGGCGGCGAGGAGCGCGGGCGCCAGCAGGGCCACGATGTCGAGTGCCCATGGTGGGAGCTCACGTCCCCCGGAGGCGATCGGGCCGATCGCCTTGATGGCCGCGGTCGTGACGGTGAGGCCGACGATGACGATGACGACCGTGGTGCTCACGCCGTCGTCTCCGCCGGGCGGCGCCACAGGGCCACGAGTGCCGCGAGGCTTGCCAGCAGGACGGGCACACCGGCCGGTGCGACCGGAGTGAGGACGAGCGCGATGGCGGCGCCGAGCGCCGCGACACCCCGGGCGCGGCCGCTGCGGGCCTCCAGGATCAGGAGCGACAGGAAGAACGCCGGGTAGATCGCGTCGAGGCCGAGGGAGTCCGGGTCGCCGAGGCGGTTCCCGACGGCGGCGCCGACGGCGGTCCCACTCACCCAGGTGATGAACTGGGGGATGGTCGCCCCGAACAGGATCCAGCGGTCGAACGTCCCGTCACCGCGCGAGGCGATCGCCCAGGACGAGTCGACCACGGGCTGCCCTTGGATGGCGCGCTTGAGCGGGCCGCCCGGGAGGGACGGACCGAGCGCGATCCCCATGGGCAAGAAGCGCGAGTTCATGAGCGTCGCGGCGAGGATGGCCGCGCCCGCCGTCCCGCCCTGGGACAGGATGGCGACGGCCGTGAACTGCGCGGAGCCCGCGAAGACGATCGCGCTCGTGATGACACAGGCGACCGGCGAGAACCCGACGTCCTCGGCGAGGACCGGGAACGACATCGACAGCAGGAACCCGGCGATCGCGAATGGGATGCCGGCCCGGACGCCGACGACGAGGCGGTCGCCTGTGTCATC
>JAEMSV010000106.1 GCA_016462625.1 Solirubrobacteraceae bacterium | reverse complement strand
TCACGGGGTCATCGGATTCTCCAGCACGGAGAGGATGTTCCCCGCCGGGTCCTTGAACCAGGCGATCGTCGGGCCGTTTCCGCGGGAGATGCCCTTTGCGTCCTGACCGGAGCCCTCATAGTGCTCGAACGCGACGCCCTTGGCGGTGAGCGCGTCGACCGCGGCTTCGACGTCGTCGACCGGGAAGTTCAGGACCGTGTAGGTCGCGGGTTCGAAATCAGGCTTGGCGTAGATCATCGTCGGCCGCTCGCCATCGGCGAGCTCGAGGTTCAGGAGGTAGCCGTCCATCTCCGTGGACGTGCGAATCCCCAGGATCTCGCCGTAGAACCGCTCCGCCGCCGGGATGTCGTCGACGGCGTAGCCGCTGAAGGCCTTGGTGCTCGCGAACATGCTGGCTCCTTTCGGTTGTCGGAAGAACCGACCCCCGCGCGACACGAAAGTCATCGGTCGCGCAGACTGTTGTCATCACAACGATGAGTTCCGGGCTGAGCGCCTGTCTAACCCAACAATGACCCCGAACACCCTCCCCGATACCGACCGGCAGCGCTGGATCGCGCTCTACGTCCTGTGCACCGGCATGCTCATGATCGTGCTCGACGGCACCGTCGTGAACGTCGCCCTGCCGACGATCCAGGACGATCTCGACTTCTCGAACGCCAGCCTCGCCTGGGTTGTGAACGCGTACATGATCGCGTTCGGCGGCCTGCTGCTGTTCGCCGGGCGGATGGGCGATCTCATCGGCCGGCGCCGAATGTTCCTCTCCGGGCTGGGTCTCTTCACCGGGGCCTCGCTGCTGTGCGGCCTCTCGACGACCCAGGAGATGCTCGTCGGCGCACGGTTCCTGCAGGGCGTCGGCGGGGCCATGACCTCGGCCGTGATCCTCGGAATGATCGTGACGATGTTCCCGCAGCCGAGCGATCAGGCGAAGGCGATCGGCGTCTTCGCCTTCGTGGCCTCGGCCGGAGGGTCCATCGGCCTGCTGCTCGGCGGCATCCTCACCCAGGCGATCAGCTGGCATTTCATCTTCTTCATCAACATCCCGATCGGGGTCGTCACCGCCCTGATGGCGAGCCGGCTGCTCGAGCACGATGACGGCATCGGGCTTGACAAGGGCGCCGATGTCCCCGGCGCGCTGCTCATCACGAGCGCGCTCATGGTCGGCGTCTACACGATCGTCGCCCCGGCGGCCGAGCACGGCTGGACCGATCCGACGACGCTGCTGTTCGCGATCGCCAGCCAGGCGCTGCTGGGGGCCTTCATCGTGCGCGAGCACTTCGCCGCGACGCCGCTCATCCCGCTGCGGATCTTCAAGTCGCGCAACGTCGTCGGGGCGAATCTCATCCAGATCTTCGCCGTCGCCGGCATGTTCGGCCTGTTCTTCCTGGGTGCGCTGTACCTCCAGCGGGTCTTGGGCTACGACGCGCTGGAGACCGGCCTGGCGTTCCTGCCGATGACGATCGTCATGGGCACCCTGTCGGTGAAGTTCGCCGAGCCGCTGATCATGCGCTACGGGGCGCGCACGCTGCAGTTCCCCGGGCTGGCGATCATCGCGCTGTCGCTGGCGTGGTTCACGCAGTCACCCGTTGACGGGAACTACTTCGTCCACGTGATGCCGGTGATGATCCTGCTCGGTCTCGGCGCGGGCATCTGCTTCCCCGGCCTGATGACGATCGCGATGTCGGGCGCGACGCCCGAGGACGCCGGCCTGGCGTCTGCGCTGGTCAACACGTCGGCACAGGTCGGCGGGGCGATCGGACTCGCCGTGCTCGCGACGCTGTCCGCGTCGCGGACCGAGACCCTCCGGGACGAGGGCGTCGCGCGGGCGCAGGCGCTCGTCGACGGCTATCACCTGGCGTTCTGGATCGCGGTGGGGCTCGTGCTGTGCGCGATTGCCGTGGCCGCGTTCGTGGTCAAGCCCGTGGAGATGCCCGACCACGCCGACGCCCCCGACGCGGAACCCGTGGGCGTGGAGGCCTAGCACCCAGCGGCTTCGAACCCGGGGCGTCGTGCTCTCATAGAGAGCGATGTCCCCGGGTCAAGTCGTCACCGCACGCGATCGCTATCGCGTGCTCGCGGTGGTCTGCGCCGCGCTGCTCATGGTCGTGATCGACGCGACCGTGCTGCACATCGCCGCGCCGGCGATCGGGGAGGACCTGCGGCCGACGTCCGTCGAGCTGCTGTGGATCATCGACGCGTACCCACTGGTCGTCGCGCCGCTGCTCGTCGGGTTCGCCAAGCTCGGCGACAAGGTCGGCCGTCCACAGGTCATGCAGGGCGGGCTCGTGGTGTTCGCGATCGGCTCGCTTGTGGCCGCGTTCGCGCCCGACGCGATGACCCTGATCGTCGCCCGCGGGATCATGGGCGTCGGCGGCGCGATGATCATGCCGCAGACCATGTCGGTCCTGCGCGACGTCTTTCCCGACCGGGCGGAGCGCACGCGCGCCGTCGGCATCTGGGTGTCGGTGAGCTCCGCCGGTGCGGCGATCGGCCCCATCGTCGGCGGATTCCTCGTCGAGCACTTCTGGTGGGGCTCGGTCTTCCTCATCAACATCCCGGTGATCGTCGCGATCGGGATCGCGACGGTGACGTGGCTGCCGCCCAGCCGCGCGGCGAACCCCGCGCCGCTGGATCCCGTCAGCGTCGCGCAGATCACGCTCGCGATTCTCGGGCTGGCGTTCGGGTTCAAGCACGGTGCCCGCTTCGGGTTCGCCGATCCGGTCGCGCTCGTCACGCTGATCGGCGGCGCCGTGCTGCTCGGAGCCTTCGTGCGGCGTCAGCTCGCTGCGGCCGTCCCGCTCCTCGACGTCCGGCTGTTCGCCGGACGGACGTTCACCGTCGCGGTCGGCTGCATCGTCCTCTCGATGGTCGCGCTCATCGGGCTCGACTTCTTCTTCGCCCAGTACCTGCAGCTCGTGCTCGGCCTTTCGCCCGTCGCCGCGAGCATCCGGCTGATGCCGCTCGTCATCGCGACCGTCGTCGGCGGACTGATCGCCGCGCCGATCCTCGCGCGCACCGGGACCCGAGCGACGATCGCCGGCGGGTTGCTCGTCACGAGTCTGTCGTTGGTCCCGCTGCTCGGGCTGGGCGAGCAGGACACGTGGCTGACGATGTCGCTGTGCTTCGTCGTGCTCGGGCTCGGCATCCAGGTCGTCGCGGTCGCAGCGAACGACGTGATCATCTCCGCGGTCACCACCGACCGGTCCGGGGACGCGGCCGCGATCGAGGAGACGGCGTACGAGCTGGGCGGCGGGATCGGCATCGCGGTGCTCGGCAGTGTGGTCGCCGCCGTCTACAGCGACGCGTTGGAGAAGGTTCCTGCCGTCCCCTCCGGGGCGCGCGAGTCGTTGTCCGAAGCGGTCGAGATCGCGAAGGGCCTCCCCGAGGCCGCCGGAGCCGCGCTCGAGCAGGCGGCCCAGCTGGCGTTCGTCGACGCGCTGCACGTGGCCATCGCGGCGTCGCTCGGGGTCATGGTGTTCGCCACGGTCGTGGCCGCCCTGACGCTGGACCGCCACGCCGCGGCGGCGGTGGAGGAGCCCGATGAGCTCCTCGCACCGACGGGCGGGCGGGCGATGTTATGACGCTCAGCGGTGGCCGTTGAACGTGATGACCTGCTGGATCCCGCTCGGCCGGTTCGTGTAGGCCATCGTGGTCGAGAGGACCCCGGGGGCGAACGTGATCCGCTCGGCGTTCGCGTTCGCGTGCCAGGCGGTCGGGTCGGCCGAGCCGTAGCGCGAGCTCAGGGACTTCCCGGCCGTGTCGATTGCTTTCCAGAGGTCCTTGCGGCACTGCGCCTTGTCGCCCTTGCCGCAGTACTTGAGGGCGAACTTCCCGGAGACCTTCTCGCCCAGAAGACGCCGCAGGTCCTTGTCCATGTACTCGTGCCAGCCGCCGAACTGCCCGGACGGCGGGCCCTGGAAGCGCGACTCGAGGCTCGCCAGCTTGTTGACCTGGTTGCCGAGGACAGGCTTCATCGCCGCGTCGGCGAGGCGGTTCCAGATGCCGTCCATGACAGCGGCGCCCGGATCGTCGATGCGCCCGTCGGCGTTGCGGTCGAGGCGGTTGCCGCCGTTCGTGCGCCACTGGTCGAGGACGTCGAGCATCTTCTGCGCGCGGGTCGACGGCGCCTTGCTCTGGCGCAGGAGCTTGCTCAGGGTCGGCTGCAGCTCCATCACGCGGACGTCCTGCGTCGCGCCCGCGTTCATGGCGCTCGTCAGCGTCGCGAGGTCGTGCTTGGGCTTCGACGCGACGCCGCGCTTGAGCAGATCGTTGCGGGCGATGGAGCCCTGCATCCACTCGTCGTCGGCGGACGTGAACTTCTTCGCCGACCGGTTGTTCCAGTTGACGATCGTCCCGTCCGACGGGTTGATGCCCTGCGGATGCTTCGAGCTCGCGAGGAACCCGCTCCACTCGTACTCACCCGTGCCGCGCGTCGGCAGCGCCGGGTCGACGCTGCTCTTGCGGACGGGCAGCCGGCCCGTCGTGACGAGGGCGATGTTCTTGTGGTCGACGTAGAACGAGTTGAACGTCTGCGGTGACTGCAGCGCGGCCTTGATGAACGACTGCGGCGAGTTGACGCGGCTGCGGAACAGGTCCGCGTAGAACAGCTGGTCGACGACATCGCGGCCGTAGCTGGCCCGCTTGCGGGAGATCGCGTACTCCTCGTCGCCGACCTTGCCGTACCCGATGACCGGGCCGTGCACCGTGGTCTTGAAGGACAGCTTCTGATCCTTGCCGCCGAGCGTCAGGGTGCCGGCGTTGAACGTCTTCATCGACTGGCACTTGCCCTTGTACCGGTACTTGGTCCGGCTGCCGCCGCACAGCTCCTCGGCGTACTGGTCGATGATGTCCGCGCCGGCGCTGGTCAGCGACCACGCGTAGTCCTCGCCGCGGCCGATGAGGATGTAGCCGGGCAGCGGCGCGCTGGTCGCGCCTCGGACGTTGATCCCCGGGCCCTGGAGGTTCATCTCGAGGGTCAGGCCGGGGTAGAAGTAGCCGATCTGCGGGCCGGCGACCATGAGCGGGAAGCCGGTGGCCGAGCGCGATCCGGAGACCAGCAGCGCGTTGCTCTGCTGCTCGGGGACGGCGTTGGCGGTCCGGGCGGTGGCCCTGGCGACCTTCGCCGCGGGCGTCGCGCTGAAGCTCGTCAGCGCCAGGCTTCCCTTGCCCGCGCTCTTCGACGCGGCGCCGTAGGGGAACGACCCGTCGATCGAGTGGCTGGCCTCCGGGTCGTCCTTCTGGCGCAGGTCGTCGAACGCCTGGCGCCCCTTGGTGTCGCCCAGCTCCTTCTGCAGGCCCGTCAGCAGCGTGGAGCGGCGCGCCTCGTCGCCGCCGCCCTGGCCGAAGAACTGGCCCTTGAGCGCGTTGAGGGCGAATACGTCGTTGCGTGTCCACGGCTTCGCGGGCGAGCCCGACGCCTTGAGGTAGTCGTTGATGCCCGCGATGTACGTGTCGATGTCGTGCAGGACCTCGCGGCCCTTGGCGCCCTGGTCGGTCAGGACCTTCGCCTGCTTGGCGACCTCGTCCTCCGTCTGCTTGCTCGGAGCGAACTGCGCCAGCGCGGTCACGAGCCCGATGGCGCTCAGCCCGGGCGCGTCGATGGCGGCGACACGCGAGTTGTAGCGCGCCTGCTCGAGCAGCAGCGCGCGGTCCTTGGCGACGACCCAGCCGGCGCCCCAGACGACGTCGTCGGCCGTGACGCCGGTGATGTGGGGGACGTTGAACTTGTCGCGCTGGATCGTGACGCCGGCGCGCGGCGCGGGGTCGGGCGTGAGCGGGCCATCGACGCTCGGGTCGAGCTGCTCGCTCTTGAAGAAGCTGAAGAGGTCGTCGTTCGTGACCTGGTCGAACTTCGGCGTCAGGCCGTCGTACATCTGCGCCTGCTGCGGCGCCGCGGCGGGCGGAGGGACCGCGCCGTACTGCCCCGAGGGGATGATGTTCCGCGCCGTCGGCGCGTAGTCGGTGGCGGCGGCGGACGTCGTGCCCAGCCCGCCGGCAACGCAGAGTGACGCGGCGGACAGCGCCGCCGCGCGCGAGATGACCCAATCCATCCCAGGATCGTGGCGGAGCGGACGGTTGTATGCGCCGGTCCGGTTTCTGGGGTACCAAGAATCGGTGGTCCGTCCAGATAGGAGGCTGGCGCGCGCGAACCGAGCCCGGATGGCCGATCAGACCTCCATGCCGGCACGCCGAGCAGCCCTTGCGCTGGTCTGGGGCCTCCTCGTGTTCTGCGCGTGGGGCTCTTCGGCCGCCTGGGCCCATGAGGAGCCCGGCGACCACGGCGTCGACCGTCCCTCGGACTTCGATGTCGACATCGCGCAGATCGCGGCCCGCGCCGAGCTGACCGACTTCGAGATGGGGATCTCGTCCGCGTCCGGGCTCCCGACGACGTGGTGCGGGACCGAGCGCACGACCGACAACACGGCGAACGCGACGTTCAACGCCGCGCTTCCGCAGTTCAAGGTCATCTACGCGTATCCGGCCGACCGCCCCAACCGCTCCGCGCAGTGGGCGGACCTGCTGCAGGCCAACGCGTCACTCATCGATCAGTTCGTCTCCGCGCAGACCGACTCGACCCGGGCGCCGCGGTTCGATCTCGGGACAGGGTGCGGCACGGACTATCTCGACATCCAGACCGTGGCGCTCCCGAGCTCCCGTGCGACCTACGTGCAGAACATGACGGCGGTGCGGACGGCCGTCGCCCAGCGGGTGAACGCGAGCCCCGGCGGGCTGCGCAACTACCTCGTCGTCGCGGACACGCTCAGCGGCAGCGGGATCAGCGGGCAGGGCGAGATGTACGCCGGCTCGACCGGCTCGACCCGGCCCGACAGCGGCAACATCCACAACAACGGCGGCCTGACCTCGGTGCTCTGGGTGCCCGACGTCGCGCTGCCGAACGCCACGGCCACCCCCGGCTGGCAGCCGACGATGATGCTGCACGAGATGACGCACAACATGGGTGCGGTGCAGTGGACGGCGCCGCACACCAGCCAGCCCTCCGGCGGGACGAACTACACGTACTCGCACTGCTGGGACGGATACGACGTCATGTGCTACCAGGACGGGCCGAGCATGCGTCACGCGTACGTCACGACCTCGTGCGCGGCCGGGACGGGCGCGATGTGGCAGACCTACGACTGCGGGCAGGACGACTACTTCGACCCGACACCGGCGTCGGGCAGCTATCTGGCGGCGAGCTGGAACGTCTACAGCAACGTCTTCCTCGCAGAGTGCTCGACGCTGCCGTCCGGCGCTTGCGTCACCGCCGCGGCGCCCGCGGCGGCCCCGCAGAACACGACCTCGCCGAGCATCAGCGGGACGGCGGCCCGCGGCCGCACGCTCTCGGCCGCGGTCGGGGACTGGAGCCCGGTCGGCACGAACTACACCTACCAGTGGCAGCGCAACAGCGGCAGCGGCTGGGTGAGCATCAGCGGGGCGACGGCGCGGGAGTACGTGCCGGCGACGGCCGATGTCGCGGCGACCGTGCGGGTCCAGGTGACGGCCATCAACATCGCCGGCTCGGCGAGCGCCACGTCGGCGGCGACCGGAACGGTCGCGGCCTCGCCGCCGGCCAACGATGTGCTCCCGACGATCACGGGCACGCCGCGGCGCCTCGAGCGGCTTACGGCCGGCACCGGAACCTGGTCGCCTGCCGGCGCGTCGTTCACGTATCAGTGGCAGCGTGACGCCGGCAGCGGCTTCGTCTCGATCGCGGGTGCGACCAGCGCGAGCTACAGCCTCGGACCCAGTGACACGGGCGCGACGATCCGCGTGCGCGTGACGGCACGCAATGTCGACGGCAGCACGTCCGCCGACTCGGCGGCGACCGCCGAGGTCGACCCGCTCCCGCCGCGCAACATCACACTGCCCGCGATCGCCGGAGCGGAGCGACGCGGCTCCCAACTGTCGGTGACCGGTGGCTCATGGACGCCGGCCGGGGCGACGCTGACCTTCCGGTGGCAGCGCGATTCGGGCTCGGGCTTTGCGGACATCAGCGGGGCGACGGCCGCGACCTACACGCTCGTCGCCGCGGACATCGGCGCGCGGATCCACGCGATCGTGACCGCCACGAACATCGACGGCGCCACGTCGGCCACCAGCGCGCCGACAGGAGCGATCGCCACGGCACCGCCGGTCAGTCTCGTGGTGCCGGTCGTGTCGGGCGCCCGGCGCAGCGGCACGACGCTGAGCACGAGCGCCGGCTCGTGGACACCGTCGGGCGCGACCGTGACCTACCAGTGGCAGCGCGACACGGGCACCGGCTTTGCGGACATCAGCGGGGCGACGGCCGCGACCTACACGCTCGCTGCGGCGGACGTCGGCGCGAAGGTCCGTGTCTCTGCGACCGCCACGAACGCCGACGGGACAGGGACCGCCGTCTCCGTGCCCGGCGACACCGTCGTGGAGACCCCCGTCAACACCGGCCTGCCCACGATCACCGGCACGCTTCAGGACGCCAACGACCTCACGGCGGACCCGGGGGACTGGACCCCGTCGGGCTCCTCGCCGACGTTCCGCTTCGAATGGATGCGCTGCCCGGCCGGCGCGACGGCCGTCACGACCTCCTGCGCGGTCGTCGCGGCGACCACCTCGGCGACCTACCGGCTCGTGGCCTCCGACGTGGGGCGGCCCATGGCCGTCCGCGTCGTCGCCACGGTGGCGGGTGCTGCGGGCACGGCGACGTCGGCCCTCACGGCGGACGTCACCGGGCGGGCGCTGACGAACACGGCCGCCCCGCTCGTCACCGGCACCGCTCAGGTGCAGGAGACGCTGCGCGTCAGCACCGGGACCTGGAGCGTCCCGACGACCTCGATCGGCTACCAGTGGCGCCGCTGCGACGCCGACGGCACGAGCAACTGCGCGGACATCGCGGGCGCGCGCGGCGCGGCGTACGTACCCGTCGCCGCCGACGCGGGCAAGACCCTCGTCGCGCGGGTCCTCGCGACGTCGCCCGGTCGCAGCACGACCGCCGACAGCGCAGCGACGGCGGTCGTGGCGGCGCTGCCGGTGCCCGTGGCGTCGGTGGCGCCGGTGATCACCGGGACCGCGCTGCGTCTCAACGGCTTGCGGGTCACCAGCGGTACCTGGTCCGGGCACCCGACGACCTACACCTACCAGTGGCGCCGGTGTGATGCCTCGGGCGCCAACTGCGCCGACATCCCGGCTGCCACGGGCGCGGGCTACACGCTGGCTCTAGCCGACGTCGACGCGACGGTCACCGTCGTGGTGAGCGCGCGCAACGCGTCGGGCATCGGCACCGCGACCCCTGCGGTCAGCGGCGTCGTCGGATCGGTGGAGCCGGTCAACCGTTCGCTGCCGACGATCGGCGGCACGAAGCAGGTCGGCAAGACGCTGACCGCCGCGCCGGGCGCCTGGAGCGGCGGGCGCGACACGCGGTACACCTACGTGTGGCAGCGGTGCGACAGCGCCGGCGCCTCATGCACCGCGATCACGGGCGCGACGACCACGTCCTACCGCGCGGTGATCGCCGACCAGGACGCGCGTCTGCGCGTGGCCGTGACGGCGACGAACCCCGATGGCGCGGCGACCGTGAGCTCTGACGCGACGGTCGCGCTCGCCCCGGCTCCGCCGGCGACGACGGCCCTGCCGCGGCTCACCGGGACGCCGACCGTCGGGCAGACGTTGACCGCGACCGCGGGGACGTGGATGAACCCGACCACGTCGCGCACGTTGCGCTTCCACCGGTGCACCACGTCGTGCGCCGTCGTCGGGACCGCAGGTGCCACCACGTACGCGCTGACGTCCGCGGACGCCGGGGCGAAGATCCGTGTGAGCGAGGTCGCCATCGGTCCGGCCGGAACCGTCACGGCGTGGTCGGCGACGATGCTCGGCCCCGTGCGCTCGAGCTCGTCGAGCTTCGCGACGCTGTCCGTGGGTTCGAGCGCGACCCTCGTCTCGGGCGGGGGACAGAGCGTCGGCGTCGCCAGCGTGTCGGGCTCCGCCCTCCGGGCGAAGGCCGCGACGGTCACCCCGGTGGTCACCCTGCGCGCTTCGGCCCGGCTCCGCGGTCGCTGGAAGGCCTGGGCGTGCCCCGTGCAGGCGCCCGGCGCTGAGTTCGTGCCGTGCACGAAGGCCGTGACGCTCCGTGCAGGCCGCAAGGCGCGGCTCACAGCGCCTGCGGGCAAGCGCCTGCAGGTCGTCGCCGTCCGGCGCTGACGCCCGTCAGCCCGCGGCTGCCGCCGCGACGACCGCGCTCGCGATCGCTGCGACATCGTCGTCGGTGGTGACGTACGGCGGCATCACGTAGACGAGGTCGCGGAACGGGCGGACCCAGACATCTCGGTCGATCGCCGCCCCGGACGCCGCGGCCACGTCGACGGGATGGTCGAGCTCGACGACTCCGATCGCGCCGAGGACCCGGACGTCACGGACGCCGGGAACCTCGCGAGCCGGTGCGAGCCCGGCGCGCAGGCCGGCCTCGATCCGGGTGACCTGCGCGTGCCAGTCGCCGTCGATCAGCAGTGATGTCGAGGCGAGTCCTGCCGCGCACGCCAGCGGGTTCGCCATGAAGGTCGGGCCGTGCATGAGCGCACCGCCGCCGTGCTCGGTGATGGTCCGTGCGACGCGCGTGGTGCAGAGGGTGGCGGCGAGCGTGAGGTATCCGCCAGTCAGGGCCTTGCCGAGGCAGAGGATGTCCGGCGTGATCTGCGCGTGCTCGGCGGCGAAGAGCGCGCCGCTGCGGCCGAAGCCGGTCGCGATCTCGTCGAGGATCAGCAGGAGCCCGTGCCGGTCGCACAGCTCCCGCAGGAAGCGCAGGCACGCGGGGGAGTGGAAACGCATGCCGCCCGCGCCTTGGACGACCGGCTCGACGATCACGCCGGCGAGCTCGTCACCGTGCTCGGCGGCAAGGGCTTCGACTGCAGCGGTCCATGCGGGATCGAGCTCTGCGTCGAAGCCGTCGGGTGGCCGGGGTGCGAAGACGTGCTGGGCCAGCACCCCTGCGAACGCGCTGTGCATCCCGCCGACGGGATCGCAGACCGCCATCGCCCCGAACGTGTCGCCGTGGTACCCGCCGCGGACGGTCAGCAGCCGCGTGCGCGTCCCCTCGCCCTCGGCCATCCAGCACTGCAGCGCCATCTTGATCGCCACCTCGACGGCGACCGATCCGGAGTCGGCGAAGAAGACGTGCTCCAGCCCGGACGGGGTCATCTCCACGAGCCGCTCCGCCAGGGTGATCGCGCCTTCGTGCGTGAGTCCGCCGAACATGACGTGGGCCATGCGGTCGAGCTGGTCGCGGAGCGCGGCGTCCATCGCGGGGTGGCGGTAGCCGTGGATCGCGCACCACCACGAGGCCATGCCGTCGATCAGCTCGCGGCCGTCGGCGAGCTGCAGGCGCACGCCCTCGGCACCGACCACGGGGAGCGGCGGGACGGCGGCGGGCATCGGGCCGTACGGGTGCCACACATGCGCCTGGTCGGCGGCGATGAGCTCGGTCCAGCGAGGGTCCATCGGCGCGGGAGTCTGACCTGCCCGGCGGTCGGCAAACGGCCCTAGACTGGCCCTTCTGTGCCGACGTTCTGCCGCCACAACCGCTTCATCCAGAACTGCGCGATCTGCAAGAAGGAGCTCGCGCCCGACACGCCGGCACGCTCCGCCCGCTCGCGGGGGACGTCGAGCACGTCGCGCCGCGCGACGACCTCGGGCAGCAGTCGCGCGGTCAAGGTCCGGCGTGAGGTCCGCGCCACCGACGACGGCTACCGCAACGAGCTGGTCCCGGGCCTGAAGGCGTCTGCCGACGCCCAGCGGCTCGCCGAGGAGATCGCCTTCAGTGCGGCCCGGCTCGCCGAGCTGGCGGCCGACCCGCCCGGTCTGTACGCCGCGGTGGGCAGCGAGACCGACCGCGAGCAGGCGCTCTGGCAGGCGCTGCTCATCGCCTACATCGGCCCGGCCGACGGCGACGCGCCATTCGCCGCGATCGAGGCGGTGACCACGAGCTGGGCGGCCGGTGAGCTCCCCGACCTCGATGGCGTGGTGCTCGGCCCGCGCACCTCGCACGAGCCCGCCCGCGGCGATCGCACCCTCACCGCCTACCGCGCGTGGGCCGAACGCAGCGGTGGCCAGGTGGCCGGGCTCAACGGCGAGGAGGGCTGGTCGCCGGAGCGGCGGTTCGCCCGCGCCTTCGAGCGGCTCGGCACACTGCCCGGACTCAGCCGCGGCGCGCGCTACGACCTGCTGATCTCCCTCGGCCGCCTTGGCGTGCTCGACCTCCGGGCCGAGTCGCTGCACTTCGCCGAAGACCAGACCACGATCGGCGCCAAGCGGGTGTTCGGGATCGGCGACCAGTTCCTGCTGGAGCGGCGCGCGACCGACCTCGCGGAGACCGTCGATGTGCCGCTCGAGGCGCTCGACCTCGCGCTGCACAACTGGTCGCGCCCGCCCGCGGGCCGCGCGACCATGGGCTCGGCGATCACCGCCGATCCCGAGGCGGTCGCGCTGATCGCCGACGAGCTCAGCTAGCCGCTCATCTAACTCCCAGGTTCAGCCCAGGCCGGTCTCGGCGGCGACACCGATGGTGTCGCCATGACCTCGACCTCCCTCCTCCCGACCCCTCCGCGGGTGGTGACGCCCCCGACCCGGGCGACCCTCGA
>JAEMSV010000258.1 GCA_016462625.1 Solirubrobacteraceae bacterium | reverse complement strand
TCCTCGAGCGCCAGCAGGCCGTCGCGACGAGCGCGGTCGGCGAAGTGGTGCATGAGGACCACGGTCTTGCCGATGTCCGGGAACTCCATGCTGAACGCCTTCTTGTACAGCGCTGGAACCTTCTTCATCTCCTCCATGCCGAATGCGGCCAGGGAGACGCCGAGCAGGCCGCCGACGATGATCAGCACCGCCGGAATGTTGAACATCGAAGCCGGATTCGTCCCCTCCATGACCGCTCCTCCGATGAGGAGGATGATCGCGAGGACGATGCCGATGGGAGTTGCAGCTTTCATAGGGGATCCTGTGCCTCATCGACGATCCGCTGGCTGGCCCTTACTCCCGTCCACATACCCTGGACACACGGTCATCAGGCTGTTCACGACAGGGCGCAACCGGCGCTCGGACCACGTGTCCGGCGCCACGGAACCACACGAGGCAGTGGTGCTAGCTCAGCGCCTTCTCGATCGCGCCGAGGACGCGGTCGGGCTGAAACGGCTTGACCACGAAGTCCTTCGCGCCGATCTTGATCGACTCGAGGACCTTGCTCTCCTGGCCGAGCGCGGAGCACATGATGACCTTGGCACTGGGGTCCATGGCGATGATCTCGCGCAGGGCCTGCAGGCCGTCCTTCTCGGGCATCGTGATGTCGAGGGTCATGACCTCGGGGCTGAGCTCCTGGAAGCGCTCGACGGCCTCCTGGCCGTTGGCGGCTTCGCCAACGACTTCGTGACCACCCTTTGCGAGGGCGTCACCCACCATCTTCCGCATGAATGCGGCGTCGTCAACAATCAGTACACGTGCCATGGTTGTCCCTCCGGGATCAGGGTTTGGGTCAGGCCGCCGCGCGGTCGAGCACTTGCTCGATCTGCACGTCGACATGGTCGTCTTGGGTTACGAGGCGGCCGGTGGCGAACCACATGCCGTCCACGTAGATGTCGATCGGATCGTCGACCTCGTGATCGAGGGCCACGACTTCACCGATGGGCATGCCCACCAGCTTTCCGATCGGCATGCGGATGCGACCGAGTTCGGCCCAGACCCGCACGGGGATGTCGCCGAGCACATCGATGAGCGGTTCGCCCTCGACGACGGCTGAGGTGATGCTTTCCAGTGCCCGCGACATGCGGAGCACAAAGGCTGAGGGCACGAGCTGCACGAGGCGGCAGGTGGTGCCGGCGATCAGGACGTCGGCGACCGTCACGTGCTGCTCGCGGTGGAGCATCGCGGCGGCATCCGAGGCCTTGCTCAGGATGCGGACGTCCGGAGGCGTGATGTCGATGTGCTGCCCGAGGTACTCACCCGTCGCAGCGGCGGCCCCGGCCATCATCTGGTTCATGGCCTCGCCGATCGCCGAGAGCTCGAGCTCATCGAGCGACTCGGGATCCTTGCCGGGCTCGGCCTGCTCCATGCCCATCATGCGCGCCGCGAGCGTGCGCGCGGCCGTGATCGGCATGACCATGATGTTGCCGCCGGTGACCCCGTCGGTGTAGGCGACGGACGCGCCGACCGCAGGCAGCTTCATGCCCGTCAGCGGGTCCGCGCCGTCGGGCGTGATCGTGATCTCGCCACCCTCGGCCGCACCGGTGCCGGCCAGCATGTCCAGGCGGGCGACGACCTCGGTGAGGGTCTGGTCGGTCAGTTCGAAGAGTGCCTGTTCCTGGCTCATGCCGCCTCCTCCACGGGCCGGTCGACCTGCACCGCACGCTTGCTGCCGTGACGGCCGGCGCGGGTGTGGCAGACCACGAAGTCATCGACCATCAGGTCGGCCTCGCCCGGAGGCGGACCGCCGAGGCGGATGCTGTCGCCGGGCTTCAGCGAGAGCACCTCGTGCAGGCCCATGACGGTCGAGCCGAGCTCGGCGCGCACGTTGACGGCGGCCTCGCCGATGCGGCGGTGCAGCATCTCGCGGACGGCCGGGTCGGCATGCAGGTCGGCAGCGGTGCGCGCCGCGTACTCGGCGAGCGCCGGCTGCACCGAGCCGTGCGGCAGGAGCAGCAGGACCGTCGAGCTGACGTTGTCGAGCCGGGCCTCCATCGCGATCGCGAGCGTCGGCTCGCTCGCGGCCATCGCCTGCTCGGCGTCGGCCTCGTTCTGGATCGAGTCGAGCGAGAACTCCACCTCGGCGAGGTCCTGCCACGTCAGGCTGAGCGCGCTGGTGAACTCGCCAAGGACGCGGGCGACAAGCGCCATGTCGATGCCGGTGAGCTTGCGCTCGGTCGGCTCGGCGTCGTCGGAGCCCAGCAGCTTGTCGATGCTCTTCAGGAGCAGCGGCATCTCGACGGCCATCAGGCATGAGGTGGCGTAGGGGCCGATCTCGAGCTTTGCGCAGACGGCGTCGCGCGAGACCATCTTGTACGCGTCACGCCACGTGCGCTGCTGCGTGTCGATGACCTCGAGCTCCATGGGAATGCGGTGCTGACCCGCCAGGCGCTGGCCGGCCATGCGGCAGAACGCCTCATGCAGGCGCCGCATCCGGTTCTCCTGGTCGGGACCGAACTTCGCGGGACGGGAGAAGTCGACGACGCGCAGCCAGCGGTTCTGCTTCTTGTCCTCCTGCTCGACCGCCGCGGCCTCGGGCAGCTCGCCCTTGGCGGCCTGCTCCAGCAGCGCGTCGATCTGTGAGGGATCGAGGATGCCGTCGCTCATCGGAGCGCTCCCACCAAGTCAGGGCGGGCGGGGGTGCCAATCAATACAAGCTCTTCGCCGGCCACTTCACGCGCGGTCATGACGCCGACGTCGGCGCGGACCTTGACGGTGCGGCCCTTCTCGCCACCGGTCTCAGACGCGACGAGCTGCAGGCCCGCTGCTGCGAGCGCGGCGCGAACGGCCTCGTCGTTGCGCTTGCCGACCTCGATCGAGTTCGCCGAGGAGAACATCTGTGCCCCACCGGCGATCCCCACCTGGATCCCCGACTTGCGGGCGCCCAGGGCCGTGACCTGCTCGAAGAGGATCGGCACGGCGTGGTTGGCGTAGCGGCCCTTCAGGGGACCTGGGTCACCGTTCTGGGATGCGGGCAGCATCACATGGGCCAGGCCGACGATGCCGCGGGTGCGGTCGATCATGGCCAGGCCGATGCAGGACCCCAGGCCGACGGACACGAGCACGTCGTCGGGATCCTTCGTGGCGATCAGCTCGCCGATTCTGACGGGAATCTCCGGCACGGATGCCTTTACAGCCCGAGGCGTCCGAGCAGGTCGGCGACACCCGCGGCGCTCGGCACCAGCAGGAAGGACATCTCGCACTGCTCGCCCTCGACGAACATCGCCGAGTCGAGGACCAGCGCGGTGTCG
>JAEMSV010000105.1 GCA_016462625.1 Solirubrobacteraceae bacterium | reverse complement strand
GCGAGCTTCCACGCCAGCAGGAGCAGCGGGTAGTTCCACGGCACGATGCACGCGACGACGCCCAGCGGCTCGCGGATCACCATCGCCAGCTGGGTGTTCTCCACCGGCGGGATCACGCGGCCCTGCTCGGCCCGCGCGAGCTCGGCGTAGAAGTCGAAGGCCGACGCCGTCCAGCCGACCTCGTCGCGGTTCTCGAGCAGTGGCTTGCCGCCCTCGGCGG
This sequence comes from Solirubrobacteraceae bacterium, assembly GCA_016462625.1. Next base: position 12,507 of record JAEMSV010000105.1, on the reverse strand, counting down.
TCATCAGCACCGCGAGCTCCTCGGTCCGCGCTCGCAGGCCGCTCGCGATGCCGTGCAGCAGCTCGGCGCGCTCGGCCGCGGTGAGGACGACGCCCCAGTCGCGCTGGGCTCGCCGCGCGGCCGCCACCGCCGCGCCGACCTGGGACGTGCTCGCGCCGGCGACGGCCGCGAAGATCTCCTCGGTCGCGGGGTTCTCGACCGCGAGCGGCGCGCCCTCGCCCGCGACGAGGTCTCCGCCGATCAGCAGTCGGGTCTCCATATCGGCAGCCTACGCACGCAGGCTGTCGACACGAAGGCCGGATCTCTAGGCGCTCGTCACCTTGAACCGACGCGCGAGCTCCTCGAGCTCGGTCGCCGTCGAGTTGAGCTGCTGGGCCGACGCGGCGACCTCTTCGGCAGACGCGCTGGTCTGCTCGGTGGAGGCGGAGACCTGCTCGGTCGATGCCGAGGACTCTTCGGCGACGGCGGTGATCTCGCCCATGCTCTCCTGCACCTGCTGGGCGCCGTCGGCCATGCGCTGGACGGCGGCGGCCACCTCGCTCATGCGATGGCCGACCTCCTCGACCTCGCCGTCGATTGCCGCGAAAGCGTTGCGGGCCTTCTCAACCGTCTTCGCCGACTCGTCACTGCGGGCCGCACCTGTCTCGACGACCTCGACGGCATGGGCCGTCTGGCCCTGGATCTCGCCGATCAGCTGGCGGATCGAGGCCGCTGCGGCCTGGGACTCCTCGGCGAGCTTGCGGACCTCGTCGGCGACGACCGCGAAGCCGCGGCCCTGCTCGCCGGCTCGGGCGGCCTCGATGGCCGCGTTGAGCGCGAGAAGGTTCGTCTGCTCGGCGATGGTCGTGATCGTCCCGACAATCCCGCCGATCTGGTCACTCTTGTCACCGAGGTCGCGGATGGCGTTGGTCGCCTCGGCCGACGCGGAGCGCACAAGCTCCATCGCCTCGGTGGCCTCCGCCACTGCGCTGGCACCCTCGCCGGCGCGCGCACGGGCACGCTCGGCCACGGCGACCGCATCGCGGACGGTCGTTGCGGACCGCTCGGTTGCCTCGCCGGCCTCGGCTGTAACCGCTCGGGTCGACTCAACGGACTGGACCTGACGATGGGCGCCAGTCGCGACTTCGCCGATAGCCCGGGCGATCTCGCCCACGGCCCGGCCAGTCTCCTCCGATGTGGACGCCATCTGCTGTGAGGCGGCCGACAGCGACGAGGCGGTGTCCGCGACGCGGCCGACCATGTCGCTCAGCGCTGCACGGGAATCGCGATACGCGTCGACCGACGCGAGCGTGCTCTCGCGGATCGAGTTGACGGTCCGGCCGACCTCACCGATCTCATCCTTGGCGAGCCGGTCGAGGGGTGCGACCTGCGGCTCGACCTCGACGGTGAGGTCGCCCTGAGCCATCGCGGTCAGGCCGTTCTGCAGACCGGCGATAGCGTCGTCCTGCAGCTGACGGGCACGGGCGAGAACCGGCTTCAGCGCGTTGCGCACGCCGCGCAGCAGGCCGACCCCGATGGCCAGCGACGCGAGGACGAGCAGCGCGATCATCGCGATGATCGTGGTCCTCGCGGTCGCGGCGTCGTCCTGCAGCTCCCTGAACGAATTCTGGACCTCGCGGGCGGCTTCGTCGCTCGCTTCGCCGATGGTCGTCTCGTACTTCTTGCGCAGATCCCGGTTGGCGTTCAGCGCGCGGGCGGTCGCGGCGGGCCTGTTCGTCGCGGCGAGGTCGAATTCTGCATCGACAGCCGTCAGCCAGGTGGTGAAGTCCTTTGAGATCACGCGAACGTCGTCGGCGATCTCGGCGCTCGGAGCGGAGGCCCCGGCGGTCTTGAGCTCCTTCATGACGGCCACCTTGCGCTCGGCGATGCCCTCGCGGAACTCGTCGTCGCCGGTCAGGAGGAACCCGCGCTCGTCGTTGGCGATGGCCTTTGCGTCGGCGCTCACGGTGGAGAGCGCTGAGGAGAAGCGCACGCTGCGGTCTTCGACCTTGTGAGCGGCGCTGCTGATTTCGCTCACAGACCTGAGGACGAGGGCGCCACAGAGCGCGACGATCAGGATGAGGAGGCCAAAGCCGGCGGTCAGCCTGACGCGCAGGGTCGCCGGGCTCTTGGAAGAGAACGAAGGTCGTCGCATGCTGTGAGTCATCGGCGGCGTTTTCGCTCGGTGTAGGGACGTTGAGCAAACCCCCGGAAGCGGGGAGGTCGGGGTTCGCTGCTTCCGGGACGCGTACAGTGCGCCGCATGCCCTTCCGCGTCGCGCTGATCGGCTACGGCCTCGCCGGGGCGAAGTTCCACGGCCCGCTGATCGCCGTCGAGCCGGACCTGCAGCTCACCGCGATCGTCACCTCGAACGAGGAGCGCAGGGCCGAGGCCCGAGCAGACCACCCGGGTGCGCGGCTCCTCGCGTCCGCCGCCGAGATCTGGTCGGCCCCGGACGCGTTCGACCTGGTGGTCATCGCCGCGGCGAACCGGGCGCACGTCGCTCTCGCGCACGCGTCCATCGACGCCGGCGTGCCGGTCGTGGTCGACAAGCCGCTCGCCGCGACGGCGACCGAGGCGCGCGAGGTCGTGGCGCACGCCCGCACGGAGGGCGTCCCACTCACCGTCTTCCAGAACCGGCGGTGGGACGGCGACGTCCTCACGCTGCAGCGGCTGCTCGCCGCCGGCGAGCTCGGTGCGGTCCATCGCTTCGAGTCGCGCTTCGAGCGCTGGCGCCCCGAGCCGAAGGCGGGGTGGCGCGAGCTCGGCGATCCCGCCGAAGGCGGCGGCGTCCTGCTCGACCTGGGCAGCCACCTCGTCGACCAGGCGCTCGTGCTGTTCGGGCCGGCCACGCACGTGTACGCCGAGCTCGACACCCGACGGGCCACAGCGCAGGTCGAGGACGACGCGTTCGTCGCGATCACCCACGCGTCGGGCGTCCGCTCGCACCTGTGGATGAGCGCGGTCGCTCCGGACCTCGGCCCGCGGATGCGGGTCCTCGGGGAGCGGGGCGCCTACGTGAAGCACGGGATGGACGTCCAGGAGGACCGCCTGCGCACGGGCGAGCGCCCCGACGCACCCGCCTGGGGCGTCACGCCGGCCGACGGCCACGGCGAGTTCGTCGCCGGCGACGCGCGGCGGACGGTTCCGACCGAGCCCGGCGACTACACCCGCTTCTACGCCGGGGTCGCCGCGGCGCTCCGGAAGGAGGCGCCGATGCCGGTCGACCCGGCCGACGCCGTCGCGACCCTGACCGTGCTCGACGCTGCTAGGCGGTCAGCGCGGCCGCCAGCGCGATGAGCATGGCCTCCTGGCCCGGACCCGCGACGAGCTGGAGCCCCACGGGCAGCTCGCCCTCCGGCACCGGGCACGGAATCGAGATCGCCGGGAACCCGACGAAGCTCCACAGGATCGCGTTGCGCGAGAGCACCGTGAGGTAGTCCTCGGCGTTCTCCGCCAGCGGCGCCTGCACTGGGGCGGTCGGCATCGCGAGGACGTCGACGTGCTCGAAGACGGCGCGCATCTCGGCGTTCAGCGCCGCGCGTGAGCGCTGCGCGTCGATGTAGTCGACGGCGAGCACCCCGTCCGCGGCGTCGAGCTGGTCGCGGACCTCGTCCCAGTACAGCGACCGGTCCAGCCCGGCGGCGCGGTGGAACGCAGCGGCCTCAGCGCGCGAGACGATGAGCCCGAGCGCGTTCCCGGCGGCGAAGTCCCCGGCGTGGGGGCGAGCGGACTCGGCGACGCACGCGACGAGCGCGCCCATCCGTTCGATGACGGCGTCGACGGACGCTTCGACCACGGGCGTCGCGTCCTGCCAGGCCGAGCGGGGAAGCCCGATCCGCAGGGCGCTGACGTCCGCGCCCACAGCATCCGCGACCGGTGCCACGCCGGGGCGGATCACGTCCATCGAGACCGCCATGTCGGCGACTGTCGGTGCGAGCAGTGCGGTCGTGTCCATCGTCCACGACAGCGGGACCATGCCCTTGGTGGGCGAGGTCCCGTAGGTCGGCCGCATGCCGACGATCCCGCAGAGCGCGGCCGGGACCCGGATGGACGCGCGCGTGTCCGTGCCGAGGGAGACGACGCTCATGCCGGTCGTCACCGCGACGGCCGAGCCACCCGACGAGCCGCCGGGGATCCGTGTGCGGTCGTGCGGGTTGCGGGCCTGCGGGCTCGTGACGCCGAGCGCGAACTCGTGGGTCGAGGTCTTGCCGATGACGATCGCGCCCGCGTCGCGCAGGAGCGCGACTGCCGCCGCGTCGGCCTCGGGGTGCTCCTCGTAGGCGTCCGAGCCGCAGCGGGTCGTCATCCCGCCGACGTCGATGACGTCCTTCACCGAGACGGGCAGCCCGTGCAGCAGCCCGACCGTCTCACCGGCCGCGAGCTGCGCGTCTCGCGCCGCGGCGGTCGCGAGCGCTGCGGCGGCGTGGACCTCGACGAACGCCGTCAGCTCGCCGTTCTCCCGCGCGATCAGCTCCAGCGCGTCGCGCACGAGCTGCTCGCTCGTCGTCGCGCCCGAGCGCAGTGCGGCCGTCAGCTCCGCGATGCGCCCGGTCGCCGGGAGCGGCACCGGCCCACCGCGGTGCACGTGCCGGCGGAGGGGGAACACGTCGAACGCGGGCGGCCGGTTCGGTGGGTCCTGCTCCTGCGCCGCGAGCGTGTCGAGCGCCAGCGCGAACGCGTCGGTGGCGACGCTCATGCGAGTGCCTCCAGTAGGGCCGCGCTGTCGGCGATCGCGCCGAACACCCCGCCTTGCATCGTGACCATCTTGCATGCCGCCTCGTGGTTGCCCAGGTCGGTGGCGCCGGTGCAGTCGGTGAGCAGCAGGCACTCGTAGCCGCGGTCGTTCGCGTCCCGCATCGTGGTGTGGACGCAGACGTCGGTCGTGATGCCGGTGAAGATCAGGTTCTCGATCCCGTGGGTGCGCAGGATCAGCTCGAGGTCGGTCGCGAGGAACGCGCCCTTGCCCGGCTTGTCGATCACGAACTCGCCCTCGATCGGGGCGACCTCGTCGACGATCTCCCAGCCCGGTTCCCCGCGGACGAGGATGCGCCCGCACGGGCCCGTGTCGCCGATCCCCGCGCCGATCTGCTGCGACCGCCAGCGCTTGTTCGGCGGCAGGTCCGACAGGTCGGGCTTGTGGCCCTCACGGGTGTGCACGACCTTGCCGCCGAGCTCGCGCCAGCGGGCCAGGACGGTCTGGGTCGGGCCGAGCGGGGTGCGGGTCAGCGCGAGGTCGTAGCCCATCTGGTCGACGTAGCCCCCGGGCCCGCAGAAGTCGGTCTGCCAGTCGATGAGGACGAGCGCGGTCCGTGCGACGTCGAGCGAGCCGGTCCACGGCCAGGCGTATGGCTCGGCCGTGACGGCGGGGAACGTCGCGGCGGCGGCCGGGACGGTGAGGGTCATCGGAGATCTCCTTCCGCATCGAACATGCGTGTGAGCAACTCGCCGACGCGCGCCTCGACGACGTCGGCACTCGCCTCCACGTGCGTCGCCATGAGCGCCGTCGCGGGCGCGATCTCGCCGGCGCAGACGGCCTCGGCGATCTCGAGGTGCTCGCTGACGGTCGCCTCGATCCGGTCGGCCGTGACGAAGTCGTGGATCCGCAGGACGCGGATGCGCTCGTTGATGTCGCGCAGGTACCGGGCCGCCGCGCGGTTCCCGCTCGCGCGCGCCAGGCCGTTGTGGAAGCTCTCGTCGGCGTAGACGAAGTCAGGCCAGTCGAACTTGTCGCGCAGCTCGGGCCAGCAGTCGCGCAGCTCGGCCCAGTCGTCGCGCAGGGCGACGAGGAGACCGCGATCGACGCCGTCGCCGCCACGTGCGGCGAGGGTGACAATCAGGTCCTCGAGCACGACGCGCACCGCGTAGATCTCGCGCATCATCGAGACCCGCGGCGGACTGGGCCGGGTGCCGCCGGCCGGATCACGGACGATGTGGCCGTCGCTCTCCAGCCGGCGCAGCGCCTCGCGCACCGGGGTGCGGCTGGTGGCGAAGCGCTCGGCCAGGTGCTCCTCCACCAGCCGCTCGCCGTAGGGCAGCCGGCCGGCGAGCAGGTCGCGGCGCAGCTCGTCGTGGACCCGGTCCGCGGCCGACCCGCGACCGCTCGGCTGGTCGCCGCGCGTCGCGAGGAGCTTGGTACGGACCGACTCCGGGCTCATCGCTATGCGACAGCCGACGACGTCAATGCCGCGAACTCGTCGAACGCCTCGATCGGCGGGTTGGTGATCCCCGCGCCGATCTGGCCGATGCCCGGGGTCACGTGGGCGATGCCGGTATGGACCGGCGGCGAGATCCGCGTCTTCGCGACCGCGAGCGCGTCGATGCCGAGGATCGCGCCGCGGCCGTTGGGCAGCATGATGTCGTGCGATTCACCCGCGGCGATCTGGCGCAGCTTCGTCGTGATCTCGAAGCGGTCCTCCGGGTCGAGCCCGCAGTTGAACGCCGCTTCGGGGGACGCGGCCACGGCGATCGCGCCCAGCCCGTAGGTCTCCACGATCGCGGAGTCGCCGAGGTCGCGGTTCATGTCCTCGTCCTTGTACCCGGGGAACAGCCGGGCGGGACCGGGCATCGCGGCGGGTCCGACGAACCACTGGTCACCGGTGCCGGACACCTGGATGCCGACCTCGACGCCGTTGCGGGCGATCGCGGTCAGCAGCGGGGAGCCGGGGACGTCGCGGGCGCAGTCGAGCGCGAGCTTCGAGAAGACCATCGCGAGGTTGAGGAACCACTGCCCGTTGGTGGAGATGAACCGGGGGACGGCCGGATCGGCGTCCTCGAAGCCGGCGGCCATCTTCACGAGGGACAGCGCGGTACCCGACTCCGTGCGGTGATGGGCCTCGTCACCGTCCGTCAACGAGCGGATGTGGAGGTCCATGAGGTCCAGCGGGCCGGTCACGTCGATCGCCTTCTTCAGCGCGGGTGCGAGCACGTCGCGCATCCAGGCGAGGCGCTCGAGCACCTCTGGGCCGTCGGCGCCGTAGCGCAGCACGCGGCCCGAGCCCTCGTTTAGCGGTGCCCAGGCGACCTTGCCGGTCGCCTCGTCCTTCGCCACCCACACGGGCATCGAGCCCGTGACGATGCCCGACATCGGCCCGACGCCACCGACCTCGTGGTTCGGCTTGCGGGCGATCTGCCCGTCCTCGACGAGCTGGATCGCCTCCTCGGGGGTGCCGGCGGCGCCCTCCAGGTACAGCGCGGCGCCGAGCGCGGCGCGCATCGGCGGGCACATCTGCGACGGCGCGATCGGCGGGCCGGCGTGCGAGACGCCACCGGCCGCATGGTGCGCGCTCACCTCGCTGGCCGGGACGACGTCGACGATGACGGGGCGGGCTGCGGCGAGGCGGGAGACCGACTCCGCGAGGGCCTCGGACGCTGTATGCAATTCGGTGTCCATGTCGGGTCCGAACGCTATTCGCGGCACGTAGACCCGCCGAGATACACGCGGTCCGACATGGGGGCAGCCGCCTTCGACACCCGGTCGAACGCGGTTGCATACACCCGTGTTCCGGCAGAACAGACGTCCAGGCGAAGCGAGCCCGATCGCGCCGAACCTGTGCACGTCATCACACGACGGTCGAGTCTGGTTTGGCATGGCCGATACTGGGATCACAGACCGGCCTCCGCGGGGGATATCCAAGCCCACGCGACACGTAAGACCCACTGGGAGTGCGAGGCCAGCTCCCAGCCAAGGGCCGCCCGAATCTCCCCGCCACCGCGGGGCCTCGTCGAGCGGCCCTTTCTGCTCGCTCATTGATCTGACCCCGGCGCTGGACTGCGCCGCGCGGTCGCCTCCGCCACCCCGAAACCAGACCCAAGCACGATGCTCATCTCACTTCTCTCCACCGCAGCCGTCATCGCCGGACTCTTCGGCGTCATCCCGCAGATCATCTCGATGCTGCACAGCGGATCCTCCGCCGGCCAGTCGGCCGCCGGCTGGACCGTCGGCATCTCCGTCAACGCGATCATGGGCTACGTCAATCTCGTCGGCCTGCATGCGACGACCCTCGCCCTCGGCAACGCCGTCGCGGGCGCCCTGTGCGGGTTCGCGCTGCTGTGCGTGGTGCGCCTCGCCGACGGTGGCGATGAGGAGCCTGTGGTCCACCCCGAGGGCGAGCCGGTCATCGGTGGGGCCTCGCTGCTCGAGATGCCGACGACGGAGTTCCAGGTGGTCCGTGCGCACGTCCAGCGCGAGCACGCTCGCCGGTTCCACGGCACCGCGCCGGAGGACCGCGTCACCGCGTCGCGCCGCTCGCTGCGCAAGGTCGTGAGTCCGGAGCGCGACCGGATCGCCGCGTAGGCGGCGACCATCGTCCCGGGTCGTACCCGGGACGAAAATTTGGACATCTGTTCAAGTTCAGAGTTCTTGAGTCCGAAGACCCCGATGGGTACGGCGGAAGATCGCCGTCTGCGGGGGAAGGGCTACTGAGCGTTCGGCGTACGGGATGGACCCGTGCGCCCCTCCAGCCCTGCGCGGACATTTGGCAGGCCCAGCCAGCGGTGCTCACGCGCTGCCTTTCGTCAATCGCTGGTCTACCTCAAGAAGGTTGTTCATGTCGTTTGTTGTCTCTCGACGGCGTCTCGCCGTCACCCTCGCGCTGGGCGCGGCGGCCGGTGCCGTGTGCGCTCCGGCCGCGAATGCCACCACGGGCCTCCAGCTCAGCACGTTCCCCGCCGGACAGTTCTCCTACCTCCCGGCTGACGCCACCGGCGGCTTCGGTGGTGCATCCGATTCCCGCGATGCGACGGGTGAGAACGTGCGCACGGTCCAGCTGCGCGGGGGCGTCGAGATCGCCGCGCAGACGCGGACCAGCCAGACGGGCGGCTCGGTGTCCGTCAAGTCGGGCGACGTGTTCAACGTCCTCGACACGACGACCGGCGACACGATCCTGAGCTACACGTATGACGGCCGTCCGAGCCTGGACGCGACGACCTGCGTCGGCCAGACGGCCTTCAGCGGTCAGCGGACCGGCGACAGCGAGATCTGGCTCCAGGAGACGGGCTCCCTGAGCGAGTACATGAAGGGGACCTACCAGAACGGCAAGCTCGGCACCTCCGGCACCGGCACGTTCAGCGGGCAGTTCCCGCGCGCCCTGACGGCCGGCCGCTTCCTGCTGATGGTCCAGACCCTCAGGGTCACCGACACGACCGGCGCGAACGCGTGGATCGAGATCTACTCGAGCTCGGCCGTCGCCGCGTGCCCCGTGCCGCCCGTCGACGCGCCGAAGCCGACCCCGGCCCCGGACACGACCAAGCCCACGGTGGGCAAGGCCGTCCTGCCCAAGGGCAACGCGCTGAAGCTGGCGAACTTCCTCATCAAGGGCTTCAGCACCACCGTCACGATCAACGAGCCCGGAACCGTCACGCAGCAGCTGTTCCTCAACAACGGCGCCAAGCTCACCGCGAAGACGGCCGCCAAGAGCAAGAAGAAGGCGAAGCCGGTCCTGCTCGCCAAGGGCTCGACGGTCTCGAAGGTCGCCGGCAAGGTGAAGGTCAAGATCAAGGCCACCAAGGCCGGCAAGAAGGCCATCAAGGGCAAGCGCACCGTGAAGGCCATCCTCGTCACCACGGTGAAGGATCTCGCGGGCAACACCAGCACGCCGAGCCAGGCCAAGCTCACGCTGAAGAAGTAGCCGGTGCGCCGCGCGAGTGTTGTCGTGGCGCTCGCCGCCGCCTTTGCCGTGTCCGCCGCCGCGCCTGCGGCGGCGGACACGCCGCTTCGCCGGGGCTTCTCCGACGGAGTCGCCCTGCTCCGGCCGCCGGGTGGTGACCACCAGCGGCTGCTCGCCTCGATGCGCGCAGCCGGCGGATCGGTCGTGCGGATCCCGGCCAACTGGAACGAGACGCTGCCGGGCCTCCCGCCGGCTGACGGCGCGAATCCGACGGACCCCGCCTATGACTTCACGCGCCTGGATCGCGCCGTTCGCGCCGCCGTCGCCGCGGGTGCCGACGTCCTCATCGTCGTCTCACACGCGCCGCACTACGCCGAGGCGGCCCCGCGCTACCGGTTTGCCGCCCGCGGTTCGTGGGGCGTGCGACCGAGCGCACTCGCCGCGTATGCGCACGCGCTCACCGTCCGCTATTCAGGACGCTTCGCCACGGCGGATGGGGTCCTTCCGCGCGTCCGCCTGTGGCAGAGCTGGAACGAGCCGAACCTCCCGCAGTACCTCGCGCCCCAGTGGACGGCCCGCGCCGGCCACTGGATCCCGTGGGCGCCCGCCCACTACAGGCGAATGCACAACGCGTTCTACCGCGCGGTCAAGGCGGTCCAGCCGGACGCGCGCGTCACGTCCGCCGGCCTGGCGCCGATCGGCGAACCCACGGACGGGGTGGGGCGGATGACGCCGATGCGATTCCTTCGGGCCTTCCTGTGCCTGGATGCGGCGGGTGCTCCTGCGCGTCCGCGCTGTGCCGACCCGCCGCTGCTGGACGCCGTGGCGTTCCATCCACTCTCCACAGGTGACCCCGACCGTCCCGCCGCCCTCGCGAGCGAAGTCGCGATCGCCGACATCGGCAAGGTGACCGCCGCGGTCCGCGCGGCGCGGAGCGCCGGCATTGTCCGCGGCGCGCCTGAGCTGTGGATCACTGAGCTGAACTGGACCACGGGGGCCGGCGGCGTTCCTTCCCGGCTGCAGGCCGCGTGGGTCGGCCGCGCGCTGCACCGCCTCTGGCTTGCTGGCGCCTCGATCGTGGCGTGGCACTTCTTCACCGACCGTTCGACTGAGCGCCCGGCCGGCCTGCTCCACGCCGACGGATCGCCCAAGCCGCTGCTGCGCGGTTGGGCGCTCCCGGTCGATGCGCTGCGGCAGTCACGCGCACACGTCGGGATCTGGGCGATGCCCGCACAGGGTGCACAGCGCGTCTGCGTCGAGGCTCGCCCCGCCGGGCGCCGGGCGTGGCGGCGCGCCGGGTGTCGCACGGTCGCCAGCGCCGATGTGCCCGTGCAGCTGCGAATCGCCCTGCGCGGGCGGGGTGACGTGCGTGTCCGCTCCGGTGGGCGGACCAGCGCGGTCAGGCGGGTCGGGACATGACGCGTGACCGGATCATCGCCGCGCTTCTTGCCGCCCTGCTGGTCGCCGGGCCGATCTCGGTCGCCTCGGCGAACGACGACGATCCGCCGCCGCCCGTGCTTCCCGTCCCGCCGCGCGGCCAGGACGGGCCGCCCCGGCCCGAGGGGCCTCCGCCGGAAGGGCGCGACCGGAGCGAGCCGACGTCGAATGTCATCACCGGCACGCCCGGCGACGACGTCCTGGTCGGCACGCCCGGCGACGACGTCATCCACGGTCTGGGGGGAGACGACGTCGTATACGGCCTGGGCGGCGATGATCGGATCGCCGGCGGCACTGGCGACGATCGGCTCGTCGGAGGACCCGGCCGCGATCGCCTCTCAGGGGGCAACGGGGACGACCGGCTCGAGGGTGGTGCCGGCCGCGACAGGCTCGACGGCGGCCGGGGCCGCGACGTCGAGCGTCAGTGAGCTAGAGCCAGCCGGCCTTTCGCAGCCGCCAGTACAGCGCGCCGCAGACCACCGCGACGAACACGAGCACGGCCGGGTACCCGAGGTCCCAGCCGAGCTCGGGCATCTGGTCGAAGTTCATCCCGTAGAGCCCGAAGACCATCGTCGGCACGACGCCGATCGCGACCCAGGCAGAGATCCGGCGCATGTCGCGGTTGTCACGCATGGACAGCTGCGCGAGGTTGGCCTGCAGGGCGCTCGTCAGCAGCTCGTCGAGCGCCGCGACCCGCTCGCCGTCGCGGATGAGGTGGTCCTGCACGTCGCGGAAGTACGGCTCGGTCCGCGGGTCCACGGGCAGGCCGGGGCTCGACGACGCGAGCTGGGCGACGGGCTCGATCAGCGGCTTGACCGCCTTGCGGAACTCGAGCACCTCGCGCTTGAGGCGGTAGATCCGCTGGGCGCGGTTCGAGTTGGTGTCCGAGAAGACCTCGACCTCGATCTCGTCGATGTCCTGCTCGAGCCCCGCGAGCACTGCGGCGTAGTCGTCGACGACATGGTCGATCACCGCGTAGAGGACCGAGCTCGGTCCGATGCTCAGCAGGTCGGGGTGGGCTTCCAGATCGGAGCGGACGCCGGTCAGCGGGCTGGCGTGACCGTGGCGGACGGTCACGACGAAGTGCTTGCCCATGAACACCATGAGCTCGCCGATGTGGACGAGCTCCTCGGAGTCGACGTACCGCGCGGTCTTCAGGACGGCGAAGACCGAGTCTCCGTGGAGCTCGAGCTTGGGCCGCTGGTGGGCGTGGATCGCGTCCTCGACGGCGAGCGGGTGGAGCCCGAAGTGCTCGGCGATGACGTGCACGACCTCGGGGCTCGGATCCTGCACGCCGATCCAGGCGAACCCGTCACCGCAGTCCCGCGCGCGCTGGAGGGCGCTCTCGAGGGAGATCTTGCCGCCGAGACGCTCCCCCTCGCGGTACAGCCCGCAGTCGACGATGTAGGAGTCGACCTCCTCGGGCGTGAGCTTCGTCTCGGGCGTGATGCCGGAGATCTCCTGTGCAGCTGCGCCTTGGAGG